>NZ_JAQQPR010000034.1:0-74872 GCF_036688705.1 Duganella sp. S19_KUP01_CR8 | reverse complement strand
CCATTAGAGCATGAGCTCGGCTTTGAAGCCGAGCTCATGCTCTAATGGGGGACCTGACCCCGGGTTTTATTTTAACTGTCGAGGTGGGAGATCAGCAGGCGGCGGTTGTCGTCGCCGCCGCTGGCGGTCTTGTGCTCGACCACCAGGCGCGAGTTCTGCGCGTCCAGCGAAATGCCTACCGACAGGATGTCGATCAGCAGCAGTTGCAGGATGCGCGAGATCATCGACAGGAAGGTCGTGCTGTCCTCGCTGTGGTCGACCGCCAGGCATACGCTGGCTTTCTTGGCCAGCGGCGAGTTGCTCGACGTGATGGCGATGACGTCCGCCCCCGCCGCGCGCGCCGCATCGACCGCCGCCAGCAGATCCGGCAGCTTGCCGGAATTGGAGATGGCAATCACCACATCGCCCGGATTCAACAACTCAGCCGCCAGGGTCAGCAGGTGCGAATCGCCATACGCCGACGTCGGAATGCGGAAGCGGAAGAACTTGTGCTGGCCGTCCAGCGCCACCACGCGCGAATTGCCCATCGCGTAGAACTCGACCCGCTTGGCCTTGGCCACCAGCGCGATCGCCTTGTCCAGCGAACGCACGTCCAGCTGGTCGCGGAATTTCAGAATCGCGGAAACAGTATTGTCGATAACCTTGGCGCTCAGGTCGTGCGTGCTGTCGCTGACGCGTACCTGGCTATGGCGCACCGGAATCGCGCCGGTCAGGCTGCTGGCGAACTTCAATTTGAAATCGGCCAGGCCGAGGAAACCCAGCGAACGGCAGAAACGGATCACGGTCGGCTGGCTCACTTCGGCCAGGCGCGCGATGTCGGCGATCGGCTCGTTCAGCACCAGGCGCGGCTGCTCCAGCACCAGCTGCGCCACGCGCTGCTCGGCCGGCGTCAACTCGTGCTGCAAGTGCTGCACGCGCTCCATCAGCGTGTTGGCGCCGCTGCGTCCGCGCAGGTGTTCGGACAAAATCGTCGCCACGCCATAGAACGCCGGGTTCGGCGTCGTGATCACATAGGTCGGAATCTCCGACAGGTAGCTGGTGAAACGGCCCTTGGCCTCGAAGCGCGTGCGGAACGGCGACGAGGCGAACCACTCGCCCATGCGCGGCACGATGCCGCCACCGATGAACATGCCGCCGAACGCGCCCAGGGTCACGGCCAGGTTGGCGGTGGCGCCGCCCAGCATGGCGCAGAAGCATTCCAGCACTTCCAGGCACAGCGGGTCCTTGTCGGTCAGCGCGCCAGCCATGATTTCCTGCGAAGTCAGGTCGCGCACCTGGCGTCCGTTGCGCTTGGCGATGGCGCGGTAGATGATCTCCATGCCCGGGCCGGAAATCAGGCGCTCGGTCGACACGTGCGACCAGGTCTGCCAGGCATACTGCAAAATCGAATATTCGCGCTCGTCGGCCGGCGCGAAGTTGGTGTGGCCGCCTTCCGAACCCAGCGTGACGAAACCGTCCACGGTCGGAATCACGCCCGACACACCCAGGCCGGTGCCCGGCCCCAGCACGCCGATGACGGAATTGGAGGCAGGCTTGCCGCCGCCCACCTGCATCAAGTCCGCCGGCTTCAGGCCCGGCAGCGACATCGCCAGCGCGGTGAAGTCGTTCACCACCAGCAGCGTGTGCAGGCCCAGGGCGCGGCGCACTTCGTCGGTGGAGAATTCCCAGTCGCGGTTGGTCATGCGCACGTGGTCGCCGCTGACCGGATTGGCCACCGCCAGCGCCGCGTGGTTCAGCGTGATATCGGAATGGTCCGACAGGTAGGAGCGCAGCATCGCCACGATGTCGGTGTAGTCGTCGCACTTGAGCACGCGCACCGCGCGGAACTCGCCGGGGGCGGTCTGCAAGGCGAAGCGCGCGTGGGTCGCGCCGATGTCGGCCAGCAGGCGCGGGCCGTCGGCGAAGGCGGTGCGGTTCAGTTTTTGATCTACTTCAGCTTGTTTCATCGTCAATTCAGTCAAAACAGTTGGCGGAAGCATACCCGAAATACCCGGTGTTAAGAAGGAAACCGGTGCAAATTCCGCCACCGTCATTCCCGCGCAGGCGGGAATCCATGCTGAGTATGGACTCCCGCCTGCGCGGGAGTGACGGCGGCGGCATCCGTTTTACGCCGCGTAGCCGAACCAGGCGCCGAAGGCCGGCAGTTGCACCTGGCCGTCGACCACCGTGCCCGGCAGGCCGTAGCCGTCCATCTGCTCGGCGCCCACCGCCTGCGGCAACGCGCAGCTGACCGGCGCCGCACCCAGGTTGAACACGGCGATGATGCCGCGCTCACCCTCGGCATCGCGGCGCAGCGCCAGCACCGGTTCCGGCGTGTCGAAGAACTGGATCGCGCCGCGCGTCAATTGCGGCAGCTTGCGGCGCCAGGCGATGAACTTGCGGGTGAATGCCAGCGACGACGCGGCATCGCCCTCCTGCACCGAGGCCGCCTTGGCCAGGTGGTCCGGCGATACCGGCAGCCATGGCTTGCCTTCGGTGAAGCCGCCGTTGGCGCCGTCGGTCCACGCCATCGGCGTGCGGCAGCCGTCGCGGCCCTTGAACTCCGGCCAGAAGGTGATGCCGTACGGGTCCTGCAGCAGCTCGAACGGCACGTCCGCCTCGGCGAAGGCCAGTTCGTCGCCCTGGTACAGGCACGGCGTGCCTTTCAGCGACAGCTGCATCGCCAGGATCATCTTGGCGAACGCCGCCGGCGCGTCCGGGCCGCCCCAACGGGTCGCCACACGCTGCACGTCGTGGTTGCCGACCGACCAGGAAGCCCAGCCGCCCTTGACGCGCGCTTCGAAATTCTCCACCTGCTTGCGGATGTAGTGCGACGAGCAGGTCGGCACCAGCAGGTTGAAGCTGTAAGCCATCTGCAGCTTGTCGCCGTCGGCGGTGTACTCGGCCATCACGGCCAGCGAATCGTCGGCGCCCACTTCGCCGATCGCGACCGCCTTGTATTCATTCAGCAGCGAGCGCAGTTTTTGCAGGAAAGGCAGGTTCTCCGGGCGGCTCTTGTCGTAGATGTGCGCCTGCATGCCGTAGGGATTGACGTCCGATACGGTGGCGGTGTCGCGGTTCACGGCCGGCGGATTGCTGCGCAACTCCTGGTCGTGGAAGTGGAAATTGCAGGCGTCCAGGCGGATGCCGTCGACGCCGCGCTCCAGCCAGAAACGCAGCGCGTCCAGGTGCGCCTGCTGCACTTGCGGGTTGTGGAAATTGACCTGCGGCTGGCTGACCAGGAAATTGTGTAAATAGTATTGACGACGGCGCGTGTCCCACTGCCACGATGAGCCGCCGAACACCGACATCCAGTTGTTCGGCGGATTGCCGTCCGGCGCGGGATCGGACCAGACATACCAGTCGGCCTTGGGATTGTCGCGGCTGGAGCGGCTCTCCTTGAACCATGCATGCTCCTCGGCCGTGTGGGCCATCACCTGGTCGATCATGATCTTCAGGCCCAGGCTGTGCGCCTTGGCGATCATCACGTCGAAGTCGGCCAGCGTGCCGAACATCGGATCGACGTCGCAGTAGTCGGAAATGTCGTAGCCGAAATCCTTCATCGGCGATTTGAAATAAGGCGAGATCCAGACGATGTCCACGCCCAACGATGCGATATAGTCCAGCTTTGCCGTAATCCCGGGTAAATCGCCGATGCCGTCGCCGTTGGTATCGTTGAAGCTGCGCGGGTAGACCTGGTAGATGATCGCTTCGCGATACCAGTCCTGGGAGTGCGGTGAAACTTGTGTAAGTTGCTTAGTCATAAGAAAATCCGGGGTTGGCAAAACTGGATATAGGTTTGTAGACAATATACATCACGAATATGGTTTTTTCAATCCATGAGGCACTTGCGGGTTAATACAATTAACCCATAAAAATCAACATCTTGCGGATATTTACAAAAATTCGCCAGATAAAAATAGTAGTCAAACTACACAAAATCAGGAGAGAAAATAGTGAGCAACACCGGCAACGGGCCGATGCCCCGGCAAATTCCTTACATCATCGCCAACGAAGGCTGCGAACGCTTCAGCTTCTATGGCATGCGCAACATCCTGACGCCATTCCTGCTCAGCACCCTGCTGCTGTTCGTGCCGCTGGCCGACCGCGCCAGCGAGGCCAAGCATGTATTCCACACCTTCGTCATCGGCGTGTACTTCTTCCCGCTGCTGGGCGGCTGGCTGGCCGACCGCTGGTTCGGCAAGTACAACACGGTGTTCTGGTTCAGCCTGATCTACGTGGCCGGCCATGCCTGCCTGGCGATCTTCGAGGACAACCTCAAGGGCTTTTACTTCGGCCTGTTCCTGATCGCGTTCGGCTCGGGCGGCATCAAGCCACTGGTGGCGGCCTTCGTCGGCGACCAGTTCGACCAGACCAACAAGAACCGCGCCAAGCTGGTGTACGACGCCTTCTACTGGATCATCAACTTCGGCTCCTTCTTCGCCTCGCTGCTGATGCCGGTGTTCCTGCGCGACTACGGCCCGGCCGTCGCCTTCGGCATCCCCGGCATCCTGATGGCGGTCGCCACGCTGGTGTTCTGGCTCGGCAAGCGCAAGTACATCCACGTGCCGCCGGCCGCGCCGAACCCGAACTCCTTCAGCAGCGTGGCCCGCACCGCGCTGATGAGCAAGCAGCCCGGCCAATCGCGTCCCGGCCTGGTGATGGCCGGCGCCGGCGCGCTGGGCGCTGTGGCGTCGCTGTGCATGGCGCCGCAATGGGGCTTCGTCATCGCCGCCTGCCTGGCGCTGGTGCTGGTGCTGGCGTTTGGCGGCATCGGCGTGTCGATGCAGTTGGACCGCGCGCGCGGCCTGCACAGCGACGAGGCGGTGGAAGGCGTGCGTTCGGTGCTGCGCATCCTGATCGTGTTCGCGATGGTGACGCCGTTCCATTCGCTGTTCGACCAGAAGGCGTCGACCTGGATCGTGCAGGCCAATGCGATGAACAGCCCGCTGCTGAACATCTTCGGCTGGGAATTCACGCTGCTGCCGGCGCAGATGCAGGCGGTCAATCCGATTCTGGTGATGCTGCTGATCCCGTTCAACAACCTGGCCTTGTATCCGATCATGCGCGTTATCGGCATCACGCCGACGCCGCTGCGCCGCATGGGAACGGGCATTGCGATGGCCGGCGTGTCGTGGATCGTGATCGGCATGATCCAGTTGCAGATGGACGGCGGCGACAAGGTCTCCATCCTGTGGCAGCTGCTGCCGTATGCGCTGCTGACCCTGGGCGAGGTACTGGTGTCGGCGACGGGACTGGAGTTTGCCTATAGCCAGGCGCCGGTGCCGATGAAGGGCATCATCCTGAGCTTCTGGTATCTGGCGATCACGGTTGGCAACCTGTGGGTGCTGATCGTCAATGCGGGCGTGAAGAACGACGCCGTCAGCGCATACATTGCCACCAGCGGCCTGAGCGTGATCGCGTTCCAGATGTTCTTCTTCGCCGCCTTCGCCCTGCTGGTCGCGGCCATCTTCGCGCTGTACGCGATACGCTACAAGATGGTGGACAACTACCGCAATGAAGGCCCGGCAAGCTTCTGCTACCCGGAAAGCGAAAAGGGCGAATCCAAGCCATAAGTATCAAAACTACAGATTTTTGATTACCATAACCGGCAAATACAGGGGTATTTGCCGGTTTTTGTAGCCGCACTACCTAAATCTATAGTTTTGGAGGCGGTGATATGGGTGGTATGCATCTTGGGACGTGGGTGGCTGGAATTACTGTTGGCGGCGCGCTGGCGTTGACCTGTGTGGCGGCTGCGGCCGCCGATAACGCGACGCTTGCCGCCTGCGACGCCCCGTTCGCTACCGTCCTACAGCCCGCCGTCGCCGCCGATGCGCGGGCTTACTGGCTCAATCGACAGCTGATCAAATGGCCGGGCGCCGACGCTTCCAGCGGCGCTTTCAAACTCTATTATTCCGCTTCCGCCTCGCTGCACGCGGCGCCTGGTGCGCGCGTGTCCGGCGCGGATGGTTCGCTGGCGTTGGCACGCTTTGATGGCGGCTTGCCGTCCGATGTCGCGCAACGCTTCAAATTCGTCGGCAACGGCGCTGTGCTGACGCTGGCGGCTGCGGATGCGACGCGCCTCGGCGGCGTGCTGACGCAGCAAGTCATGCTGGTGCAGGAAGCTGAAGACGGCACCGTGCGCGACGCCACCACGCTGCAAATCGCCGGCGCGCTTGATGACTTGTATGCCGGCGCCGCCAACGCGCGCGATCTGGGCGTCAGTGTCGGCAAACAAACCGGCTTCAAACTCTGGGCGCCGACCGCGCAGCGCGTTGCATTGTGCAGCTACGCCAGCGGCTCCGGCAAAGCTTCCGCCATCACCGCTATGCAGCGCGACGACGCCACCGGCATCTGGTCCGCGCAGCTTGATGGCAAACGCTCCGGCCAGTACTACCAATACGTGGTGGACGTGGTGGCGCCATCGGCAGGCCTGGTGCGCAACCTCGTCACCGATCCCTACTCGATCAGCTTGACCACCGACTCCAAACGCAGCTACATCGCCGACCTGAACGCGGCCAACCTGAAACCCGCCGGTTGGGACAAAAACCCTGCCCCGAAAAAGGTCACCACCCAATCCGACATGACAGTCTACGAACTGCATGTGCGCGACTTCTCGATCAACGACAGCACCGTCAGCGCCGCCAACCGCGGCAAGTACACCGCCTTCACCGAGGCTGGCTCCAACGGTATGAAGCACCTGGCCGCGCTCAGCAAAGCCGGCATGACCGACATTCACCTGCTGCCCGTGTACGACATCGGCAGCGTGCCGGAAAAAGGCTGCGTCACGCCGGCCATCCCAACCGGCCTGAAACCGGACGGCGAAGAACAGCAAGCGCTGGTCGCCAAGACCCAGGCCACCGACTGCTACAACTGGGGCTACGACCCTTACCACTACAACGCGCCCGAAGGCAGCTACGCCACCGATCCGGCCGACGGCGCCAGGCGCATCGTCGAATTCCGCCAGATGGTGCAGGCGCTGCACAAGACCGGCCTGCGCGTCGGCATGGACGTGGTGTACAACCACACCTTCATCGCCGGCCAGAATGAGAAGTCCGTGCTGGACCGCGTGGTGCCCGGCTACTACCACCGCCTGAACGCCAAGGGCGCGATCGAACGCTCCACCTGCTGCGACAACACCGCCACCGAAAACCTGATGATGGCCAAGCTGATGATCGACTCGGCCGAACAGTGGGCCGTGCAGTACAAGATCGACTCGTTCCGCTTCGACCTGATGGGCCACCAGCCGCGCGCCGCGATGGAGCAGCTGCAAGCCCGCGCCGACCGCGCCACCGGCCGCCACGTCAACCTTATCGGCGAGGGCTGGAACTTCGGCGAAGTGGCGGATGGTGCGCGCTTCGTGCAGGCCTCGCAGCTGTCGCTGAACGGCAGCGGCATCGGCACCTTCAGCGACCGCGCGCGCGATGCGGTGCGCGGCGGCGGCGCCGGCGACAGCGGCGTGCAGATGATCACGCAACAAGGCTATATCAACGGCTTGGTGTACGACGCCAATGCGCAAGCGGGTGCACGTCCAACCAGCGACCTGCTGCAAGCGTCGGACCTGGTCAAGGTCGGCCTGGCAGGTTCGATCCGCAGCTACCCGCTGCAAACCTGGGACGGCAAGACGCAGCCGTTGCAGGACATCGTCTACGGCGGCAACCAGCCGGCCGGCTACGCCAGCGAACCGGGTGAAGTGGTCAACTACGTCGAGAACCACGATAACCAGACGCTATATGACATCAACGCCTTCAAGCTGCCGCACGCCACCACCAGCGCCGAACGCGCACAGGTGCAGATGCTGGGCGCCGCCATCAACGCCTTCAGCCAGGGCGTGGCCTACTTCCACGCGGGCTTCGATATCCTGCGTTCCAAATCGCTGGACCGCAACAGCTTCGAATCGGGAGATTGGTTCAACCGCATCGACTGGAGCTACCAGGACAACTACTACGGCACCGGCGTGCCGCGCGCGGAAGACAACGGCAAGGACTATGAGCTGATCAAGCCACTGCTGCGCGACGCCGCCATCAAGCCGTCGCCGAAAGACATCGCCTACGCGCGCGACGCCTTCCGCGACCTGCTGGCGATCCGCTCCAGCAGCACGCTGTTCCGCCTGCGCACCGCCGCCGACATCAAGCAGCGCCTGCGCTTCCATAACACCGGCAGCGGCCAGGTGCCGACCGTGATCGTCGCCCACCTGGACGGCGCCGGCTATGCGGGGGCCGGCTATGCGGGGGCCGGCTATGCGGGGGCCAACTTCAAGTCCATCACCTACCTGATCAACGTCGACAAGGTCGCGCAGCGCGTGACGGTGGAAGCGGAAAAGAACCGCCGCTACCAACTGCATCCGGTCCACACCAACATGGCCGCAGCGGACAAACGCGTGGCCCTGGAAGCCAAGTACGACGCTACTTCCGGCACGTTTGCAATTCCGCCACGCAGCGCCGTGGTATTCGTAGAAAAGAAGTAAACACCGTGATATCTTTTCGGCTCCCAGTCGAGCCGGAAAGAGACCATGATGAGACGCAACCATATCCCAGCGCTGCTGCTTACGCTAACCCTCAGCGCCTGCGGTGGCGGCGGCGACTACAACGCGCCAGCGAACCACGCGCCGGTCGCCGCTGCCGGACCGGCACAAGGCGTGACGGCAGGCAGCTCGGTCAAGCTGGCCGGCAGCGGCACCGACGCCGACCAAGACATCCTCAGTTATTCGTGGACGCTGTCCAAACCCGCAGGCAGCACGGCCGCCCTGCTGAACTTCCACGTCGCCACGCCGACCTTCTTCGTCGACCTGCCGGGCGTCTATGTCGCCACGCTGACCGTCAACGACGGCAAACTCGATAGCGCGCCATCGTCCGTCGTCATCACCGCGCAGTAGCCGGCGCACCTTGTTTAGTAATCGGCCAATAAACATGACGGCCGCCCAGGCCTGTTGGTTTCCGGCGATGGCATAGCTGCTACACTGGTTTTCGCCAGTCACCACCGCCAAAATTATGAAACTCCATACGCTTGCGCTGCCCCTCTTCCTGTTTGCGCTGACCGCTTCGGCCGCGCCCATCGCCGATCCCGTCGAGTGGATCAATCCCTTGATGGGCACCGCCAGCAAGCCCGAACTCTCGAACGGCAATACCTATCCGACCATCGCGCTGCCGTGGGGGATGAACTTCTGGACGCCGCAGACCGGCAAGATGGGCAATGGCTGGGCCTACACCTACGACGCCGACAAGATCCGCGGCTTCAAGCAAACGCACCAGCCGTCGCCGTGGATGAACGACTACGGCCAGTTCGCCATCATGCCGGTCACCGGCAAACCCAAGTTCACGCAGGACGACCGCGCCAGCTGGTTCTCGCACAAGGCGGAAGTGGCCAAGCCCTACTACTACAGCGTCTACCTGGCCGACGCCGACGTGACCACCGAGATCGCGCCGACCGAACGCGCGGCGCAGTTCCGCTTCACCTTCCCGAAAACCGACGACGCCTACGTGGTGGTGGATGCCTACGACAAAGGCTCGTACATCAAGGTGATCCCGGGCGAACGCAAGATCGTCGGCTACAGCACCCGCTATGCGCGTGGCCCGCTGCCGAAGAACTTCAAGAACTACTTCGTCATCTACTTCGACAAGCCATTCACCTCCACCCGCATCTGGAGCGGCGATAAACTGGTGAACAATGTCATGGAGCTGGCGAGCGACCATAGCGGCGCGGTGGTCGGCTTCAAGACCGCAAAAGGCGAGAAGGTCGGCATGCGCGTGGCCTCCTCCTTCATCAGCGAAGCACAGGCGGAGCTGAACCTGAAGCGCGAACTGGCCGCCGACAGCTTCGACGCCACCGCGCAAAAAGGCAAAGAGGTATGGAACAAGACGCTGAGCCGCATCAGCGTGGAAGGCGGCAGCGACGACCAGACGCGCACCTTCTATTCCAGCCTGTATCGCATGCTGTTCTTCCCGAACAAACTGTATGAGATCGACGCCAACAACCAGATCGTCCACTGGAGTCCTTACAACGGCAAGATCCTGCCCGGTTATATGTACGCCGGCACCGGCTTCTGGGATACCTTCCGCGCGCTGTATCCCTTCCTGAACCTGATGTACCCGTCGATCAACCGCGAGATGCAGGCCGGCCTGGCCAACGACTACAAGGAAAGCGGCTGGCTGCCCGAATGGTCCAGCCCCGGCCTGGCCGACGTCATGATCGGGAATAACTCGGCATCGGTGGTGGCGGAGGCCTATGTCAAAGGCTTGCGCGGCTACGACATCGACACGCTGTGGCAAGCGCTGAAGCACGGCGCCGACAACGAAGGACCGATGAGCGCCGTCGGCCGCGCCGGCGTCAAGTACTACAACGAACTAGGCTACGTGCCGTACGACGTCAAGATCAACGAGAACGCCGCCCGCACGCTGGAATATGCGTACGACGATTTCGCCATCTACCAGCTGGGCAAGGCGCTCGGCAAGCCGCAGTCGGAGATCGGCATCTATGCGCAACGGGCGATGAACTACAAAAAACTGTTCGACCCGGAGACGGGCCTCATGCGCGGCAAGAACAAGGACGGCAGCTTCCAGTCGCCCTTCAACCCGTTCAAATGGGGCGACGCCTTCACCGAGGGGAATAGCTGGCACTACACATGGTCCGTGTTCCAGGATGTGAACGGCCTGGTGGACCTGATGGGCGGCCGCGAGAAGTTCGTCGCCAAGCTGGATCAGGTGTTCACGCTGCCGCCGACCTTCGACGAAAGCTACTACGGCGAAGTGATACACGAGATCCGCGAAATGCAGATCGCGAACATGGGCCAGTACGCGCACGGCAACCAGCCCATCCAGCACATGATCTACCTGTACGACTACGCGGGCGCACCGTGGAAAACGCAGTACTGGGCGCGCGAAACCATGAACCGCCTGTACAAGGCCACGCCGGACGGCTACTGCGGCGACGAGGACAACGGCCAGACGTCGGCATGGTATGTGTTCTCGGCGCTGGGCTTCTACCCCGTCACGCCGGTGGTGCCGCAGTACGTGGTCGGCGCGCCGCTGTTCAAGAAGGTCACGCTGCGGCTGGAGAACGGCAAGACGGTGGTCATCAATGCCCCCGCCAACAGCGACAGCAAGCGCTATGTGAACGCGCTTAAAGTCAACGGCAAGCCGTATTCGAAGAACTGGTTGAGCCACGCGGGCCTGATGCAGGGCGCGGTGCTGGACTTCGACATGTCCGACAAACCGAACACGCAACGCGCCACCGCGCCGGCCGATGCGCCGTATTCGCTGTCCACAGACCCGCAACACTAAAAACTAGGGCAAATGGAAATCATGGTATTCTGTGATTTCCATTTAGCGACTGACTCCGGTTAGTTGCAAATCAGGAGCCACGCCCCGCTCCCCCGCAACACCCCTTCCTTCCCAGTGCCCCATCCCGCATTGAATAGCACCTTGTCGTTAAACGCTTTCCGCGCAGAGACCAGATCATGACTATTTATTGCCAGCTTACCGAATCCCGGCGCCTTGACGCCCTCCACAAACTGAACCTGCTCGACACGCCGCCCAGCGCGGCCTTCGACCGCATCACGCGCATGGCCGCGGGCATGTTCAAGCTGCCGATTGCCGCCATATCGCTGACCGACACCGACCGTCAGTGGTTCAAATCGCGCGTCGGCGTCGAACACACATCGATTCCCCGTTTGCGCGCGCCCTGCGGCAATGTGGCCGACTGCGGCGAGTTGCTGGTGATCCCCGACCTGCTGGAGGATGCGTATTTTCGCGATAGCCCACTGGCCGCCAGCGGCATCCGCTACTACGCCGGCGCGCCGCTGATCACCGCCGAAGGACACTGCCTCGGTGCGATGTGCGTGCTTGGAAAGGAACCGCGCGACACGACGCCGCAGGAACTTGCCGCGCTGTGCGACCTCGCCGGCATGGTCATGGCGCAAATCGAAATGCAGCATGCGATGGGGCGTATCGATCCGCTCAGCGGCCTCCCCAACCGCAACCAGTTCCTGGAGGACTTCCAGGACCTGCAACGCGACCGCCCGGCTGGCGAGCAGCGGCTGGCGGTGCTGATCAACCTGACCACGCCCGAACAACTCAGCCACGCCGCGCGCGCGATGGACCCGTCCTATCTCGATGAATTGGTGACCGACGCCGCCCGCTGGCTGCGCAGCGAGGTTGGCCCCAGCCGCCGCGTCTACCATGTGACGACCACGCAATTCGCGCTGATCGCCCTGCCCGGCACAACGCTGGACGCCTACCTGCCGCTGCTGGAGGCGAAGATGGCACGCGCGCAGTGCATCGCCAAATCGCGCTACGTCGCCACGCCCACGGTCGGCATAGCGCCCTTCGAAATCGGCAACGCCGACTGTCTCGACGTGCTGCGCCGGGCGCAGAGCGCGGCCCATGACGCCATTGACGCGCACGCACATATCGCCATCTATTCCGAAGCCGAGGATACCCTGTACCAGCGCCGCTTCACGCTGCTCAACGACTTCGGCGCCGCACTCGAAAGCAAAGACCAGCTACGACTGGTGTACCAGCCCCGCATCGACATCACCACCGGCAGCTGCATAGGCGCCGAAGCGCTGCTGCGCTGGAACCATCCGACGCTGGGCGCCATCGGCCCCGCCGAATTCATTCCCGTGATCGAGCGCTCCGGGATGGCGCATGCCACCACCGCGTGGGTGCTGGCGACGGCCATGCGTCAGCAGCGCCACTGGCGCGACCTGGGTTTGTGCTTGCAGCTGTCGATCAACGTATCTGCGGCGAATCTGCTGGAACCTGGCTTCGCGGCAGCACTGGGGGCGGGCCTGAGGGAGTGCGACCTGCCGCCCGATTGCATAGAGCTGGAAATTACCGAGAGCGCGATCATGGTGCAGCCGCTCAAGGCTCACGCCATGCTGGATGCGATCGCCGCCAGCGGCGTGCGTCTGGCGATCGACGACTTCGGCACCGGCTACAGCAGCCTGTCCTACTTGCAGCGCATGCCGGCCGACGTGGTAAAAATCGACCAGTCCTTCGTCATCGGACTGGAAGACGATATACGCAAGCAGGCGTTGGTGGCAACGATGATCACGCTGTCACAGGATCTCGGCCACCGCGTGGTGGCCGAGGGTGTGGAATGCGAGGAAGTGCTGACCTTCCTGCGCCTGGCCGGCTGCGACGAAGCGCAGGGCTATATGTTCGCGCGGCCGATGGAGGCCGAGGTCTTTAGCGGCTGGTGCCGCGTCCCTGCAGCTGCTATTCCTGTCCGATCAGCACAACCGCATTACGCGTGCCAAACGTAACGCTGCCGCCCTTCACCACTGCGGTCTTACCGGAATAGTAGTCCTTGACCTTCTGGCCGTTGGCGAACACGCCGTGCAGATTGATGCTGGCGGCTTTGTCGGTCGGCAGGTCCAGCGCGACGACAACCTTGTCGTGCAGCGCACCCTTGTCGTAGGTGCGCTTGAAGACGTAAGGCTTGGCTTGCAGCTGCTGGTGCACGCCGGCGCCCACCGACACGTGGTCCCTGCGGAACAGGCCAATCTTGGCCCAGTGCGCGCGTACCTCGGCGACCTTGTAGCCGTCGCGCTGCGCGTTCTGCGCCAGCTCATCCCAGTTCATGAAGGAACGCAGCTTGGCGTCGCCCACCGCTTCGGCCACGTCCAGCTTGCGCGCGGTTTCGTCGCCGTAGTAGATCTGCGCCGCGCCGGGCGCCAGCAGCAGTTTGTTCGCGCTTTCGAAAGGCTTCTTGCGCGAAGCATCGAACGGCTTGTCGTAGTCATGCGAGTCCAGGTAGTTAAGTACCGAGTAGCCCTCCAGCGCGCCGCCATGCAGCGTGTTCGAATAGCTGCTGAACAGCGGCTCGTAATCCTTTTCCGCATCGTAGATCAAGCCGAAATTGATCAGGCTATTGAAGCCGCTCTGATAGTAGTTGGCGCTCGTGCCGCCGCCCAAGTCGAACACCTGGCCGTGCGCGATGTTGTAGTTGTAGACTTCCGCCGTCGAATAGAACTTGTCGTCACTCAGCTTCTTGTCGGGATTCGCGCGCTTCCAGTCCTCGAAGGCAGCGGCGGCCACGGTATTGAGTTCCTTCCACACCTTGGCCTCGACGTGTTTGACGGTGTCTGCTCGGAAGCCGTCGACGCCATACTTGCGCACCCAGTCCGAATGCCACTTCATCAGGTAGTAGCGCGGCGCGCGCGGATAGCCGGTACGGGCGAAGAACTCATTCAGCTCCTTCACTTCGCGCTCGAAGCGGCCTTCGCGCTGCCACTTCGCCGCCAGGTTCTCCGGCAGTTCGACCGGCGTGTCGCTGTCGGTGCGGAAGTCCGGCAGGTTCTTCACCAAGGTGCATTCGATGGTGGTCTTGGCATCCTTGTAGGTGCACTGCGGGCCGGTGCGCACCCAGTCGTCCGGCCAGGCGTAGTCGGTCTCCGTGACCGGGCCGGTCTGGTTCATCACCACGTCCAGCAGCACGCGGATGCCGTGCGCGTGCGCGGCGTCGACCAGATTGCGGAAGTCGTTTTCCGTCCCCAGGTTGGCGTCGACGGCGGTGAAGTCGGCGGCCCAGTAGCCGTGGAAGCCGTAGGACTTGCCCGTGCCTTCATCGGTGCCTTCGTGGATCTGCTCCACCGGCGGCGAGACCCAGATGGCGCTGACGCCCAGGCTGTCGAAATAGCCTTCATTGATCTTGCTGGTGATGCCGGCCAGGTCGCCGCCCATGTAGCCGCGCAGCGGAGCGGCGTCCGCCTTGCGGCCGTAGGCGAGGTCGTTGCCGATGTAGGCGTTGTTGAAGCGGTCGGTCAGCACGAGATAGACCGTGGCGTTCTCCCACAAGAATGGCTTGCGCACCGCCTGCTTGACGGTAGGTGCGGCGTTGGCGGTCGGGCCTGCCGTGGCCGCGCCGAGCGCCAGCGCCAAAGTCATTGCAAGGGGAGTCAATTTCATGCTGTCTTCCTTTATCTAGGTTTTATGTGGTGACGGTCGGACGCGCGCGTCCGGTCCATCCGGGGATGCCGCCAACCTGCTCGGCGATGAGTATCAATGCGGATAAGGCCTGCTGGGTGGGCAGGTGGTGGTAGGCCGGATCGCCTTCGTAGCGCTCCAGGTAGACGCGCAGGGTCGCGCCCTCGGTGCCGGTACCGGACAGGCGGAACACGATGCGCGAGCCGTTGGTCATGACGATGCGGATGCCCTGCTGCGTGGCGAGCGAGCCGTCAACCGGATCGGTGTATTCGAAATCATCGGCGAAATCAACGACGTAGTGGCCGCCCAGGTCCTGCCCCGTCAGCGCGGCCAGCTTGATGCGCAGGGAAGCCATGAGTTCATTGGCGCCCTTGGTTTCAACCGCCTCGTAATCGTGGCGCGAATAGTAGTTGCGGCCGAAGCGCGCCCAATGTTCGCCCACCAGCTGCTCCACCGATTTGCCGCTGGCGGCCAGTAGGTTAAGCCAGAACAGCACGGCCCACAAGCCGTCCTTCTCGCGTATGTGGTCCGAGCCGGTGCCGTAGCTCTCCTCGCCGCACAGCGTGGCCTTGCCCGCGTCCAGCAACGTGCCGAAGAACTTCCAGCCGGTCGGCGTTTCGTAGCACGGGATGCCCAGCGCGGCGGCCACGCGGTCGGCCGCGCGCGAGGTCGGCATCGAGCGGGCGATGCCTTTCAGGCCGGCGCGGTAGCCCGGCGCCACGGTCGCATTGGCGGCCAGCACAGCCAGGCTGTCGGACGGCGTGACATCGAACTTGCGGCCGACGATCATGTTGCGGTCGCCGTCGCCGTCGGAGGCGGCGCCGAAGTCGGGTGCGTCGTCCGCCGCCATGATGGCGATCAGCTGCGCGGCGTTGACGGGATTGGGGTCCGGGTGATGGCCGCCGAAATCCTTCAGCGGCACACCGTTGATGACGGTGCCCGCCGGCGCGCCCAGCATGCCTTCGAGGATGGTCCTGGCGTAGGGGCCGGAGACCGCGTGCATGCCGTCGAAGCACATGCGGAAGCCGCGTCCGAACAGCGCCTTGATGGCGTCGAAGTCGAACAGGCGCCGCATCAGCTCCGCGTAATCGGCCACCGGATCGATGACTTCCACATCCATCTGCTCGATGCGCGATACGCCGAGGCGATCGATATCGATGGCTGGCGCGTCGCTGATGCGGTACTGCTTGATGCTCTCGGTGCGATGAAAGATCGCTTCGGTCACGCTCTCCGGCGCGGGGCCGCCGGCGGCGATGTTGTACTTGATGCCGAAGTCGCCATCCGGTCCGCCTGGATTGTGGCTGGCCGACAGTACGATGCCGCCCAGCGCGCCGTGCTTGCGGATCACGCAGCTGACGGCGGGCGTCGACAGGATGCCGCCCTGCCCCACCAGCACCTTGGCGTAGCCGTGCGCCGCCGCCATGTGCAGGATGGTCTGCACCGCCTCGCGGTTGTGAAAGCGGCCGTCGCCGCCCAGCACCAGCGTTTTGCCGGCGCAGTCGCCCAGCGTGTCGAACACGCTTTGCACGAAGTTTTCGAGATAGGAAGGCTGCTGGAAGATGGTGACTTTTTTCCGCAAGCCCGAGGTCCCCGGCCGCTGGCCAGGGAACGCTTTGGTCGCTACAGTTTGTATGCTCATGTTCGCTCCGCACAGGTAAAGGACAGTATCCACAGCCCCTGTTGTACCTGTTCCGGCAAACGGGTGGCGCGCGAATACATGGTCAAGCGAACAATCCTACATCAGCGCCCGGCCGGTTCGGCGTTGTCGCGGACAGCCAGGGTCAGCACGCCCGCCACCGCCATGCACACGCCGCCCAGCATCAGGGTCTTGACGGTGTGGCCGGCGAACCAGTGCTTGGTGACGAAGCCCAGCAACACGCCGCTGACGATCTGCGGGATAGTGATGAAGAAGTTGAACACGCCCATGTAGTAGCCCATGCGCTTGGCCGGCAGCGCACCGGCCAGGATCGCGTACGGCATGGTCAGGATGCTGGCCCAGGCGATGCCGACGCCGATCATCGGCACGAACAGCAGGTTCAAATCATGGATGGCGTAGATGCTGAACAGGCTGGCGCCGCCGATCAGCAGGCAGCTCATGTGCACGAACTTGCGGCTGGTCTTGCGCGCGAAAATCGGCAGGATAAAGGCGGCCAGCGCGGAGACGCCGCTGTAGACGGCGAACATCACGCCAACCCGGTTGCCCGCTTCCTGGAACGCCACCGATTGCGCGTCGGTGGTGCCGAAGACGTTTTCGCCGATGGCGGAGGTGGTGTAGATCCACATCGCGAACAGCGCGATCCAGGAGAAGAACTGCACGGCGGCCAGCTGCACCATGGTCTTCGGCATATTGGTGAAGCCGTCCATGATCTCCTTGATCGCGTGGCCCAGGCCCTTGGTGCGGCGCTGCTCGGCGCGGAAGGCTTCCATGTCTTCGGGCGGCGTTTCCTTGGCGGTGAGGATGGTCCACAACACGGCCAGGAAGTAGATCGCGCCGCCGGCGTAGAACGAGTAACGTACGGTGTCGGGGATCGCGCCGTTGACCGGCACGTTGCTCACGCCGAGGAAGTCGGCGAAGATGGTCGGCAGCAGCGAGGCGATCACCGCGCCCCAGCCAATGAAGAAGGTCTGCATCGCGAAGCCGGCGGTCTGCTGCGAGGAACCCAGCTTGTCGCCGACGAAGGCGCGGAACGGTTCCATCGAGACGTTGATGGCGCCATCCATCAGCCACAGGACGACGACGGCCATCCACAGCGCGGTGGAATTGGGCATCAGGAACAGCGCGATCGACGCCAGCAAGGCGCCGAGGAAGAAGAACGGACGGCGGCGGCCCCAGGTCGGATGCCAGGTGTTGTCGCTGAGGTAGCCGATAATCGGCTGTACCAGCAGGCCGGTGACCGGCGCCGCGAGCCAGAACAGCGAAAGATCGTCGGGATTGGCGCCCAGCGTGGAGAAAATCCGGCTGGTGTTGGCATTTTGCAGCGCAAAGCCGAACTGGATGCCGAAAAAGCCAAAGCTCATGTTCCACAACTGCCAAAACGACAGTATGGGCTTGCTGCTGGAAGATTGCATGTTGCGTGTCCCCGACTATTTCTGAAATTTGTAGCAAAATAACACGCTGCCTGGTACGTGTCAATTGAAAGAGTTTCCCAGTAAAATAAAGGAAACAAGCCATGCCAAGGGCAGTATTTTGTAGTCAAATGTAGCCAAACAACAAAATCACAACAACCTCTGAGACCATACAATTACATGAAAAGCAATTCCATCGCCAAACTTGCGGCCGTGTTGCCGCTGCTTGTAGTCAGCCAGGCCAGCCAGGCGCAGAACGCCGACCGCAAATTCGACAGCGCCAGCCGCAACGGCGGCCAGCTGGAAGTCCACACCAGCGACGGCCGCTATGTCATCAAGCCCTACTCCGCCGGCATCGTCGAAACCACCTTTGTGCCGAATGGCGAGCAGGTGGACCCGGCGTCGCACGCGGTGGTGCTGGCGCCGGCCGCCATCCGCACCACGCTGACCACTAAGGTCAACAGCATCGAATATGCCACACCCGGCATCGTCGTCACCATTACCAAGTCGCCGTTCCAGATTGCGTACGCGTACAAGGGCAAGCGCCTGGTCGCGGAAAAGCACGGTTACGTCAAGTTCAAGGACGACGTGGCCAGCGGCAGCAAGGATATCAACAAGGGCGAACCGCGCGAGCTGGAAGGCATCGAGTTCGCGCTGGATAAGGACGAGGCCTTGTACGGCGCCGGCGAACGCGCGGTCGGCATGAACCGCCGCGGCCACCGCTTCACCCTGTACAACAAGGCGCACTACGGCTACGACGACAAGTCCGAACAGATGGGTTATGCGATGCCGGTCGCGCTGTCGTCGAAAATGTACGCGCTCCACTTCGACAATCCGCAAACCGGCTACCTCGATTTCGACAGCAAGAACAAGGACAGCCTGACCTACGAAACCATCGGCGGCCGCAAGACCTATCAGGTGATCGCCGGCGACAGCTGGGAAGACGTGGTGGGCAACTACACCAGCCTGACCGGCAAACAACCGCTGCCGCCGCGCTGGGCCTTCGGTAATTTCGCGATGCGCTTCGGCTACCGTACCGAGGCCGTCGCGCGCGACACCGTCAACAAATTCATCGCCGACGACATCCCGCTCGACGCCATCGTGTTCGACCTGTTCTGGTTCGGCAAAGAGGTCAAGGGCACGATGGGCAACCTGGCCTGGGACAAGGACAGCTTCCCCAACGCCACCGGCATGATCGCCGACTTCCAGAAGAAAGGCGTGCAGACGGTGGTGATCACCGAGCCGTTCATTCTCGATACGTCCAGCAAGTGGCAAGAGGCGGTCGACAAGAAGGTGCTGGGCATGGACGCCAGCGGCGCGCCGCTGGCCTATGACTTCTACTTCGGCCACACAGGCCTGATCGACATCTTCGGCAAGCCGGGCAAGGACTGGTTCTGGAATATCTACAAAGGCCTGCGCGAGCAAGGCGTGACCGGCGTATGGGGCGACCTGGGCGAACCGGAAGTGCACCCCACCGCGATGCGCCACGCCACCGGCAGCGCCGACCAGGTACACAACATCTACGGCCATCAATGGGCGCGGCTGGTGGCGGAAGGCTATCAGCAGGACTTCCCGACCGAGCGTCCATTCATCCTGATGCGCGCCGGCTACTCGGGCACGCAGCGCTACGGCATCATCCCGTGGTCCGGCGACGTCAACCGGGGCTGGGGCGGTTTGCAGGCGCAGCCCGAGATCTCGCTGCAAATGGGGATGCAGGGCGCGGGCTATATGCACTCGGACCTGGGCGGCTTCGCCAACCCGGTGCTGGACAATGAGCTGTACACGCGCTGGTTGCAGTACGGCGTGTTCCAGCCGATCTTCCGTCCGCACGCGCAGGACGACGTGCCGCCGGAGCCGGTCTACCGTGAAGACCGCACCAAGGCGCTGGCGCGCGAGGCCATCCGCCTGCGCTATCGCCTGCTGCCATACAACTACACGCTGGGCTTCGACAACAACCAGAAAGGCCTGCCGCTGATGCGCCCCATGCTGTACGAAGAGCCGGGCAACGCCAAGGTGCGCGCGATGTCGTCGACCTATTTGTGGGGCAAGGACTTCCTGGTCACGCCGGTGCTCAAACAGGGCGCAACGACGGCCGACGTCTACTTCCCCGCCCGCAGCGCATGGTTCGATTTCTACAACGGCGAGAAGCACGCCGGCGGCGCCACCGAATCGGTGAAGCTGAGCGCCGACCACGTGCCGGTCTACGTGCGGGCCGGCGCCTTCATCCCGATGGCGAAGGTGGTGCAGACCACGCGCGACTATTCGACCAAGCATATCGACCTGCACTACTACCACGACGCCTCGGTCGGCGCCGGCGCCGGCAAGCTATATGACGACGACGGCACGACCGCACAAGCCTATGAACAGGGCAAGTACGAGCTGCTGCACTTCGCCAGCAAGCTGCAGGGCCGCAGCCTGTCGTTGCGCATCGAGTCGGAAGTGGGCAAGCAGTACCAGCGTCCCGAGCGCAGCATCGCGCTGCAAGTGCATAACGTGACGGCCCACCCGTCGCTGGTGCGCGTCGACGGCAAGCCGGTCATCTTCGTCTGGGACGAAGCGGCCAAGGTGCTGAACATCGCGCTGCCAGCCAGCAGCCAGGCCGGCCGCAGCGTCGCCATCACCCTGTAAGCGTGTATGATTGCTGGCCATCGAATCGTTTGGTTCGATGGCCAACAAGACCATATACGGAGATAGGGAGATGCCAGTGTCACCAAAAATCATCAGCACGCTGTTCGCGCTCAGCGCCATGACAGCCGCCAGCACTACCGTGCTAGCAGCCCCCGCAAAAAAACCCACCGTCGCGGAAGCCGAGCGCTTCCTGGCCGACACCGAAGCCCACCTCAATAAACTGAACAACGAACAGGCCAAGGGCGCCTGGGTCGGTTCCAACTTCATCACCGACGACACCGAAGCCATCGCCTCCTTCTTCGCCGAACGCTATCTGACGGCGGCCGGCGAAGCAGCCATCGCGGCGCGCCGTTTCAACGGCTTGAAGCTGCCGGCCGAATCGGCCCGCAAGATGATGCTGCTGCAGCAAACGCTGGTCTTCGCCGACGCCAAGGAGCGCGAAAACTACGCGCAATTGCAGGCGGCGATGAACGGCGCCTACGGCAAAGCCAAGTACTGCCCGAAAAAGCCCGACGGCACGGCCGACGCCTGCATGGCGCTGGGCGAAATGGAAAAGGTTCTGGCCAAGAGCCGCGACGAGGCCAAACTAAAGGAAATGTGGCTGGGCTGGCACGCGCAATCGCCGTCCTACAAGCAGAAGTACACCGAGTACGTCGCCCTGTCGAACAAGGGCGCCAAGCAGATGGGCTTTGTCGATACCGGCGCGATGTGGCGCGCGCAGTACGACATGCCGCCGGAAGCATTTTCGGCCGAGATGGAGCGCCTGTGGCAGCAGGTCAAGCCGCTGTACGAAGCGCTGCACACCTACACCCGCTACAAGCTGCGCCAGACCTACGGCCCGGATGTGGTGCCGCTGACCGGCCCTATCCCTTCCCACCTGTTCGGGAATATGTGGAGCCAGAACTGGAACAATCTGTACCCACTGCTGAAGCCCGCGACGGGCGCCAGCAGCTTTGACCTCAGCAAGGTGCTGGAAGAGCGCAAGACCGACGCCAAGCAGATGACGCAATACGCCGAGCGCTTCTACACCTCGCTGGGCATGCAGAAGCTGCCGGAATCATTCTGGGAGCGCTCGCTGCTGACCAAGCCGCGCGACCGCGACGTGGTGTGCCACGCCTCCGCCTGGCCGCTGAACGAGAAGGACGACGTCCGCATCAAGATGTGCATCACGCCGACGGCCGAGGACTTCACCGTGATCCATCACGAGCTGGGTCACGTCTACTACTTCCTCAACTATACCAGGCAGCCCTACCTGTTCCGCAACGGCGCCAACGACGGCTTCCATGAAGCCATCGGCGACACGGTCGCACTGTCGATCACGCCGAGCTATCTGCAAAAGGTCGGCCTGATGGACCAGGCGCCGGACGCCAACGCCGACATCGGCCAACTGCTGGAGCGCGCGTTGAGCAAGGTCGCGATCCTGCCGTTCGCCTACTCGGTCGACAAGTGGCGCTGGGACGTCTACTCCGGCAAGACCAAGCCGGCCGACTACGACAAGAGCTGGTGGCAGCTGCGCGAGCAGTACATGGGCATGAAGCGCCCTGCGGCCATCGACGGCAGCGGCGCGGGCTTCGACGCCGGCGCCAAGTACCACGTGGCGGCGGACGTGCCGTATGCACGCTACTTCCTGGCCGACATGCTGCAGTTCCAGTTCCACCGCGCGCTGTGCCGCGAAGCCGGCTACACCGGCCCGCTGCACCGCTGCTCGGTGTACGACAACGCCAAGGCCGGCGCCAAGCTGCAGCAGATGCTGGCGATGGGCGCGAGCAAGCCGTGGCCGGAAGCGCTGAAGGCGATTTCGGGCGAGGACAAGATCGACGGCGGCGCACTGCTCGACTACTTCGCGCCGCTGAAATCCTGGCTGGACACGCAGAACGCAGCCTTCGCGGCGGCCGAGAAAAAGTAAGCAGGAACGCTGTATTTAAGCCACAGTCCCTCGATTCGCAGACGCTCCAAAGTGTATGCGCCGTGTATGATTAAGCACCCCGCCAGAGGGTGCACATCATAACGACATTGGAGAGAAAATGAGTCTGGGACTGGTTAAAAACATCATCATCGTCGGTGGCGGCACCGCAGGCTGGATGACCGCCGCCGCGATGTCGGCGCTGATTTCGAACGGCTGCAAGATCCGCCTGGTCGAATCCGACGAGATATCGACCATCGGCGTCGGCGAGGCCACCATTCCCGTCATCCGCGGCTTCAACCAGCTGATCGGCGTCGACGAAAACGAGTTCCTGCGCCAGACCCAGGGCACCTTCAAACTCGGCATCGAATTCGTCAACTGGAGCAAGCAGGGCGAGTCCTACATCCACGGCTTCGGCGTCATCGGCCGCGACCAGATGCTCGCCAAGTTCTACCAGTACTGGCTCAAGCTGTACCAGGACGGCAAGGCGCCCGGCGTCGAGCACTACTCGATCAACACCGTCGCCGCCAGTATGAACAAATTCATGCGCGCCGCCAGCGACAACGGCGATTCCCCGCTGTCCGACATCTCCCACGCCTTCCACTTCGACGCCGGGCTGTACGCAAAATACCTGCGCGGCCTGAGCGAAGGGCGCGGCGTGCAGCGCACCGAAGGCCGCATCGTCGATACCGTGCTGCGCGCGGACGACGGCTTCGTCGAAGCCATCATCATGGAGAACGGCGAACGCATCGAAGGCGATCTGTTTATCGACTGCTCCGGCTTCCGTGGCCTGCTGATCGAAGGCGCGCTGAAAACCGGCTACGAGGACTGGTCGCATTGGCTGCCATGCGACCGCGCCATCGCCGTGCCGTGCGAATCGGTCAGCCCGCTGCTGCCCTACACCCGCGCCATCGCGCACGACGCCGGCTGGCAATGGCGCATCCCGCTGCAGCACCGCATCGGCAACGGCCATGTCTACAGCAGCAAATTCATGGAGCCGGAACAGGCCGAGTCCATCCTGATGAATAACCTGGACGGCAAGCCGCTGGCGCAGCCGCGCCACCTGAAGTTCACCACCGGGAAGCGCAAACGCGCATGGAACAAGAACGTGGTCGCCATCGGCCTGGCCGGCGGCTTCATGGAGCCGCTGGAATCGACCAGCATCCACCTGGTGCAGACCGGGATCACGCGGCTGTTGATGATGTTCCCGCACCTGGGTTACGACCAGGCCGACATCGATTCCTTCAACGAGGCCACCGACAACGAGTACGCCGCCATCCGCGACTTCCTGATCCTGCATTACAAGCTCAATGCGCGCGAGGGCAAGCCGTTCTGGGACTACTGCCGCAACATGGAGATTCCGGCGACGCTGCAGCGGCGCATGGACCTTTACCGCAGCAACGGCCGCATCGTGCGCGCCAGCGATGAACTGTTCACCGAAACCAGCTGGCTGCAGGTGATGCACGGCCAGGGCCTGCGCGCCAAGGGCTATCACCCACTGGTGGACCAGCGCTCGGAGGCGGACATCGCCGCCTTCCTGGCCAACGTCAAGGATGTGGTGCTGCGCTGCGCCGAACATATGCCGACGCACGAGGAATACATCGCCTCGTGCTGCGCAGCGCCGAAGATGTAAGCGCGGTCAGCGCCGGGTCGCCGCGCAGTGCTGCGCGATGTACTCGGCGTGGTCCGGCATGTGCTGCACGCACTGGCCGATGACGTCGCGGATGCTCTCCAAATACTTCTCCGCTTCTTCCACCGGCAGCAGGTCCACCAGCGGATCGTAGCCTTCGGGCTTCAGGTTCTGGCCATGCATGACCTGCAGCCATCCGGCTTCCGCGAACAACTCGTTATCGAAGCGCACCACGCGGCCACGCGCGCGGAACAGATCGAGCTTGTGCTGCAGCGAATCCGGCACCGGCATCGCCGCGCACTGCTTCCAGAAATCGGAATCGTCGCGCTGATTCAGCTTGTAATGCAGGATCACGAAATCGCGGATGCGCTCATATTCGAAGCGGCTCTGGCGGTTGTACTCGTCCACCTCCAGCTGGTTGAAGCCGCGGTCCGGGAAGAACTGCACCAGCCGCGCGATCGATGACTGGATCAGGTGGATGCTGGTCGATTCCAGCGGCTCCAGGAAACCGCTCGCCAAACCCATCGCCACCACGTTCTTGTTCCAACCCAGCTTGCGCATGCCGGTGCGGAACTTGACCATGCGCGGCTCGGCCAGCGGCTTGCCATCCAGGTTGGCCAGCAGGATGTCCTGCGCTTCCACGTCCTCCATGAAGGCGCTGCTGTACACATGGCCATTGCCGGTGCGGTGCTGCAGCGGGATGCGCCACTGCCAGCCGGCGCGATGCGCGGTGGCGCGGGTGTAGGGCGTCAGCGGGCTGACCGATTCACACGGCACGGCCAGCGCGCGGTCGCACGGCAGCCAGTGGTTCCAGTCCTCGTAGCCGGTCTTCAGCGCGCCTTCAATCAGCAGTGCGCGGAAGCCGGAGCAGTCGATGAACAGATCGCCCTCGATACGCTCGCCCGACTCCATCACCACCGCGTCGACATAGCCGTCATCGGCGCGCTGCGATACCTGCGCGACCTTGCCTTCGGTGCGGCGCACGCCGCGCTGCTCGCTCACCGTGCGCAGGTAGCGCGCATACAGGCTGGCGTCGAAGTGATAGGCGTAGGCGATGTCGGACAGCGGCGAGTTGGCCAGGTCGCGGCGCGGCGGCATGAATTTGTTGTGGCGCGCGGCCATGCGGGTGATCGAATATTCATCCAGTTCGCGCGCCTTGCCCAGGCCGCGCAGGCGCTGCCAGTACTGGTCGAAGCGCACCGTCCACAAGTCCTGGCCTAGGATGCCGAAGCCGTGGATGTAGCGGTCACCCAGCTTGCCCCAGTTGACGAACTCGATGCCCAGTTTGTAGCTGCCCTGGGTGGCCTTCATGAATTCCGCTTCATCGATGCCGGCCACCTGGTTGAAACGCTGGATCATCGGTATGGTGGCTTCGCCGACGCCGACGATGCCGATTTCGTCGGACTCCACCAGGCGGATGTTGTACTGCCCGCGCAGGATGGTGGACAAGGCGGTGGCCGTCATCCAGCCGGCGGTGCCGCCGCCGACGATGACGATGTTCTTGATAGCTGCTTGCTGCATAAGTCAGGCTCCAAAACGGAACAACCCCGACGAAGCGGGGTTGTTATCAGCTGAAACTACGAAGGCTTAGAACTTGTAGCTCAGGCCAAACTGGTAGGTACGGCCAAACACGGTCTTGTACGAAATGGCGCTCGAATCGGTGCCATTGTACTCTTGGTAAGGCGTGTTGTTCCAGTTGTTGGCCTGGACGTAGACCGACAGACCTTTCAGGTACTTCTGCGAGAATTCATACGACGCTTGCAGGTCGATGATGGTCTCGCCCTTGACGAAGGTCAGCTGGGCGTTGTCCTGGAAGTCGCTGATCTCGCCGAGGAAGTCGGAACGGCGGCGGGCAGCCCAGGCGAACTGGAAGCCATACTTCTCGTAGTACAGGCGCAGGTTGGTGACGCGCTTGGACAGGCCCGGCAGCGGGATCTTGACGCCGGCTACACCCTGGGTCGCGAAACCGATGACTGGCAGTTCGATGCCGCTCTCGGTGTTCGAGAAGTTACCCGACGCGCCGAAGCCGTCCAGGTAAGGCGTGACCAGCGAGAACGGAATGTTCACCGACAGCTCGTAGCCGCGGATGTTGCCGCCGTCGCCGTTGGTCGGGGTGGTCAGCAGGCCGACCGTCGAACCTTTGTATGGGCCGGTGGTTGGCAGCTGCGTGTTGGCAGTGACCTGGTCCTTGAAATCGAACGCGCGAGGTGCACGCAGGATGTAGGTGTCCAGCTTTTTGTAGAACGCCGCTGCGCTGAAGTAGCCCTTGTTGCCGAAGTACTTCTCGTACGATACGTCCAGCGCCTTGGCGCGGAACGGTTCCAGCTTGGCGTTGCCGCCGCTGCCGACCAGGATAGGCACGGTGTTGTCTTTGCTGACGCCGAACGCCGAGCTGGCGCGCATGTCGTCCAGGTTGGCGCGGGCCAGTACCTTGGCGGCGCCGAAGCGCAGCTGCTGTTCGTTACCCAGGTCGAACGACACGTTTGCGCTTGGCAGGATGTCGTTGTACGAGGTGCCGTCGGCGATGCCGGCCGATGGGCAGGTGGCGGCGGTGATGCCGGTGCAAGTCGCCAGATCAACCTTGTTGCCGGTGGTCGACTGGTTGGTGTGCACCAGTTGCGCGCCGAAGTTGCCGCGGTATTCGAAGTTGGCCAGTTTGCCGTCCAGTTCACCCATGGCGTAGGCGGTGGTGACCTTTTCCGACACCGACCAGTCCTTGGCCAGCACGCTGGCGTCCACCCACTTGACCATATCGTAGATCGGGCCCAGGGTGCCGACCGGGTCGAACGACACGATAGGAATGCCGGTGGTGCCGGCGGTGGCGGTGGCGGTGCCCGGTACTGGCGCGGTGGCGTAGCCGTTGCCGCCCTTGACCACCAGACGGCCTTCTTCGCCGTAGCGCTTCTTGTCGCGCTTGGTGTAGTTCACGCCGAACTGGGCGGCCGCAACCGGACCCCAGCTCAGTTCGCGACGCGCGCTCAGGCGGATCGCGTCGATTTTGTCGTCGACGTTAGGCAGTGCGACATAGCCGGCCTGTGGCGAGTTCACGCCGCCGCCCCAGCCGTCGGTGTCGGTCAGGAAGGTCTGCGAGCGGTTCGAGTAGTCGAAGCTCGAGGTCAGGTGCATGGCGGCCAGGTTCTTGCCGTCGAAGCCGGTCCACGAAATCGCGCCGATCTGGCCGGCAGGCACATTGCCTGCAACACCAGCGGTGGTTTCGTAGCGCGATGCGTTCTTGGTGGCTTTCGAGTGCGACAGGTCGCTGGTCAGGGTCCAGTCGTCCTGCTTGTATTGCGCGTTCCAGCCGATCGAGGTCAGCTTGTCGTCCGCCGATTCCTTGTGGTTGCGGACGTCGCCCTTGAAGTTGCTGAAGGTACCGGAAGTGGCCACGCCGTTCTGGATGGTGGCGTTGCTCAGGGTGCCGACTGGGTCGTAACCGCCCCACGAACCGCCGATCGAGCCTTCCAGGCCGGTTTTCTTCAGGGTCTGGGTGCCGGCCGAGTAGAACAGGTCGACCGAGGTCTTGAATTCTTTGCTAGGACGGTATTGCAGCATGGCGGATACGCCGTCACGCTTGGAGGTCGAGGTCTCGGTGTCAGCTTTGAAGCCGCTTGGCACGACGACGTTCAGGCCGTTCGGGTTGGCTGCGGTCTTGGCATCGTAGATCTCGGTGCCGCCGCCTTCAAACTTCTGCTGGCCGCCGCCGGTTTCCTTGTAGCTGGTAACGCCCAGCGCCACACCGATCGTGCGGTTGGCGAACTGGTCCACGTAGCTGAAGGTGTAGCGCTTGCCGTCGCCTTCCGGCGAGCCGGAACGCACGCCGCTGCGCTCGGTGCGCACACCGGCCGCCAGCACGCGCTTGCCGAAGTCCAGCGGCTGCACGGTGCGCAGGTCGATGGTCGCGGCCAGGCCCTGGCCGATGACGGTCGCGTCAGGGGTTTTGTAGATCATCGCGCTGCCGATCAGTTCAGCTGGGAACAGATCGAATTCAGGGCTGCGGGCATTGCCGGTGGACGCTTGTTCGCGGCCGTTGACCAGGGTGCCGTTGAAGCTAGGCGCCAGACCACGGACGCTGATGTCGGCGGCCTTGCCCGAACCGCGCGAACGTTGTGCGGTCACGCCTGGCAGGCGGGCGATGGATTCAGCCACGCTGGAGTCAGGCAGTTTGCCGATGTCTTCCGACGAGATCGCTTCAACGATCGAAGTGGAATTCTTTTTGATCGAGATCGCTGCTTCGATACCGCGGCGGATACCGGATACGACGACCGACGGCACGACCGGCGCGTTAGGATCGGCCTTGGCTGCGGCCACGTCGGCGGCTTGAGCCGGAGCTGCTTGCGCGGCTTCCTGCGCATAAACAGCAGAACTTGCCATCATCGACAGGAATACAGCGCAACCCGCTGCGACCGGATTCAGTTGAAACGCAGCGCCATGACTACGCTTATTCGCAAAAATGTTCATTCAATGTCCCCTCACTCACGACACAAAACACAATCCCGCCAACATCAGCCGCTCCGTATTCGCCGGGGCGTCTCAAACTACACGGGTTCCAAGGAAATTCGACGTTCTAAAAGACGTTCCGAGAAGAATTTTGTACTAAAACTAGATTCCATGTCAATTAAACTTCCGCCCACTTACGCATTCCAAGGCGCTCCACGCCTACCAGCCCCTGCGAACATGGGGTTCTCGTTGTATTTCGGCTACAGAGCACCCGCCACAGTCTTGTAGTAGAACTACAGATTTAGCGATAGAACCACTTATTTATGAAACCAAACGCCACCCCGCCGCATCCACCCGAGGCGCCAGGTGGACTATTTTTGGCAAAAAGAACAATATGGGCTGAAAAATTACAAAATTCCTGTATTTCGACTAAATTATGATGATTTGATGCAGCGGGATTATGAGAGTATTCTCTAGCAAAATCAGGCGAAACGGCGGACAGGCCAGAAAACAAATGGTTTGTAGTACGACTACTTATCATCACAAGGAGACTGCATGAAGAACACCATCCTGGCGGCGCTGCTGGCGAGCCTGCTTCCCGTTTGGGCGCACGCCGCCCCGGACTACCGCATCGAGCACATGGACCCGCCAATGTGGTGGGCCGGCATGCATAACAGTTCGCTGCAACTGATGGTGCACGGGCCGCAGATCGCAGACCTGGAGCCGGCGCTAAGCTACCCCGGCGTGCGCATCGCCTCGGTGGCGCGGGTCGCCAACCGCAACTACATGTTCGTCAACCTGGAGATCGCGCCGGACGCGGCGCCGGGCGCGATCGACCTGGTGTTCAAGCGCGGCAGCCAGTCAGTACACTACAACTACAAATTGCTGGCGCGGGCCGCCGGCTCGGCCCAGCGCAGCGGCTTCAACAGCAGCGACGCCATCTATCAGGTGATGCCGGACCGTTTCGCCAACGGCGACCCGTCCAACGACAACGCGGCCGGCATGACGGAACGGGCCGACCGCGCCGCACCCTCCGGCCGCCACGGCGGCGACATCCGCGGCATGGCCGACCATCTGGACTACATCGCCGCCATGGGCTTCACCATGATCTGGCCGACGCCGCTGCTGGAATCGAACTCGTCGGCCTACTCCTATCACGGCTACGCCAGCACCGACCACTACCGCATCGACCCGCGCTACGGCAGCAACGAGGACTTCCGCAACTTTGTCGCGCAGGCGCGCACCAAGGGACTGGGCGTGATCCAGGACGTGGTGCTCAACCACATCGGCGACAAGCACTGGTGGATGCAGGACATGCCGACGCCGGACTGGCTGACCTACCACGGCAAGTTCGTGCCGACCGAGCATCACCGGGTGGCGCTGCAAGATCCTTACGCGTCGAACGAGGACAAGCGCAACTTCACCGAGGGCTGGTTTGTCGAAGGCATGCCGGACCTGAACCAGGCCAACCCGTACCTCTCGACCTACCTGATCCAGAACGACATCTGGTGGATCGAGTACGCCGGCCTGGCCGGACTGCGGGTCGACACCTACGGCTACTCCAACACCGAGTTCCTCAGCCGCTGGTCCGGCAGCATGATGGCCGAGTATCCGAAGCTGAACCTGGTGGGCGAGGAATGGTCGCCGCTGATCCCGGTGGTCGCGCACTGGCAGGAGGGCAAGCAGAATTTCAACGGCTACGTCTCGCACATGCCGAGCATGATGGACTTCCCGCTGACCTACACCATGCGCCGCGCGCTGGCCGCGCCCGACGGCGCCGAGCAAGGCCTGACCAATCTGTACGAGACGCTGTCGCAGGACTATCTGTATCCGAACGCCGGCAACCTGGTGCTGTTCGAGGGTAACCACGACGTGTCGCGCATCTACAGCGAGCTCAACGCGGACGATAACCTGTTCCGCATGGCGATGGCCTTCGTGGCGACGGCGCCGCGCATTCCGCAGTTCTATGCCGGCACCGAGATCCAGATGACCAGCACCATCAAGGATCGCGACGATGCCTCCTACCGCCGCGACTTCCCCGGCGGCTGGCGCGGCGACGCCGTCAACGCCTTCACCGGCGCGGGCCTGACGGCGCAGCAGGCGGCCGCGCAGGCGTATGTGAAGAAGCTGTTCAACTGGCGCAAGGGCGCGTCCGTGATCCATCACGGGAAGATGATGCACTACGGTCCCGAGCACAATACCTACGTCTACTTCCGCTACGACGGTGCAAAAAAAGTCATGGTAGCCTTGAACAAGAACAGCACCGACACCGTGCTGAAAACCGCGCGCTTCCACGAGATGCTGAGCGGCGTGCATGCCGGCGTCGACGTCATCAGCGGCAAGCGCGTTTCGCTGGATGGCCAGGTCACGCTGCCTGCGCGCTCGGCGCTGATACTGGAGATCGAACAATGAGCTTCGCCCGCCGCCGCCTCGGCGCCTTGTCGCTGCTGGCCCTGCCCGCCATGGCGGCCGCCACCACCACGCTGAGCACCAGCTATCCCACCTGGGACGGCAAGCAGGAAACCGTGCGCTACACCACGCCGGACGCCAGCGCCGCGCTGCGCAGCTACACGCAATCGACCACCATGCGCGTGCGCGAAGGCGGCAAGCAGGAGATCAATTATGCCGAAGCGCAAGGGCAGCCGTCGGTCCGCAGCGGCAACCTGGCCTTCGACGCCCTGTTCACGCTGGCCGGCCTGGAAATGAAGCAGGACTCGGTCGGCGAGATCCGCGACGGCAGCTACAACGGCGGCAACGCCATCTCCTGCAATTGCTTCGAGACCGGCGAGGTGTGGCACTACGTGTGGACCCGCGACCTGTCCTACGCGGCCTCGCTGGGACTGGGCATGCTGGACCCGCGCCGCGTGCGTAATTCGCTGGAGTTCAAGTTGTCCGGCTATCGCGACGGCGTGCAGCCGGGCGCGCACGCCGCCGGCAGCGCAGACGGTTTGCAGATCATCCAGGACACCGGCAGCGGCGGCAGCTGGCCGGTCAGCACGGACCGCGTCAGCTGGGCCTTCGGCGCGGAAGAAGCCTTGAAGGCGTTGGCGCCGGACGAGCGAACGGCCTTCGCGGCCACCGCGTTGCGCGCCCTCTCCAACACGCTGGAGAACGACCGGCTGGCCGTCTACGATCCGGTCGACGGTTTGTACCACGGCGAGGAATCCTTCCTCGACTGGCGCGAGCAAAGCTACGCAAGCTGGATCGCGGGCGACCTGGCCAGCATGGCGACGTCGAAGGCGCTGTCCACCAACGCCGGCCATTACAAGGCGTTGACGCTGGCGGCGCAACTGGCCAAGGAACAGGGCAACGCGGCGCTGGCGGACAAGTACACGGCATGGGCGGCGGACCTGAAGCGCGCCATCAACCAGCGCCTGTGGCAGGCCGACGCCGGCATGTACAGCAGCCTGACGGCCGGCCATTTCGACGGCGCGCCGATGGGCAAGTACGACTGGCTGGGCCAATCGCTGGCGATCGTCACCGGCATCGCCGACCGCCAGCAGGCCGAGAGCATCCTGGCGCACTATCCGCATGGTCCGCTGGGCGCGCCGGTGATCTGGCCGCAGCAGCCCGGCGTGGCGATTTATCACAACCGCGCCATGTGGCCGTTCGTGACGGCCTACGGTTTGAAGGCGGCGGCGCTGACCGGCAATGTCGCCGTCGCCGACGCGGCCTACGATACGCTGATGCGCGGCGCGGCGCTCAACCTGTCGAACATGGAGAACCTGGAATGGCTGTCCGGCCAGCCGATGTTGAAGGACAAGCAGGCGCAAGGCGACTTGAGCGGACCGGTGGTGGATTCGCGGCGGCAGCTGTGGTCCGTCGGCGCCTACCTGGGCATGGTGGTCGGCGAGGTGTTTGGCGTGCAGACCACCAATGACGGCATCGCGCTGCGTCCATTCGTTACGGCCAAGCTGAGGCGCGAGGCGTTCGCGGGCAGCGACGCCATCACACTGAGTAATCTCGCGTTGCGCGGCAAGCGCTTGCAGGTGCGCCTGTCGTTGCCACCAGCCGCACGCGGCGACGGCTACTACGAAGTCGATGCGGTGACGCTGAATGGTAAGCCGGCTGCGGCTACGCTGGCCTGGTCGGCGCTGGCGGCGGACAGCGTCATCGAGATCCGCCTCGGCAAGCTGGTCGCCGGACAGCAGGTCAAGCGCGGCGTCAGCGCGCAGCCGCTGGCACTGGATCCTGCGGTGTACGCGCCGCCGGAGCCGCGCATCGTCAAGCTGGAACGCGGCACTTACGATTTCCCGACCTTGCACCTTGAAGGCGCCGGCAAGGGTGTGGTCTACAACATCTACCGCAACGGCAAGCTGGCCACGCAGCGCGTGAGCGCCAAGACCTGGGCCGACCGCCGCGCCCCCCTGCTGGGCAAAGGCGAGAACGACAACCTGTGCTACTCGGTGGAGGCGATGTTCACCGGCTCCGGCAACCGCAGCCACCACAGCGCGCCGGTGTGCCTGAACGACGGCGTGGAAATCGCCGCCGGCGATGCGCGCGTGCAGTCCAGCGTGGCCGCCATCGATGGCCGCATCGCCGGCTGGGGAGCGCCGTCCGATACCTTCGCGGTGCAGGACATCAAGGTCGAACGCGAGGGCAGCTATGCCTTGCAGCTCAAGTACCGCAACACCGCGCACCAGGTCAACCTGGGCATCAGCGGCGGCGTGAAGTGGATGACGCTCAAGGATGGCAACGGCGGCATCGCCGCGCAAGGCGTGGTGCAGTTGCCGCATTCGCCAGCCAGCGCCGGGCCGTCGTGGTCGACGCCGTTGAAGGCCGTGCTCAAGGCGGGCAACTACCGCATGGAGCTCGGCGATTTCTACAACATGAGCTACCTGAAAAGTAACACCAGCTACGCCGATGCGGGCGGCGTCAAGGGACCGTCGAACCGCATCGATATCCACGGCGTCCGCATCATGCCGCTGGCGCGCGGCGCGGCGGCCGGTGCGGCGGCCAGCACGGACGCCACGCCCATGCCGGCCTTGCCGCCCGCCGGCACGCTGCGCATCGTCGAGCAGTTCGCCTCGCCGCAGCTGGGCAACCAGCGCAGCCTGCGCATCTACCTGCCGCCCGGCTACGACGCCCATCCGCAACAACGCTATCCGGTGCTCTACATGCACGACGGCCAGAACCTGTTCGACGCCGCCACCGCAGCCTACGGCGCCGCCTGGGAAATCGGCAGCACCATGGACCGCCTGATCGCCGACGGCGTCGTCGCGCCGGCCATCGTGGTCGGCATCGACAACACCAAGGACCGCATCGCCGAGTACACGCCCTGCTGCGATCCGCAATACGGCGGCGGCAAGCTCGACGCCTACATGGCCTTCATCGTCGATACCGTCAAGCCCTGGGCCGACGCCCATCTGCGCACGCTGCCGGAGCGCGAGCACACCGCCATCATGGGCTCCTCGCTGGGCGGCATCGCCTCGGTCTACATCGCCCAGCAGCGCCCGCAGGTCTTTTCCAAGGCGGCCGGCGTGTCGAGTTCGTTCTGGTGGAATCAGGGCGCGTTGATCGCCAAGGCGCCGGTGCGCCAGCCGGTCCAGTTCTACCTCGATGCCGGCACCGACGACGATGGCCTGGAACGCACGGTGGAAATGCGCGACGCCATGCTGGCCCGGGGCTACCGTTTGAATGAAGACCTGCTGTTCTACGCCGCCGATGGCGCCATCCACAACGAGCGCTCGTGGGCGGCGCGCGTGCAACGGCCGCTGGCCTGGTTCTTCCCCGCTAACCGGCAGCAATAATCGACGCCTGCTGCCGCCAGCGGTTCGCCAGCAGCGCCTCCAGCTCCTCCGGCGAGACGGCGGCGCCCAGGCAGAAACCGAAGGCCTCGTCGCAACCCATCGCGGCCAGCTGGGCCAGCTGATCGCCGGTTTCCACGCCGCCGGCGATCACCTGCATGTTCAGCGTATGCGCCATCGCGATGATGGCGCGCACCATCGCCCCCTCGTCCGCCACCCTGCCGTCGCTGTGGCGGTCGGTCGGCTGCAGCGACACGCGGCGCAGGTCGTCGATGAAGGATTTGTTGATTTTCACCAGGTCCACCGGGAAGCGCCGCAGGTAATTCAACGACGCATAGCCGGTGCCGAAATCGCTGATCGAGATGCGCATGCCCAACTGCTTGAACTGGCGCAGCACGGCCTCGCAATTCTGGTTCTTATCGATCAGCATGCCCTCGGTGATTTCCAGCTCGATGTAGCGGCCCGGCAGCCCGGCCTGCTGCAGGATCTCGGCAAAGCTGCGGGCGATGTCCTTCTGGTAGAACTGGCGCGGCGACAGGTGCACCGACACCGTCAGCGGATGGCCCAGCTCCATCCAGCGCCGCGCCTGCGCGGCGGCGGTCGCCAGCACCCACGCGCCCACCGGCAGGATCAGCGCGCTCTCCTCCAGCACCGGCAGGAAGTCCGGCGGCATCACCAGGCCCAGCTCCGGGTGGCGCCAGCGCAGCAGCGCCTTGACGCCGGTGATCTTCTGCTCGTTCAGGTTCAGCTTGGGCTGGTAGGTCAGCACGAATTCGCCATGCTCCAGCGCATGGCGCAGCGCGGTCTCCAGCACCACCCGCGAATAGGCCTTGGCCTGCATGCTGGGCACGAAGCGCAGGCCGGCGCCCTTGCCGCGCTGCTTGGCCGCGTACATCGCCAGGTCGGCCTTCTCCAGCAACGCTTCGATATCGAGGTCGTCGTCGGGGTAGACGGCGATGCCGATGCTGGCCGCCACCGCCAGCGTCTCGCCATGCACCAGGAACGGCGCGGCAATCGCGGCGTTGATCTTGTCGGCCACCTGCTGCGCGTCGGCGGCGGCGCGCAATTCGGTCAGCAGCACGATGAACTCGTCGCCGCCCTGGCGCGCCACGGTGTCCACCTCGCGCACGCACTGGCGCAGGCGCTGCGCGAACTGCACCAGCACCTGGTCGCCGGCGTCATGGCCGAGATTGTCGTTGATGGATTTGAAGTGGTCGATGTCGACAAACAGCACCGCCAGCAGGCTGCCGTGGCGGCGCGCGTAGGCGATGCCGTGTTCCAGTTGCAGCTGGCATTGCAGGCGGTTGGGCAGGCCGGTCAGGCTGTCGTGGTGGGCGATGTGGTCCAGCCGCATTTCGGCGTCGCGGTGGGCCTCCAGCGCCGATTGCAGCTGTGCGCAGCGGGTACGCAGGGTGCGCACCCGCAGTTCGCCGTACCACAGCGCCAGCAAGCTGAGTGCGATGCCGGCCAGTGCCGGCAATAGGCTGTTCAGGCTGTTCATGCTGTCCCTCTCCGTCCGGTGCACCGGGGAAGAGGGAAGCATAATCAATCGCTCAACAGTTGCCAGCCTTTTCGCGCTTGCACTTGAGCGGTGTCAAACGGCGCCGTGGCCGGCCACTTGCAATAGCCGGCGCGGCGCCGCCACCGCCGCATGGGACGACGGCCCCTGGCCCTGCAGTTTGAACACGCTGACCGCCGCCGACAGGCCGGCCGCCTGTTGCTCCAGCGCATCGGCCGCGGCGGCGGCCTGCTCCACCAGCGCCGCGTTCTGCTGGGTCACGCTGTCCATCTGGCTGATGGCGATGCTGATCTGTTCGATGCCGTCGCGCTGCTCGCCGCTGGCGATCGAGATCTCGCCGATGATGGCGGTCACGCGCTGCACGCTGGCCACCACTTCGCCCATGGTCTCGCCGGCCTGGCCGACCAGCCGGCTGCCCGCCTCCACCCGGCCCACCGAATCGCCGATCAGTTCCTTGATCTCCTTGGCCGCCGCCGCCGAGCGCTGCGCCAGGTTGCGCACCTCGGAAGCGACCACCGCGAAGCCGCGTCCCTGTTCGCCGGCCCGCGCCGCTTCCACCGCCGCGTTCAAGGCCAGGATATTGGTCTGGAACGCGATGCCGTCGATCACGCCGATGATGTCGACGATCTTGCGCGACGATTCATTGATCGAGCCCATGGTGCGCACCATCTGCTCGACCGCGTCGCCGCCCCTGGCCGCCACGCTGGAGGCGGTGTCGGCCAGCTTGCAGGCCTCGGCCGCGTTGACGTTGTTCTGTTGCACGGTGGTGGTCAGCTCCACCATCGCGGCCGCCGTTTCCTCCAGCGAGCTGGCCTGCTCTTCGGTGCGGCCCGACAGGTCCAGGTTGCCGGCGGCGATTTCCACCGCCGCGCCGTGGATGGCGTCGGTGCCGACGCGGACCTTGCCGACGATGTTGCTCAAGTTTTCCTGCATGCGTTTGAGCGCGCCCAGCAAGGCGCCGATCTCGTCGGTGCTATTGATGTGCACTTCGCTGCTCAGGTCGCCGGCGGCCACGGTCTCCGCCATGTCGACCGCCTCGTTCAGCGGCACGGTGATGCTCTTGATCAGCCATAGCACCGTGGCGCAGCCGACCACCAGCGTCACCAGCAGCGTGATGCCCATGGCCAGCATGGCGCGCGCGTGCTCCGCCTTGTTCTCGTCCTCCATCTCGACGATCAGGCGCTGCGATTCCTTGCCGATGAAGGCGACGATGTCGTCGATCTTCTTGGTCGGTTCGCGGTCCATGCCCTTGACCAGCGCATCGACCACATGGGCGCTGTCCTGGTTGGCGGAGTCGTATTTCTGCAAGGCCGACATATAGCGCTTGACCAGCTCGTTCTGGGTGGCGATGGCCTCGTCCACCAGCGGCGTTTTCAAGTTCAGCTTGGTCAGCAGCGCGTTCAGCTTCTGCAGTTCGCCGCGCGTGGTTTCGCCGCCCTTGACGAAGGCCTTGCTGTATTTGTCGAAATTGGCCGTATCGTTGCCGCGCAACAGAGTGTTCTTCCACTCCTGGACCTGGATCTTGAATTCGACCTGGGCGCTGCGCGCCATGTCGATGGCCTGGGTCAGCGCTTGCATGCGTTGCATGGCGGCGGTGTTGCCGGCGTTGCTGGAGTCCAGCGCGCGCCAGCCGCCGGTGGCGACGATCAGCAGCGCGACAAAGAAGAAGCCGCCCAGCAAACCCAGCCGCACGCCTATCTTGAGATTGGCGAGTTTCATGAGTTGCCCTTTCGGTAAAAATTCAATGCCTACAAGAGGACTGGCGCGCAGTTTTCACCGCGCGGTCGTATGACTTATATTTTTGAATTGCTGCCGTTTTTTGGGGAACAAGCAACTTTTAATTCTTGGTTCCATCATGCGCCCACGCGCAAAAAAATCCAAGCAGACTTGCTGGAAATTCTATCGAATTCCCACAGTTGCAACGAACCAAGTAATTAATCCTGAAACTCGATGCTGTAAATATTGGTAGGACGCTCACCCGGCGGCAAGTACCTGACCTCGACAAACTCCAGCCCCAGCTTTTGCAGCAGGCCGATGGAATTGCTATTCGCCGGCGAGGTGATGCCCAGCAGGCGCTTCATGCGCAGCTGGTCGCGCGCATAGGCCACCACGGCGGCGGCGGCCTCGTAGGTGTAGCCCTGGCCGAACCATGCCGGCCGGATCGCATAACCGATATCGACGTCGTCCAGGGTGTCGCGCTTGATCAGGCCGCACAAGCCCAGCGGCACGCCATCGCTCTTGCGCTCCATCACGTACAGCGAATGCCCCAGCTGTTGCTGCATCACGCACGGTCCTTCGAGGATGGCGGCGCGCGCACCTTCGACACTGCGGATGCCCTTGTCGCCGATATGCTCCAGCCAGGTCGGGTCGTTGACCAGTTCGTAGTAAAACGCGGCGTCATCGACGTCGATGGTGCGCAGGGTGAGGCGTTCGGTGTCGAGTATTTTCATGCGTCGGGCCAATGGGAGGGATCGTCCAGCAACTGGTACATGACGTAGACGTCGACATACCCGAGATGGGCGTGATAATAGGCACGCGGCAAGGTGCCGACGATGGAGAAGCCGAGCTTCTTCCACAACAGCACCGCCGCGACGTTGGAGCTGACCACGTAGTTGAACTGCATCGCCAGGTAGCCCTGCGCGCGGGCGCGGTCCAGGCAATCGCCGCCCATCAGCTTGCCCACGCCCACGCCCTGCGCCGCCGGGCTGACCATGAACGAGGCGTTGGCCACGTGCGAGCCGCGGTCGCGCTGGTTGGCGATCAGGCGGTACATGCCGACCAGGCGGTCGCCGTTCAGCAGGGCCACATACGATTGAACGCCGGGACCGAACCAATACGCATGGCAATCTTCGCGGCTGGTGTCGGCGGCGAAGTAATACGTGTCGCCGCTGGCGATCAGTTCCTGGAAGATTTCCCACATGGCGCCGAAGTCGGCTTCCGATGCGGGACGGATGGCGATTTCTTTCAAAGCGGCTCCAGGCGGATTAAACAATGTTCAATTGTCATGGATTTCACGTGACAAGTCCAGCCGGAAGTCGACCGTCCGCGGCCGGCCCGGCAAGTCCAGGCGCGCCTGCGCGCGCGGCGCTTCGGCGATCACCTTGCCGCGCCGCATCACCATGCGCCGCGCCGCGCGCAGGCGGATCGCCTCCACCGGATCGGCCGCGTCCAGCAGCACCAGGTCGGCATGGCAGCCGACCGCCACGCCGTAGTCGCGCAGGCCGAGGATGCGGGCCGGCGTCGCCGTCACCGCCTGGTAGCAGGCGCGCATGGCGTCCTGCCCGGTCATCTGCGCCACGTGCAGGCCCATGTGCGCCACCTCCAGCATGTCGCCCGAACCCAGGCTGTACCACGGGTCCATCACGCAGTCGTGGCCGAACGCCACCTCGATGCCGGCCGCCAGCAGCTCCGGCACCCGCGTCATGCCGCGCCGTTTCGGATAGCTGTCGTGGCGCCCCTGCAGCGTGATGTTGATCAGCGGATTGGCGATCGCCGCCACGCCCGCCTCGCTTATCAGCGGCAGCAGCTTGCTGACATAATAGTTGTCCATCGAATGCATGGAGGTCAGGTGCGAACCGGCCACGCGGCCGTGCAGGCCGAGCCGGTGGCTGTGGTAGGCCAACGTTTCGATATGGCGCGACAGCGGATCGTCCGACTCGTCGCAATGCATGTCCACCATCAGGCCCTGCTCGGCGGCGAATTCGCACAGGACGCGCACCGATTCGGCGCCGTCGGCCATGGTGCGCTCGAAGTGCGGGATGCCGCCCACCACGTCGACGCCCATGCCGATGGCGCGCTTCAGGTTGGCCAGCGCGGTCGGGCTGCGCAGCACGCCGTCCTGCGGGAAGGCCACCAGCTGCAAGTCCAGGTAGGGCGCGACCAGCCGCTTCACTTCCAGCAGCGCCTCCACCGCCAGCAGGCGGTCGTCGCAAATGTCGACGTGCGAGCGGATCGCCAGCAGGCCGCGCGCGGCGGCCCAGTCGCAATATTGCAGCGCGCGGTCGACCAGCGCCTGCTGGGTCAGGTGAGGCTTGAGCTCGCCCCACAGCGCTATGCCTTCAAGCAAGGTGCCGGAGGCGTTGACGCGCGGCAGTCCGTAGCTCAGCGTGGCGTCCATGTGAAAATGGGCGTCGACAAACGGCGCGCTGAGCAGGTCGCCGCCGGCGTCGATTTCCTGCGCGCCCTTGAGTGGCAAGGCCGCGCCGATGGCGGTGATGCGGCCGCCGTCGATGGCGACGTCGACGCCGCGTTGTCCGTCGGCCAGGTTGGCGTTCCGTATTACCGTCTCGATCACCGCATCCATCCGCGCTCCCGGCTTATTTTTTGGTCCAGTATGAAAACTCCGACTCGTAGCAGACCGTTTCGATCTCCGCGATCTTGTCCTGCATCGCCGCCTGGGCGTCGAGGATGGCCTGATTGTAGACAGACGGGCCGATTTCACGCAAACAATAATCGAGCAGCAAGCGCGCCTTCAGCTCGCCGACCTCTTCGTCCATGTTTTCGGCGCAGTAGCGCTGGATGGATCCCAGCAGGCGTTGCTCGACTTCCTTGTTCAGTTTGATGGCCATGCGTTTCCTTTTTTCATAGAATTGAATAACTTGTTGCGGCGCACTAATTCAGACTTTTTTTTCCTCGGCGCATTGCGATACATCAAGATCCGGCCGAATTGTGTCCATCCGGCATGTTTCCTTGTTGCGGGCTTTGCGACATGGCAGAAAAAATAACTTTCCAAGCCTAACTTTCACCGCTAGAATGGGCATATTGCAATGCATCATAATGCGCGCAGCGTGTACAGCTTTACCGACATTTTAATCGTCTCAGGAGAAACCATGTCTTCGATCACCGAACAGTTTTCCGCAGCTACGAAGTCCCAGTTGGAAGCCCAATTCAAGATCTTCAACACGTTTGCCAGCACCGCCGTCGACAGCGCGGAAAAGGTCATCGCGCTGAACATCAGCACCACCAAGGCTTCGGTGGAAAAATCGTCGGCCGCCGCGAAGAAGCTGCTCGAAGCCAAGGACCCGCGCGAGTTCTTCAGCCTGAGCTCCGCCGAACCGGCCAGCTTCGACAACCTGCTGGCCTATGGCCGCGAGCTGTACAGCATTGCCTCCGGCATCCAGAGCGATCTGATCCAAAGCACCCAGAACACCATCAAGCAAGTGAGCGACCTGGCCGCCGCGCCGGTGACCGCGCTCAAGGCCAGCCCCAAGCCTGCTGCTCCTGTTGCTGCTCCTGCACCGGTTGCTGCCGCACCGGCCCCGGTCGCCGCCGCCCCGGCAGTGGTGGCGCCGCCGGTAGTCGTCACCGAGGTCGCAGCGTCGGCCAACGAAGCGGTCGCCACGCCGGAAGCCAAGGTCGCCAAGGCCGAGGTCAAGCCTAAAGCCGCGCCGGTCGAAGTGAAGGTTGCCGCCGCCAAGCCAGCATTCCCTGCGCCACCGGCCAAACCGGTGGTCGCTGTCGAAGCCAAACCGGAATTGAAGTCGGTGCCGTCCGCCAAGGCCAAGCCGGCCGCCGGCAAGCAGCTCGACATGCTGAGCAGCACCAAAGCCAAGAAGTAAGACTCACACCGGCATCGCCACCGCCGTCATTCCCGCGCACGCGGGAATCCATAGACTGCATCCGTAGCAATTCAGCATGGATTCCCGCTTTCGCGGGAATGACGCACTGCCGGGCACGTCCGGCGAGCATGTTGTATCCTAGCGCCCTACGCGCTAATCCGAGGCAACATGTCTAAACTTTCCAGGCTGATCGGCGGCTTCGTCCGCCAGCACAGCCGCGCCTATGCCGTGTCCGGCGTCATGCTGGCCGGCGTCGCCATCCTCACCGTCTGGGTGCCGCGCAAGGTCGGCTTCATGATCGACGGCCTGGCCGCCCACACCTTGGGCGGCGACGCCCTGCTGAGGGAAATCGGCTGGCTGCTGCTGACCGGCGCCGGCATCTACTTCCTGCGCGTCGGCTGGCGCCAGATCCTGTACGGCGCCGCCTACCAGCTGGGCGTGTCGCTGCGCACCCGCCTGTACACCCGCCTCACCCTGCAAGGCCCGGCCTTCTACCAGCGCCAGCGCACCGGCGACCTGATGGCGCTGGCCACCAACGATATCGACGCCATCGAAATGGCCGCCGGCGAAGCCATGCTGGCCGGCTTCGACGGCGCGCTGACCCTGGTGATGGTGCTGGGCGTGATGCTGCTCGGCGTCGACTGGCGCCTGGCCTGCATCGCGCTGCTGCCCTTCCCCTTGATGGGCTGGGCGTTCTGGTATATCTCAGGCCATATCCACACCGCCTCCACCGATTCGCTCAAGCGCTTCAGCGCCCTCAACGACCATGTGCAGGAAACCCTGTCCGGCGTGCGCACCCTGCGCGCGCTGGGACTGGAACAGCGCAGCGCCCGGCAGTTCGGCGAGCTGGCGCAGCAGGCGTCCAACGCCAGCCTGCGCGCGCAGGTGTGGGAGGCGGCCTATGAACCGGCCGTCGGCCTGACCCTGACCGCCGCCGGCGGCCTGACCTTGGGCCTGGGCGGCTATCTGGTCTGGCAGAACCAGCTGACCATCGGCGCGCTGACCAGCTTCACCATGTACCTGGGCCAGCTGATCTGGCCGATGTTCGCCGCCGGCTGGGTGCTGTCGCTGATCGAGCGCGGCAAAGCCGCCTGGCAGCGTTTGCAACCGATGCTGGACGCGCCGCTGGCGGTCGACGACCACGGCACCTTGGCCACGGTGGCGCCGGGCGCGCTGTCGCTGCAGGACGTCAGCTACGCATATCCGAGCCAAGGCGAGGGCCAAAGCGCGGCCGCGCTGAGCGGCATCACGCTGGAACTGAAGCCGGGCCAGACCCTCGGCCTGGTCGGCCCCACCGGCTGCGGCAAATCGACCTTGCTGCGGGTGCTGCTGCGCCAGCTGACGCCGCAATCGGGCAAGGTGCGCTGGAGCGGCCACGCGCTCGATGAATACAAGCTGCACGCGCTGCGCGCCGCCATCAGCTGGGTGCCGCAGGAGTCCTTCCTGTTCTCGGCCTCGATCGCCGACAACATCGCGCTGGCGCGCCCCGGCGCCACCCGCGCGCAGGTCGAACACGCGGCCAACCTGGCCGCCATCCACGACGACATCCTGCAATTCGCGCAAGGCTACGAGACCGAAGTCGGCGAGAAAGGCATCACCCTGTCCGGTGGCCAGCGCCAGCGCGTCGCCATCGCCCGCGCGCTGCTGGCCGATAACGACTTGCTGCTGCTGGACGACGCCCTGTCCGCCGTCGACACCGGCACCGAAACGCGCATCCTGCAGCACCTGGAAGAACTGCGCCAGGCCCGCAACGGCCGCAGCGCCGTCATCGCCAGCCATCGCCTCAGCGCGGTGGTCAACGCCGACCTGATCGTGGTGCTGCGCGAAGGCCGCATCAGCGAAACCGGCAGCCACGAACAACTGCTGGAGCAGGACGGCTGGTATGCCAGCCAGTGGCGCTATCAACAATTGGAAGCCAGTCTCGATGCCGACTAAGCCTGAACAGATTTCCGCGCGCCGCCAGACCTGGCAGGCGTTCTCCCTGCTGCGGCGGGCCGCCCTGCCCGACCAGCACCACCTGGGCTGGGCCGTCATGTGGCTGGTGCTGGCCGCGCTGCTCGAAGTGTCGGGCCCCATCATGGGCAAGGCGCTGATCGACGAGCACCTGCTGCCGCACCACCTGGACTGGCCGCGCATGGCCGGCCTGCTGGCCGGCGTGGTGCTGACCGGCTGGATCGCCAGCGGCCTGCGCTACCTGCAACTGGTGCGCCTGTCCGGCCTGGCGATGCGCTCGGTGATGCGGCTGCGCGAGATGGTCTACACCCACGTGCTGCTGCTGCCGATGGCCTTCTTCGACCGCGCCATCACCGGCCAGCTGGTCTCGCGCGTGACCAACGACACCGAAGCCGTCAAGACCCTGTACATCCAGGTGCTGTTCGTGATGCTGGACTCCACCATCGTGCTGGTCGGCACGGTGGCGGCGATGGCCTGGCTGGACTGGCACCTGATGCTGATCGTGCTGGCGCTGCTGCCGGCGGTGCTGCTGATCGTCTGGCTGTACCAGCGCTGGAGCGCGCCGGCCGTGACCCGCGCCCGCGCGCTGCGCAGCGACATCAACGGCCAGATGGCCGAATCGATAGGCGGCATGAGCGTGCTGCAGGCGAACAACGCCGAGGCCCGCTTCGGCCAGCGCTTCGCCACCACCAACCAGGACCACTACACCGCGCGCCTGGCCGAGCTGCGCGCCAACGCCTGGCTGCTGCGGCCGGCGCTGGACATGTTCAACATCATCCTGCTGGCGGCGGTGATCTACCTGTTCGGCCAGCGCGAGATGACCGCCGCCGAAGTGGGCATCCTGTACGCCTTCATCAGCTACCTGGCGCGCGTGATCGAGCCGCTGATCCAGATCACCATGCAGTTCAGCCAGCTGCAGCAGTCGGTGGTGGCCACCGCGCGCGTCGCCACGCTGCTGGACGAGGCCACCGCCACCGAGCACGCCACCCAAAGCCACGACGCCGGACTGGCCACCGCGCGCGCCGCCGCCAACGACTCGCACGCGCCGGCGGTCGCCATCCGCCACCTGAGCTTCGCCTACAACGAAGGCCAGACCGTGCTGCACGACCTGTCGCTGGAGATCCCGCAGGGCGCCTTCGTCGGCATCGTCGGCCACACCGGCAGCGGCAAGTCCACCTTGCTGTCGCTGCTGCTGCGCTTCTACCCGGTACGGCACGGCAGCATCGCCATCCACGGCATGCCGCTGGACGCCATCGCCAACGAGCGCTTCCGCGCCGAAGTGGGCCTGGTGCCGCAAGACCCCTTCCTGCTGGCCGCCTCGGCCCGCGAGAACATCGACATGGGGCGCGGCCTGACGCAGGCGCAGATCGAGGCGGCCGCCCGCGCCGCCCACGCGCACGACTTCATCGCCGCGCTGGAGCAAGGCTACGACACCGCGCTGGGCGAAGGCGGCTCGCGCCTGTCGGTGGGGCAGAAGCAGCTGATCGCCATCGCCCGCGCGCTGGCCGGCCGGCCGCGCATCCTGCTGCTGGACGAAGCCACCTCGCACATCGATTCGCAGACCGAGCAGATCGTGCAGACCGCGCTGGACGAGTTGCGCGGCACGGTGACGGTGATCGCCATCGCCCACCGGCTGTCGACCATCCGCGACGCCGACCGCATCATCGTGCTCAATCACGGCCGCATCGCCGAGACCGGCCCGCACGAGCAATTGATGCAGATAGCCGGCGGCCTGTACCAGCGGCTCTACCTGCTGCAACAACTGGCGGCCTAGCTTTCATCTTCTGACAACATTACCAAAACTACTGCTACCCAAGTGGCAATATCGATCACTTTATTGCCAATGACGCCATGAATTGTGTGCGATTTTGCGTGAAAAATCGCAATTCCACGGGCTTTCTCGTCTGCAACAAGAATATAATTGTCTAGACACTTTGCATGCGCAGTCGACAACCGGGAGCGTCAGTTGGCAGGTTTTAGAAATGGTGGGTGGCTAGTCCGCGCCAGACTGCGCGCCGTCGCGGTCGCTGTAGCACTCGTCCTGTCGCCGGCGCTGGCGGGCGCCGAAACCGAGCCGTCCTCGCTGTACGCGCGCATCATCGACGTGCGCGAACAAAGCCGCTTCGTGCCGGAAAAAGCCCTGATGCAGCTGCTCAAGCTGCAAACCGAGGCGGCCGGCGCGCCGCCCGCCACCCAGGCCGAACTGCTGAGTCAACTCAGCGTCGCCAATATGCGCGCCGGCAAGAACGACGCCGCCATGGCCGCCGCCGACCAGCTGATCGCCTACGGCAAATCCCTGCACGACGACACCATCGTCGCCAAAGGCATGATGGCCAAGAGCTATGTGCTGTTCGACCGCGCCGATGTCGACGCCGCCCACCAGCTGTCCTTCGACGCCGAAAAAATGGCGGCCACCAGCAGCAACCTGGCCCTGCGTTCGCAGGTCGCCGTCACGGCCGGCCAGTCCTACGCCGAAATGGGCAACTTCCCCGCCGCGCTGGCCAAGCTGCAAACCGGCGTCGACATCGCGCGCCAGGTCACCGACGATCCGGTGATGCTGTTCGGGGCGCTCAACGCGCTGGTCAATCTGTACACGCAGATGAAGGAATACGACAAGGCCGCCGCCGCGCTCGACGAGCTGCTGAGCGAGACCGAGAAGCTGCGCTCGCCGGGCCGCATGGCGATCGCCAAGATCACCGAATACGGCCTGGCCATCGATTCCGGCCAGCCCAAGCGCGCCTTGCGCGCGCTGCTGCAAAGCCTGGACCTGGAGCGCAAGCTGGGCGCCGAGCGCATGATAGGCATGACCCTGGTCAACCTGTCGGACAGCTACCTGAAAGAACACGACTATCCGCGCGCGGCCCAGTATGCGAACGAGTCGCTGCGCTCGACCCAGCTGACCAACGACAAATCGGTGGAGGCGACGGCGCGCGTCAACCTGGGCCAGGCCTACCTGGGCATGGGCCGCATTGCCGAGGGCAAGAAGCAGTACGAAGCCGGCATGGCCCGCTACGAGCAGGAGAACAACAAGCCCGATCTGCAAGCGGCCCTGCGCGAATATGGCGAAGCGCTGGAACGGGTGGGCGACCTGGCGGGCGCGGTGTCGGCCTACCACCGCGAGCGGGCGATCTCGAACGAGCTGTTTGAGAAGCAGCGCCAGCAAACGGTGCTGGAGATGCAGGCCAAGTACGAGACCGAAAAGAAGCAGCGCCAGATCCAGCTGCTGAGCAAGGAGAACCAGGTCAAGGGCGCCGAGATCGACAACCGCCGCCTGCAGCAGCGCGTGTGGTGGCTGCTGGCCCTGGTGTTCGCGCTGGCCTCGATGGTGGTCGGGCTGTTGTACCGCAAGGTGCGGCACGCCAACGCCCAGCTGGAGGTCAAGAACCTGGAGCTGAAGGCGCAGTCGACGCTCGATCCACTGACCATGCTGTACAACCGCCGCCACTTCCAGGACTTCATGCGCGACATGATCCATGCCGACAAGCCGCTCACGGAAAAGCGCACGCTGCACGGCGACGATATCGTCGGCGCCCTGTTCCTGCTGGATGTCGACCACTTCAAGAACATCAACGACCGCTACGGCCACGCGGCCGGCGACGCGGTGCTGAAGATGATCGCCGAGAACCTGCGCGTGGTGCTGCGCGAGACCGACATGATCGTGCGCTGGGGCGGCGAGGAATTCCTGGCCTTCCTGCCAACGATACCGCGCCATGGCGTCGACGAGATCGCGCGCCGCATCCTGGTGGGCATCTCGTCGCAGATCATCCGCTACCAGGAGCACGAGATTTCGGTGAATGTGTCGGTGGGCTTTGCGCCGTTCCCGCTGGCGCCGGCGAACGAGCCGCTGCCGTGGGAGCGCGCGGTCAACCTGATCGACATGGCGCTGTACCTGGCCAAGTCGCACGGCCGCAACCGCGCCTACGGCGTGCGCGGCTTCGAGAACTTCCACCAGACCTCGATGGAGGCGATCGAGCAGGACCTGGAAAGCGCCTGGCGCGCCGGCTTTGTGGATTTGAGCGTGGTGCTGGGCGGCGAGCCGGAAACGCCGCCGCCGTCGCCGTCAGAGCACAGCAACGTGGTGCCGCTCAAGCACGCGGCCCACAAGAACAGCCACTGACGCTTACTTGGCGGGACTGGACGCTTCGCGTTCGCGGGCTTTTTCCTGCATCTTTTCGCCGGCCTGCTCCAGCTTCTTGCCGGCTGCCTCGGTGGCCTGATTGAGCTTGTCGCCGGCGGCGTCGGTGGCCTTGTTGATTTGCTGGCTGGTTTCCTTGGCGGCGTCGGTGATCTGCTGGTTGGCCTGTTGCGCGGCTTCGGTCAGCTGGCGGCCGGCCTTGTCGGTGGCCTGGTCGAGCTTGCGGCCCGCCGTCTCGGCCGGACCGGCGACACTGTCATCCTTCTTCTGGCAGCCGCCCAGCAGCGCCAGCACCACCAAAGCGGCAGCCGCGCCACGCATCGTTGTCATCGTCGTCATCATTGTCTCCTCCAGGAATTAAACATTCCTGACAGCATACAACGCGCAGCCAGCGCGCAGCGCACGACAGACGGCTTATTTGTAGATGCCCACGCCGATGACGTACTCGCCGACTTTTTCGACGTAGGTGTTTTTCTCTTCGAGGTTTTTGCTGATCGAGTTCGGCCACATGTACTGGACCCAGCCCTTGCCGGCCGGGCTGCTGCCGATCTTGAGGAATTCCTTGATCGGATAGACGCCGCCGGCGCTCAGCTCCATCAGGTTCTTGTTGACCATCTTGGCGTTCTGGCCGTGCGCCAGCGCCACGCCGGCCTTGTCGAACATGAACACGTACAGGTCGCCCTGGATGAAGTCGCCCTTGGGATCGTTGAACGCGGCCACCGCCTTGTCCTTGCCGTTCTTTTGCAGATACTCGCCGGCGCGCTTGACCATCGCCACCGCCTCGTCGGCGGTGCCGCGCTTGGGCGCGTCCTGCGCCGTGGCGGCGCCGGTCAGGCTCAGGGTCAGTGCGGCGGCAAACAGGAACTGGAACAGATGCTTCATCGTGTGTCTCTCCGTTGTTATCGTCGCCGCGGCTGCGGCCTGTCAGGTGATCTTTTTGGGCGGGGGCGGGGGCGCGAAGACGATGGTTTCCGATTCCGGCGCGCTATCCATCGCGTCGGAAGCTTCCAGCCATTTCATCAGCTTTTCCATGCGGCGGATCAGGATGCCCTTGCTGCTGATGTAGCCCACCTGCTCGAAATTCTCGGGCCGGCTCACCATCTTGGAGACGGTCGGCAGGTTCTCGGCCAGGCGCTCGAAGGCCTTGCGCGCCTTCTGCTCCCACTTGACCAGGTTGGCCTCGTTGAAGCGGTTGCTTTCGTAGTAGATGGTCAGCGTGCGGTCGTGATTGCCGAAGCCGACGATCGCCGCCCCCTTGCGCACCGTTTCCAGCACGTCGTCCTTGATGTTCGCGGTAGGCACGAACAACGCGGCGCGGCCGGTGGTGTCCGGTCGCTCCAACGGCAAATCCTGTCCCATTATTACGCTCATCACGCTTCCTGTTGTTATCGCCGGAGTTGCTGTTAGGCTATATTTGTGATTCTATATCGCGTCCCTGCCCAATACAAGGAGAAACCGCGCCGGCGTAGCGCCACGGGTAATGGGGCGGCTTCTGCCTTTATAATGCGGGCTGATCCCTTTTTACCGCCGCGCCATGACGTCGTCTTCTTCGCCCCCTCCTTCTGCCCCAGAAATCTCCCGCTACGGCGCCATCCCCGAGCACGCGGTCGATACGGCGGAACGCAATCTGCGCGACACGCTGGCCGTGGCGATCGAACACGCGGCCCCGCAGGCGGCGCTGATCGTCTACGACACCCGCAGCGACCTCAACCGCGCTTTGACCGAAGCCTACCGCCGCGTGGTGCCGGACGCCGACTTCGTCGATTTCGACAGCACCACGCCGGAACAGGTGCTGGCCGCCTTCGCCCGCATGCACGCCGGCGACCTGGTGGTGCTGATCCAGTCCACCAGCTTCCGGCTGGAAGCCTTCCGCATCCGCATCGAATTGTTCAAGCGCGGCCTGAAGGTGATCGAACATGTGCACCTGTCGCGCATGCCGGACGAGCAGGGACTGCACTACATCGCCTCGCTGGCCTACGACCCGGCCTACTACCGCGGCGTCGGCCACGCGCTCAAGACGCGCATCGACCGCGCCCAGCACGGCGTGGTCGACAGCGGCAACGGCGAGCGGCTGGTGTTCGGCTCGCCGTTCGAATCGGCCAAGCTGAATATCGGCGACTACAGCGGCATGAACAACATCGGCGGCCAGTTCCCGCTGGGCGAAGTGTTCACCGAGGCGCGCGACCTGGAGGCGGTCAATGGCCGGGTGCGGATTTTCGTGTTCGGCGATACCTCGTTCATGGTCAACAAGCCGGAGACGCCGGTCACGCTGATCGTCGAAAAAGGCCGCGTGGTGGGCGCCGACAACGCCACGCCGGAATTCGACAACATGCTGGCCATCATCCGCGCGCACGAGGGCGAGGTGTGGCTGCGCGAACTGGGCTTCGGCATGAACCGCGCCTTCTCGCGCGACTGCATGGTCAACGACATCGGCACCTTCGAGCGCATGTGCGGCATCCACCTGTCGCTGGGCGCCAAGCACGGCGTGTACGCCAAGCCGCAATTCAAGCGCAAGGATGCGCGCTACCACGTCGACGTGTTCGCCGTGACCGAGGCGGTCTACCTCGACGATGAACTGGTCTACCGCGACGGCGCCTGGCAGGTGGCCTGACCCCGCACTGCGGCCAAAAGGGGTCTGACCCCGTACGGGGTCAGACCCCGGCGTCCGGGTTGCGGGCTAACTCTCAAGCAAGCCTGCAGCCGCCAGCTCCCGGTCCCACGGCGGCACCGGCTGGTATTCGGCCACCAGGAAATCGATCAGCGCCCGCACCTTGGCCGACGGTTGCCGGCTGGCCGGATACAGCGCGCTCAGATGATTGAGCGGCAGCTCCCAATCGGCCAGCACCGGCACCAGCGAGCCCTCCAGCAGCGCGCGCCACGCCAGGAAGGTCGTGTTGTAGACGATGCCCAGCCCGCGCTGCGCCGCCTGCTGCAACACCAAGCCATTATTCGCCGTGAACGCCGCCTGCACCCGCACCGACTGCCGCTCCTCGCCGCGCGTGAAATGCCACTGCGTGCCGTCGGTCAGGTGGCTGAAATGCAGGCAGCGGTGCTGGTGCAGGTCCTGCGGCGTCTGCGGCACGCCGTAGCGCGCCAGGTACGCCGGCGACGCGCACAATACGCCCCGGCACGGCGCCAATGGCCGCATGGCCAGCGCATGCACGTCCGGGATGCCGCCCACCCGTATCGTCAAATCGAAACCATGCTCGATCGGATCGAGCAGCGCGTCATCCACGTACAGCAAGGGCGACAACTGCGGATGCGGTAAAGAGAATCGCGCCACCGCGTCGGCCAGCCACTCGCTGCCGAAACTGGACGGCGCCTGTATCCGCAAGGGTCCCGCCAGTTCGGCGCCGGCCTGGGTGGCCTGGCTCAGCGCCCGCGCCGCCTCCTGCGACTGCACCACTGTCGCCATGCACGGCGCCAGATAGGCCTGGCCGGCGTCGGTCAGGCTCACCTCGCGGGTCGAGCGGTGCAGCAGGCGCGCCTGCAGCTTGTCCTCCAGCTGCAGGATATGCTTGCTGACCATGGCGCGCGTCAGCCCCAGGCGGCGGCCCGCCTCGCTGAAGCTGCGCTGCCGCGCCACCTCGATAAAAATCTCCATCGCACGTAATTGATCCATATCATATTGTCTTCATTCTGGAGACAATGTGTCAACCCTTTGCGGATTGTTTGGCTCCGGCGCGCGGCCTACAATGGCACATCGAATCATGCCCTATGGAGCCTGCCATGCTGACAGACGCACAAAAACAACAATATCAACGCGACGGCTACATCGTCCTGCCCAACTTCAAGACGCCGCAGGAGATCGCCGCGCTGCGCGCGCGGGCGGCGCAGATTGTCAATGAATTCGACCCGAACGCCAAGACCGGCATCTTCAGCACCGTCGAGCAGGAAAAGACCACCGACGACTACTTCCTCGGCTCCGACAACACCGTGCGCTGCTTCTTCGAGGAAGAGGCCTTCGGCCCGGACGGCCAGCTGAAACAGGACAAGGCGCTGTCGATCAACAAGATCGGCCACGCCATGCACGACCTCGACCCGGTGTTCCGCGCCTTCTCCACCGACGTCCGGCTGGCCGCCGTGGCGCGCGACCTGGGCCTGGCGGACGCCCAGGTATGGCAGTCGATGTACATCTTCAAGCAGCCCGGCATCGGCGGCGAGGTGCGCTGGCACCAGGACGCCACCTACTTCGACACCAACCCGGTCAGCGTGACCACCTTCTGGTTCGCGCTGGAAGACGCCACCCTGCAAAACGGCTGCATGTGGGCCGAGCCCGGCGGCCATCGCGGCCCGATGCGCGAGCGCTTCCTGCGCAACGGCGACGACGTGCGCATGGAAAAACTGAGCGACCTGCCTTGGCCGGACGACAGCACCGCCGTGCCGCTCGAATGCAAGGCCGGCAGCCTGGTATGCTTCCACGGCCTGCTGCCGCACTACAGCGCGCCGAACCGCTCGGCCGTCTCGCGCCACGCCTACACGCTGCACGTGACCGACGGCGCCACCGAATACTCGCCGCAGAACTGGATACAGCGCGACGCCGCCTTCCCCGTCCGAGGATTCCTTTAACGTCATTCCCGCGCATGCGGGAATCCATACTGAGCCTGAGCGCACACAGCCTATGGACTCCCGCCTGCGCGGGAGCGACAGGCTAACGACAACTATGCAAATTCAAATTTTCGCCGCCCACTGGGGCAACAACGAACTGGCGCCGCAAGTGTTCATCGACCGCGTCAAGCAAGCAGGCTTCGACGGCATCGAAATGTCGCTGCCGCTGGACGCCGCCGCCCGCGAGGACTGGACCGGCCGCATCGCCGCCGCCGGCCTGGGACTGATTGCCGCCCAATGGGAGACCGTGTTCCACCCGACCTTCGAGCCGCACCGCGCGGCGCTGGCCGAGCTGCTGCACAACGCCTGCGCCGCCCGGCCGCTGCACGTCAACTCGCACACCGGCAAGGACTACTTCACGCCGGCGCAGAACCTCGAACTGCTGGAACTGGCGGCCGCCATCTCGCGCCAGCACGGCGTGCCCATCGTGCACGAAATCCACCGCAGCCGTTTCAGCGGCCACCCGATGCTGCTGCTGCCCTACCTGCAGCAGATGCCGGAGCTGCAACTGACGGCCGACCTCTCGCACTGGTGCTGCGCCTGCGAATCGCTGCTGGAAGACCAGCCGCACACGCTGGCCGCGACGCTGCCGCACGTGCGCCACATCCACGCCCGCGTCGGCCACCCGCAAGGGCCGCAGGTGGCCGACTTCCGCGCGCCGGAATCGCAGGCCGCGCTGGAGGCGCACCTGTCGTGGTGGGATGAAGTGATACGACTGCGCCGCGCCGCCGGCGCACCGCGCATGACGCTGACGCCGGAATTCGGCCCGGTGCCGTACACGCAAACGCTGCCCTACACGCAGAAGGAAATCTCCAACGCCTGGGAGCTGAACGTGGCGATGCTGGAACTGCTGCGCCGCCGCTACAGCTGAACGCTAGAGCGGCAGCGCCGGATCGGGAGGCGCGCCCTCCGGCGCCCGCATCGGCAGCACCAGCGTGACGGTGGTGCCCCTGCCGGGCTCCGATTCGACCCGTATGGTCCCGCGCAGCATGCCGGTGACAATGTTATAAACGATATTCATCCCCAGCCCTGAACCACCCTGCCCCATCTTGGTGGTGAAGAAGGGATCGAAGACCTTGTGCAGCGTGCTGGCCGACATGCCGACGCCGTTGTCGGCGAAGGTCAGCTTCACCGTATCGACCTCCTCGCGCAACGCCTCGATGACGATGGCGCCGCTATCGCGGCCGTCGAAGCCGTGCAGCAGCGCGTTGCCGATCAAATTGCTCAGCACCTGGCTCAAGCTGCCCGGATAGGAATCGAACTCCAGCCCCGGCGGCACGTCGACGCGCACCTCGCACCCGCAGCGCCGCAGCTGCGCCGCATAAGTGGCCAACGTATCGTGCACCACCTCGTCGAGCCGGAAGCGGCGCCGCTGGCCGCTGGCCTGGTCCACCGCCACCTGCTTGAAGGAGGTGATCAGGTCCGCCGCCCGCGTCAGCGAGCTGCCCATGATGTCGCAGGCCTTGCGGGCGTCGCCCAGGTGCGCCTCCAGCACCGAGCGTTTCAGGCCGCCGTCGGTGGCCAGGCGCCGCTCGAAATCGCGCACCATGTCGCTCAGGGCGCTGGCGGTCAGCAGGCTGTTGCCGATCGGCGTATTCAGTTCGTGCGCCACGCCGGCCACCAGCGCGCCCAGCGACGCCATCTTCTCCGACGTCAGCAGATTGGTCTGCGCCTGCTTCAGCGTTTCCGCCACCACCGACAGATCGCTGCGCGCCTGCTCCACATTGCTCTTCTGCCGTTCCAGTTCGGCCAGGCTGTATTCCAGTCCGTGTTTGGCGTCGATCACGCGCCGGGTCGACACCAGCAAGGCCGCGATCAGAGCGCTGATGATCAGCCCAACCACGCCGATCAGCAGCACCGGCAACGGCGCACTGCTGTAGCGCGCGCCGGCATATCCTTCAACGCGCAACTGCCAGCGGCGCTGCCCCACCATCAGCGCCTTCTGCGACGACAGCCCGTCCAGCGGAACGCCGCGCGGCTGGCGGATCGCGGCCAGGGTGGCGCTGTCGTACAGCAGCGCGTCGGCGCCGGCCGGCTGGCTGTCCTTGCTGTCGTAGTAGCCGTCGTCGTCGATGCGCACCCGCATATGCTCCAGCAACGGCGCATCGATCACCTCGCGCATCAGCGTGTTGACGCGGAAAACGATGGCGACAAAGCCGAACAGCGCGGCCTGCCGCTGCTCGGCCGTCTGCAAGGGCAGGCCGGCGCGGTAGAGCGGCGCGCGCGCCACGAAGCCCGGCTGGCCGCTGGCGTCCTGCACCAGCGTGATGCGCTCGGTGGCGACGATCTCGCCGGTGTCGCGGCCCAGCTCCAGCGCCTTCAGGTGCGGCGGCAGCGCGCCCAGGTCCAGGCCGAAGGCGTTCTCGTTGCCCTTCAGCGGCTCGGTGTATTCGATGATGTAGTGCTGGCTGCGGGCGCTGGCCGGGTGCACCTTGAAATCCGGATAGCCGCCGGCCTCGATGGCGGTATCGCCCTTGACGGCGGCGCTGAACGCGGCCAGCTGCGCATCCGGCACCACCCGCACGAACTGGATCGCCTGGAAGCCGGGATAGCGCCGGTCCAGCCTGAGCTCCGCCACGAAGCGGTGAAAGCGCAAGCGGTCGATGCGGTCTTCCAGCGCGTACATGCCCTTGATACCGAGCAGCACGTCGAAATAGGTTTGCAGCCGCACCTCGGCGTCGCGCGCCACCTTGTCGGCATCGCGCTGGAAGTTCGCCTGCACCTGCTGGCGCTGCGTCACGACCACGAAATAGCAGGTCGCGGCAGTGAGGAATATGCCAAGAAAGAACGCCAGGTAGCCGCGCGATCGTTTCATATGGCGTGGTCTCTAGCTCGCGATATCCGGCGCCGCGGCGCCCGGCGCGTGGTCGCTGTAACGCTCGGCGATGGCCATGAATTCTTCCTCGATGGTCAGCATGGCGTCGACCACGTCGGGATCGAAATGCTCGCCGCTGCCCTGCCGTATCATCTCCATCGCCGTCTCGTGGGTAAAGGCCGGCTTGTAGACCCGCTTGGAGATCAGCGCATCGTAGACGTCGGCCACCGCCATCAGCCGCGCCGACATCGGGATCGCGTCGCCCACCAGGCCTTGCGGATAGCCGGAGCCGTCGTACTTCTCCTGGTGCGACCAGGTGATCTCGCGCGCGTAGCGCAGGAAGGTGTTGGTGTAGCCCAGGTGGTGCTCGACGTTGACGATGGCGTCGCGCCCGTACACGGTGTGCAGCTTCATGACGGCGAATTCCTCGTCCGTCAGGCGGTCCGGCTTGAGCAGGATAGCGTCCGGAATCGAAACCTTGCCGATGTCGTGCAGCGGCGCGGCCTTGAACAGCGACTTGATATTGGCCTCGCTCAGCTCCTCCTCGAAGCGCTTGTGCGATTGCAGCTGGCGCCCCAGCGCGGCGACGTAATGCTGCACGCGGCGCAGGTGGTTGGCGGTTTCGTATTCGCGCGTTTCGGCCAGCGAGGCCAGCGCCCAGATCATCGCGTCGAGCATCTGGCTCAGTTCCGCCGTGACTTCCTCGACCACGTGCTCCAGCAGGTTGCGCTGCTGCTTGAGCAGTTCGCGCGAGTGGCGCAGTTGCAGCTGGGTGTCGACCCGCGCGCGCAGCACCTCGCCGACGATGGGTTTCAGCACGACATCGGCGCCGCCTTCCAGCATGGCGCGCCCCTCGTCGGCCTGGCCTTGCAGGAAGATGACGGGAATGTCGGCCGTGTCCGGGCTGGACTTGAGCTGCTGGCACACGCTATAGCCGTCCATGTCCGGCAGCGCCGTGTCCAGCACCACCAGATGCGGACGCGGCACCTGCTGCATGACGGCCAGCGCGGCGGCGCCATTGTTGGCCAGCTTGACCTCGTACTGGTCTTGCAGCAGCCCATGCATCAAGATCAGGTTGTCCGGCGCCTCGTCAACGACCAGCACGATGGCCTTTTTGATGTTCATCCGCCACTACTCCCTGGGATTGGTCTCTATCGCTAGCATGATAGATGATAACCGCCGACGGAATTTTCCCGCAAAACATTTTTTCTCGGCTAGCTTGCAATTGTATAGTGCACTACCTATACTGTGCACATGGATACCAAAACACACCCCGCCCTTTCCGCCGTGCCGCAGCTGGACGGCCAGCTATGCTTTGCGCTGTATTCGACCTCGCTGGCGATGAGCAAGTTGTACCGCAAACTGCTGCGCGGCCTCGGCCTGACCTACTCGCAGTACCTGGTGATGATGGTGCTGTGGGAGAAAAACGAGCTGACCGTGTCGGAGGTGGGCGAGCGCCTGTTCCTCGATTCGGCCACCTTGACGCCGCTGCTCAAGCGCATGGAGGCGGCCGAGCTGCTGACCCGCACCCGCGCCGCCAGCGACGAGCGCCAGGTCATCATCACGCTGACGCCGCGCGGCGACGCGCTGCGCCACGAGGCGGCCAAGCTGCCGCCGTCCATCCTGCAGGCGACCAAGTGCACGCTGGATGAAGTGGTCGGCATGAAGCAGCAACTGGACGCGCTGCGTTCCAGCCTGATGTCCGCCAGCTGAGAGAGCCGATGACGACTTCCAATCCGATCTTCACCCATCCGCTGCACGTCGCCGACGCGTTGCGCAAGGACGGCTACGCGGTCATGCCGCCGCAGGACGTGGCGGCGCTGGCCGGCGTGCCGCTGGCCACGCTGAACGCGCTGATCCCCAGCTGGGACGCGCTGGAACTGGACAACTACCTGAAGGACGGCGGCCGCTATCGGCGCCGGCGCCATTCCTGCTTCGTGCAGAACGGCGCCGAGCTGACGCAAACTGCGCACCGCGCCCACTGGCAGCCGCTGGAATACAACGCCCTGCACGGCGGCATGAACCGCCTGTTCGAACCGATGCAACCGGCCACCGTGGCGCAGCCCGCGTGGCAGGCGCTGGTGCGCGGCATCGGCCAACTGTGCAGCGCAGCGCGCCGCAGCAGCGACCCGTGGTACGTCGAGGCGCACCAGTTCCGCATCGACACCACCGACGGCATCGGCCGGCCGACGCCGGAAGGCGCGCACCGCGACGGCGTCGATTTCGTCGCCGTGCTGCTGATCGGCCGCGAACAGATCAAGGGTGGAGAGACTCGCATTTTTGAAGCCGATGGGCCGAGCGGCAAGCGCTTCACCATGACCGAGCCGTGGACCATGCTGCTGCTGGACGACGCCGCCGTGATCCACGAATCGACGCCGATCCAGCCGCTGGGAGAGCACGGCCACCGCGATACGCTGGTGCTGACCTGGCGCGCCGGCGGCTTCCAAGGGCAGGAAAGTCCCCCCTGAAGGATTAAATCCGATATAGTCACAACAGCCAATATACGCATCCAGGAGGGTGGTCAGTGGACACCAGCTACGAAATTCAGCCCGACGAAATCGAAATCCTCATCGTAGAAGACAGCCCGACCCAGGCCGAGCGCCTGCGCCGCCTGATCCAGTCGATGCGTTATGGCGCCCGCGTGGCCGGCAACGGCCAGCTGGCGCTGGATGCGATCCGCGAGCGCAAGCCACACCTGGTGCTGTCCGATATCGTGATGCCGGAGATGGACGGCTACACGCTGTGCCGCACCATCAAGGCCGACCCCGAACTGCGCGAAATCCCGGTGATCCTGGTGACGTCGCTGATGGACCCGAAGGACATCATCCGCGGCATCGAATGCGGCGCCGACAATTTCATCCGCAAGCCCTACGCCGAAGACTACCTGCTGAACCGCATCGGCCACATGCTGATGAACCAGAAGCTGCGCAAGAACCAGAACATGGAGATCGGCATCGCCCTGTACCTGGGCGACCAGAAGCACTTCATCAACGCCGAGCGCCAGCAGATCCTCGACCTGCTGATCTCCACCTACGAACAGGCGGTGCAGGTCAACAGCGAGCTGCAGGCGCGCGAACGCCAGGTGATCGAACTGAATATGCGGCTGGCGCACCATGCCGGCGAGCTGGAAACCATCAACCGCGAAATCGCGCTGAAGAACCTGGAGCTGGCCGAAGCGAGCCGGATGAAATCGGCCTTCATCGCCAACATGTCGCACGAGCTGCGCACGCCGCTCAACGCCATCATCGGCTTCACCGGCGCGCTGCTGATGAAGCTCCCCGGCCCGCTGACGCCGGACCAGGACAAGCAGCTCAACACCATCCGCACCAGCGCGCGCCACCTGCTCTCGCTGATCAACGACATCCTGGACGTGGCCAAGATCGAAGCCGGCAAGGTCACGCTGGAGCTGGAGACCGTGCAGTGCCAGCAGCTGGTCAACGACGTGGCCGACACGCTGCGCCCATTGGCGGCGCAAAAGGGACTGGAGCTGGAAGTGGAGCTGGCCGACGAAGCCATCGTGCTGGAAACCGACCGCCGCGCGCTGACGCAGATCCTGCTCAACCTGGCCAACAACGCGATCAAGTTCACCGAGACCGGCAAGGTCCGGGTCACGCTGGCGAAGCGCCAGGGCGAAGGCCGCAACCTGATCGAATTCGCCGTGGCCGACAGCGGCGCCGGCATCCGCGAGGAAGACCAGGCCAAGCTGTTCCAGGCCTTCTCGCAGCTGGACTCCACCTCGACCCGGCATGCGGAAGGCGCGGGCCTGGGCCTGTACCTGTGCCAGAACCTCGCCAACCTGATCGGCGGCTCGCTGTTCTTCAAGAGCGATTTCGGCCAGGGCAGCACGTTCACGCTGGCTCTGCCGCATAAAGTTTGACTTTTTTATACTGTAGAAGCTTCGACACCGTAGTTCTACGGTATTGCACCGCAGCATGAACAGGCATATAGTTGGAACTGTCTCCTCCAACCGTTCGCTGAACATTGGAATTCAGCCCGCACCGTCAAGGTAGCGGGCGTTTTTTTTGGTGCGTCAGTTTTTAAGCGCGCAGCAGATCGAGCCTGGCGCCGCGCGGCAGCGACGGGAACACCTGCACCAGCTGCTTGTCGCTCAAGCGCAGATGACGCTCGGCGATCGTCGCCAGCACGGTGCGGAAGTCGGTCGTCACCGGCAGGTCGCGGCCCTCGTTCAACTCGGCGTCGCCGACGCCGCGCCAGTCGCCCAGCACCTTGCCGCCGTTGACGCCTCCACCCAGCACCCACATCACATTGCCATGCCCATGATCGGTGCCGCCGTTGCCGTTCTCGCGCGCGGTGCGGCCGAACTCCGACATCACCACGATGGTGGTCTGCTCGAACAGCGGCCCCAGTCGCTGCGCCAGCACCGCCAGGCCCTGCCCCAGCGGCTGCAAGCGGTTGGCCAGCTGGCCGCGCGCCGCGCCCTGGCTGGCGTGCGTGTCCCAGCCGCCCAGCGCCACGAAGGCCAGCTGGATGTTCGGATCGTTGCGCATCAGCGCCGCCAGCCGCGCGGCGTCGTCGGGGAAGCCGTTCGGCAAAGGCGCGCCGCCGTTTGCCGCCTGCATTTCAGCCGACATCCCGCCACCCATGCCGCCCATGCCGCCGCCGACCATCTTGCCGGCCGCCGCGTCCATCACTTCCTTGTGCGCGTCCTGGCCCTGCTGGTAGGCGGCGCCGAAGCGCGCGTTGTCCGCATACAGCTGGTCGAAGGCCTTGCTCACCGCCGGCCGGTCCAGCACATTGGCCTTGGTGCCGGCCGCGCCGTTGGCCAGGTTGACCGCCGCCGCGCGGCCCGACAGGATGCGCGGCATGACCGGGCCTATGCTCAGCGCGCGCGTCGGTGTGGTGGCGCCGGGCAGCGTCGCCACCAGCCGGTTCATCCAGCCGTCCGCCGTGCTCTTGACGCCGGGCGTGGCCGATTCCATGTAGTCCTGCGCGTCGAAGTGCGAACGGGTGGCGTCCGGCGAACCGCTGGCGTGGACAAAGGCCAGCTTCTTTTGCTCCCACAACGGCAGCAGCGGCGCCAGCGCCGGATGCAGGCCGAAGTAACCGTCGAGATTCAACGCGCCGTTGTCGTCGCCCGGCTTGGCCAGCGCGATGGTCGGTCGCAGGCGCGCGTAGTTGGCGTCGGCCACCGGCGCCACCAGGTTCAAGCCGTCCACCGCGCCGCGCAGCATCACCACGATCAGCTTGCGGCCGGTGGCGTCGGCATTCGGCGTGGCGGCCGTCGCGGCCCAGGCATGGCGGCCCAGCGGTATCACCAGTCCGGCGCCGGCGGCCAGCGTGTTGAGGAAGTCTCTGCGTTGCATGATGGTCTCCAGACGGTGATTAGCGCTGCATGAAATCGGGACTGCCCAGCAGCATGGCTGCGCGCAGCGGCGGCGGACTGCCGGCGATCACGCCCTGCGTCCTGGCCGAGATCGAACCGGCCAGCGTCGCCTGCAAGGCCTGCACGTCCAGCGCCGGCGCCAGCTGGGTGGCGAAGGCGATACGGCGGCTCAACGCATCGGGATTGAGCCAGGCGTCCTGCGTGTTCTTATAACCGTCCGGCGTCTGGCAGCCGTACAGCGGCATGCCGAGGCGGGTCAGCACGCCCAGCGTCTGCTTGATGTCCGACGGCGCCGTGTCGCTGGCGCGCGCCGCCGAGATCACGTATTGATACGGCGTCTTGAACTTGGCGCCCACCGCTTCCGGCGCCATGAACTCGGCGCTGGCGAACAGGGTGCGCAATACGCTGCGGATGTCGCCCTTGCTGTCGATGTAGCTCTTCGTCATGCGGTCAACGAGAGCCGGCGGCGGCTGATCCTGCACGAAGTACTGCGCCAGCTGGAAGCTCAGGTGATGCGCGGTGGCCGGCAGCATCGCCAGCACGTCCAGCGCGTACTCGCCCTCCTCCTGGCCGCCGGCCTTGATGCGGCGGCCCAGCCAGACCTTGTCGTCGCGGTCGTGGCGCGCGGCGTCGAAGGTGAAGGTGCGGTTGCGCGCCACCAGTTCGCGGTTGTCGTAGGTCCAGCCGGTCAGCATGCGCGCCAGTTCGGTGACGTCCTTCTGCGTGTAGCCGCTGTCGACGCCCATGGTGTGCAGCTCCATCAGCTCGCGCGCATAGTTTTCATTCAGCCCGCTGCTCTTGGCCTTCTGGCCGCCCTGCTTTTTCCCGCGAGGGATATAGCCATTGGCGGTCGAGACCCAGTTGTCCAGGTAGTACAGCATGGCCGGATGGTGCGCGGTGGCGCCCAGCAGGTCGCGGAAATTCCCCAGCGCGTAAGGACGGATCGCGTCGCGCTCGTAGCTGGCGATCAGCGCGCGGTCGACGCCCTTGCCGGCGAAGACGTTGAAATGATTGAACCAGAAATCGACCATCACCTCTTCCAGCTGGTTCGGGCTGTCGACCGCGCGGGCGATGCGCGCCTCCGCCGTCTGCTGCGCGATGGCGGTGACCACTTCGCGGCGCTTGGCCTTGTCGCCATCCGACTCGTCCTTCGCCATCGCGCGCACTTCCAGGAAGCGCCGCATCACCACGCCGGCCGGTTGCTGCACCGCGTCCAGGCTGGCCAGGCGCGCGCTCAATGCCGGCGGCAGCGGCGCACCGGCCGCGAGTTGCGTATCGATGTAGCGCTGCACGCCCATCTGCGTCACCCGCTCGATGTCGCCCGGCTTGGGACCGTAGCCGATGCGGTTCAGCACATGGGCGGCGGCCTGCTCGGGCGTCAGCGGCTCGGCCGCCATGACGGAGGCGGCGGCGGAGGCCACGGCGGCCACGGCGATCCAGCGGTAGAAGTTCATGGCGGCGCTCCTGTCGAAAAATATATTTACTTTATAACGCAATATTGCTGCGCCTCAAACGACTGCCATGTATCGGTTGTAAGCGGAGGTTAGCGTTTGTTCATAAATAAATTAAACAACTGATTTAGTTATATCAATCGTTTAAATTATGTGTTGTAATGCCGCCCATGAACGCTAAACCCACTTCCATCGATACCAGCCAGCCCGCCGACGACGGCCGCAAGCCACGTTCGGACGGCGAGCAGTCGCGCGAGCGGCTGCTGCACGCGGCCATGCGCCTGTTCGCCGCGCAGGGCTTTTCCAAAACCTCGACCCGCGAGATCGCCCAGGCGGCCAACGCCAACGTCGCCGCGATCAGCTACTACTTCGGCGACAAGGCGGGGCTGTACCAGGCCTGCTTCAGCTTCATGTGCCAGCCGGAGCCGGACAATATCGCGCTGTTCGCCCAGCCGCATTTCACGCTGCGACAAACGCTGGAGGGCTACTACCGGCAGATGCTGGCGCCGCTGCTGGCAGGCGAGGATGCGCAACTGTTCCTGCGCCTGTTTTACCGGGAAATGCTGGAACCGACCGGGCTGTGGCAGCAGGAAATCGACAACAACATCAAGCCGGAGCATCAGGCGATGGTGGTCGCACTCAGCCGTCACCTGGGCCTGGAGCAGCCCACCGACGACGTGCACCGCCTGGCCTACGCCTTGGCCGGCATGGCCGTGCAGATCATGGTCGGACGCGACATCATCGCCTCGATCACGCCGCATCTGCTGGCGCCGGAAGCGATAGACACATGGGGACAGTACCTGGTCGGCTTTGCCGAAGCCATGGTGCTGGCCGAGAAATCCAAACTTAAACAAGGAAAAGCATGACGATATTCTTACGGGCGGCGGCGCTGGCCGTCGTCGCGTCGCTCAGCGCCTGCGCCACGCAGGCGCCCGCGCCGCACGTCGCCGCACAGGCGCCGCAGCAGTGGCAAGCGCCGCTGCCGCACAATGGCAGCCAGGCCGACCTGGCCAGCTGGTGGAGCCGCCAGGCCGACGCGCTGCTGGTGCAGCTGATCGAATCGGCACAGGCGGTCAGCCCGACCATCGCCACGGCCGGCTCGCGCATCGCGCAGTCGCGCGCCGAACGCGTGGCGGCGGGCGCCGCGCTGGCGCCGTCGCTGGACGCATCGGTCAGCGCCAGCCGCTCCAACCAGCAATCGTCGCTGCCGATGGGGACCACCTCGCAGGCGGCCTTGCAGGCCTCGTGGGAGATCGATCTGTTCGGCGGCAACCGCGCCGCGCGCGATGCGGCGCAAGCGCGCCTGGACAGCGCCCACGCCGGCTGGCACGACGCCCGCGTCTCGGTGGCGGCCGAAGTGGCCAACCAATACTACGGCCTGCGCGCCTGCGAGCAGCTGCTGGCCGTGGCCAAGCAGGACACCGCCTCGCGCAGCGACACCGCGCGCCTGACGGAGCTGAGCGCCAAGGCGGGCTTCCAGTCGCCGGCCAGTTTAGCGCTGGCACGCGCCAGCGCGGCCGACGGCAACAACCGCTACATCACCCAGCGCGCCGCCTGCGACGTCAACGTCAAGGCGCTGGTGGCGCTGACCGCCATCGACGAACCTGAGCTGCGCGGCAAGCTGGCCGCCGGCGCGTCCGCAGCAGCCGGCGCCGCCGCCAGCGCGCCATCCATCGCCATCGCCGAACTGCCGGCGCGCACCTTGAGCCAGCGACCCGACGTCTTCACCGCCGAACGCGAAGTGACCGCCGCCAGCGCCGATGTCGGCAGCGCACAGGCGCAGCGCTATCCGCGCCTGGCCTTGTCCGGCTCCATCGGCTACGGTAACTTCCGCGCCGGCGGCGTCAACACCAGCACCGACACCTGGACCATCGGCCCGGTCTCGCTGTCGCTGCCGATCTTCGACGCCGGCAAGCGCCGCGCCAACGTCGACGCGGCCAGCGCCCGCTACGACGCCGCCGTCTCCAGCTACCGCGCCACCGTGCGCCAGGCCGTGAGCGAAGTGGAACAGGCGCTGGTCAACCTGGACGCCACCGGCGAACGCGCCGGCGATGCGCAGGCCGCGCTGCAAGGCTACCGCGTCAACTTCACCGCCGTGGAAGACCGCTACAAGAACGGGCTGGCCAGCCTGTTCGAACTGGAAGACGCGCGCCGCACCCGCCTGTCCGCCGAACAAACCGTCATCAACCTGCAGCGCGAACGCAGCGCCGCCTGGGTAGCGCTGTACCGCGCCGCCGGCGGCGGCTGGACCGCCCCGACCGACGGCGCCCCCGCCATCGCCAGCGCCAACCCACAATAAGAGCCATCATGAAAAACCTGAAAACCAATCTGAAACCGGTCGCCTACGCACTGCTGGCCGTATTCGTCATCGGCGGCGCCGGCATGGCGTTCTACCCGTCCGCCACGCAGGCCGCCGACGACAAGAAAGCGGAAACCGCCAAGCCGGCGCTGACCGTCACCACCACCAAACCATCAGCCGCGCGCCTGCCGATCAAGCTGGCCGCCAACGGCAACGTCGCCGCCTGGCAGGAAGCGAGCGTCAGCAGCGAATCGAACGGCTTGCGCCTGACCGAAGTGCGCGTCAACGTCGGCGACGTCGTCAAGGCCGGCGACGTGCTGGCGGTGTTCTCGGCCGATACGGTCAACGCCGACGTGGCCCAGGCCAAGGCCGCCGTGCAGGAAGCCGAAGCCAACGCCGCCGACGCCGTCGCCAACGCCGCCCGTGCGCGCACGCTGCAAAACACCGGCGCCCTGAGCGCGCAGCAGATCAGCCAGTACACCACGGCCGAACAAACCGCCAACGCCCGCATCGCCTCGGCCAAGGCGGCGTTGGCCAGCCAGCAGCTGCGCCTCAAATACACCAAGGTGGTGGCGCCGGACAGCGGCGTGATCTCGGCCCGCAGCGCCACCGTCGGCGCGGTCTCCGGCCCCGGCACGGAACTGTTCCGCATGATCCGCCAGGGCCGCCTTGAATGGCGCGCCGAAGTGGTGGCCTCCGACCTGCGCAACCTGAAGACCGGCACCGGCGCCGTCGTCAAGGCCGCCAACGGCAGCGAAGTGACCGGCAAGGTGCGCATGATCGCGCCGACCGTCGACGCGCAGACCCGTTCCGCGCTGGTCTACGTCGACCTGCCGTCCAGCGCCGCCTCCAAGGATGCGCCGTTCAAGGCCGGCATGTTCGCCAGCGGCCAGTTCGAGCTGGGCACCTCCGACGCGATGACGGTGCCGCAGCAGTCTATCGTCGTGCGCGATGGCTTCAGCTTCGTGTTCCGCCTCAATACCGACCAGCATGTCAGCCAGATCAAGGTGCAGCCGGGCCGTCGCCTGGGCGACCGCATCGAAGTGCTGGGCGGCCTGACCGCCGACACGCAAGTGGTGGTGCGCGGCGCCGGCTTCCTGAACGACGGCGACCTGGTACACAACGTCGCCGAGACCGCGCCGGCCGCCAAGCTGGCCGCGAAGTAAGGACACGCCATGAATTTCTCCTCCCTATCGATCAAGAATCCGATCCCGGCGATCATGCTGTTCGCGTTGCTGACGCTGGCCGGCATGATGGCCTTCAAGGCCAATCCGGTGCAGGATTTCCCGGACATCGAACTGCCCATCGTCACCATCAGCGCCACGCTGGACGGCAGCGCGCCGGCCCAGCTGGAAACCGAAGTGGCCCGCAAGATCGAAGACTCGGTCGCCACGCTGCAAGGCGTGAAGAACATCGCCACCACGGTGCTGGACGGCGTGTCCACCACCACCGTCGAATTCATCCTTGAAAAACCGATCGCCGACGCCGTCAACGAAGTGCGCGACGCCGTGGCCCGCGTCAAGGCCGACCTGCCTGCCGAGCTGCGCGACCCGACCGTGACCAAGGCTTCCACCGCCGGCCGCGTGATCATGACCTTCACCGCCGCCGCCTCCAAGGCGCCCGGCGAGAAGATGGACCAGCAGGAATTGAGCTGGTTCGTCGACAACGCCGTCTCCAAGCGTTTGCTGGCGGTGCCCGGCGTGGGCGCGGTCAAGCGCGTCGGCGGCGTCAAGCGCGAGATCCGCGTCGAGCTGGACGACGCCCGCATGGCCGCCCTGCGCGTGTCCGCGCTGGACGTGTCGCGCCAACTGCGCCTGGTACAGAAGGAAGCGCCGGGCGGACGCGGTGATGTCAGCGGCGCCGAGCAATCGGTGCGCACCATCGCCACCGTGCAAAGCGCGGCCGCGCTGGCCGCCATCGAACTGCCGCTGACCGACGGCCGCCGCGTGCGCCTCGACCAGGTGGCCACGGTGACCGACACCGTCTCCGAGCCGCGCGCCATTGCGCTGCAGGACGGCGTGCCGGTGATCGGCTTTGAAATCTTCCGCACCAAGGGCGCCAGCGAACTGGCGGTCGCCAAGGGCGCCCGCGCCGCCGTCGAGGAGCTGAGCCGCACCAATCCGCGCGTCGAACTGAAAGCGGTGATCGACAACGCCTTCCCGGTCGAAGAGAACTTCACCGGCTCGATGGAGTTGCTGTACGAAGGCGCCATCCTGGCCGTGCTGGTGGTGTGGTGGTTCCTGCGCGACTGGCGCGCCACGCTGGTGGCGGCGGCCGCGCTGCCGCTGTCGGTGATGCCGGCCTTCCTCGGCCTGTACCTGTTCGGCTACACGCTCAACACCGTGACCCTGCTGTCGATGGCGCTGGTGGTGGGCGTGCTGGTGGACGACGCCATCGTTGAAATCGAAAACATCGCGCGCCACCTGCGCATGGGTAAAACCCCGATGGAGGCGGCGATGGAAGCGGCCGACGAAATCGGCATGGCGGTGATCGCCACCACCTTCGCGCTGGTCGCCGTGTTCCTGCCGACCGCATTCATGGGCGGCGTGCCCGGCCTGTTCTTCAAGCAGTTCGGCTGGACCGCCGTGGTGGCGGTGCTGGCGTCGCTGGTGGTCGCCCGTCTGCTGACGCCGATGATGGCCGCCTACATCCTCAAGCCGGTCGCGCATGCGGAAGAAAAAGACGGCTGGATCATGACGCGCTACATCCGCGTGATGCGCTGGTGCCTGACGCACCGCCTGGTGACGGGGCTGGCCTCGGCCGCGTTCTTCGTCGGCTCGATCATGCTGGTGGGCCTGCTGCCGACCGGCTTCGTACCGGCCGCCGACCGCGCGCAGACCCAGATCAACCTGGAACTGCCGCCCGGTTCCACGCTGGCCGAAACCGGCGTGATCGCCGAACGCGCCCGCAAGGCCGCGATGGAAGTCAAAGGCATCAAGGCGGTCTTCAGCTCCATCGGCGGCGGCTCCAGCGGCGACGCCTTCGCTCCTGGTGCGGCGGCCGAAGCGCGCAGCGCCGTGCTGACGCTGACCACCGCGCACCGCAACGACCGCAAGGAATCGATGGCCGACCTGGAAGGCGAAATCCGCCAGAAGCTCAACGCCATTCCCGGCCCCCGCTTCAAGGTGGGACCGCCGGACAACGGCGTCAAGATGCAGCTGGTGCTGCGCAGCGAAGACCCGGTCGCGCTGAAAGAGACGGCGCAAAAAGTGGAGCGCGAAATGCGCACGCTCAAAGGCGTCGGCAACGTGCGCTCCAGCGCCTCGCTGGTGCGCCCGGAGATCATCGTCACGCCGGACTTCGCCAAGGCCGCCGACCTGGGCGTGACCGCGTCGTCGATCGGCCAGACCGTGCGCGTGGCCACCGCCGGCGACTACGACACCGACCTGACCAAGATGAACCTGCCGGAACGCCAGGTGCCGATCCGCGTCAAGCTGCCGGACGCCGTGCGCGCCGACCTGGAAGCCATCGGCCGCCTGACGGTGCCGGGCAAGAACGGCCCGGTCCTGCTGGCCACCGTCGCCACCATCACGATGGAAAGCGGCCCGGCGCAGATCAATCGCCTCAACCGCAGCCGCAACGTCACGCTGGAAGTGGAGCTGGGCAAGCGCTCGCTGGGCGAAGTGAACACCGAAGCGCGCGCGCTGCCGACCATGATGAACCTGCCGCCATCGGTGAAGATCGCCGAACTGGGCGACACCCAGGAGATGGCCTCGCTGTTCGCCAGCTTCGGCATCGCCATGCTGATCGGTGTGCTGTGCATCTACTGCGTGCTGGTGTTGCTGTTCAAGGACTTCATGCAGCCGATGACGATTCTGGCGGCGCTGCCGCTGTCGATCGGCGGCGCCTTCGTGGCGCTGCTGATCACCGGCCGCGCGCTGTCGATGCCGTCGATGATCGGCCTGATCATGCTGATGGGGATCGTTACAAAGAACTCAATCTTGTTGGTTGATTATGCTATTCTGGCGCGTCAGGAAGGCATGAGCCGTTTCGATGCCCTGGTCGATGCCTGCCACAAGCGTAGCCGTCCCATCTTGATGACCACCATCGCGATGGGCGCCGGCATGATGCCGCTGGCACTGGGCTGGGGAGCCGATCCGAGCTTCCGCTCACCGATGGCGATCACGGTGATCGGCGGCCTGATCACGTCGACGCTGCTGAGCCTGCTGGTGATACCGGCCGTGTTCACCTACATCGACGACCTGGAACACCTGCTGCAACGCCTGATGGGCAAAGTGCGCCGCACGCCGGCGCCGGCCCCCGAAGAAACCGCGCCGCCACTGCGCAAGATCGCCGGCGGCGGCCACTAAGATAGCCAATGAGCAGCCAATGAGCGAGGAGATCATCATGGAATATGAAGTCAAGGATATACCGGCAACACGCGTAGCCTACCTGCGCTACAAGGGGCCGTTCGGCGCGCCGATCGGCGAGTTCTGGCAGGAAGTGTTCACTCCATGGCAAAAGGCCATGGGCCTGGTCGGCAAGGTAACCTACGGCGTGGCGCAGGACGACCCGAGCACCACGCCGCCGGAGGAGTGCCGCTACGACGCCTGCGTCGCAGTATTGGACGTCTATCCGATCAAGGAGCCGGCGAAGGAAGCCACCCTGCCTGCCGGCCGCTACGCCGTCGCCAAGTTCAAGGGCACCGGCGACCAGGTGCCTGCGGCATGGGGCGAGTTCTTCGGCCAGTTGCAGGCCGAAGGCAAGGTCGATGGCGGCCCCTGCTTCGAGCGCTATCCAGCCGACTATGCGATGGACCCGGCCACCGGCGTGTTCGAAGCGGAGCTGTGCATCCCGGTGAAATAAAATCTAGCTTCAGTAGCTTCACTGCAGCATTCATCCTGCAGAAAACGCCATGCATACTCGCCACTCAGATCGTATCACCTGCAGCGTGCATCATGGCGTTTTTAATAAATAGATGGTACCAATAATAGCTCCTGCGACCTGCCGACGTCTTCTAGAACACGACACGCCAACAAAACGCTGTAGCCATTACAGCGCCAACAAACAAAGGTAATTAAGATGGTTGGGGGGGAGCAAGCATCACCGGCCGACCAAATAACCCGATCAACCAATACGATAAGCTAGTAGCAGGAAGTATCAGCTCGCTGCACGTCACAGACGAGCTGAGCATCCTCAGCCCTGAAATTAACCGTGTTATGTCAACCATCACTGGACACGATAGTCAACGTCATCCATAGAGGGTTGCTGCTGCGGTGAAAGCCGCACCGACAACAGCGGAAACTTGCCCGAAGCCTCACCACGCATAACAATTACGCCGCCACTGTGACCGAATAAGTAATTATTCGGCTTAATCAGATTCCACTGACGTTACCCGATGAGTGGCATAGTTAATATTTACTCAAAACCTTCTTCGATCCAGAAATTATCGATGAAATAATATAACAACATTAACTTTAAAATAATTATTTATTGCTAGAGGTTCTCCCCCTCAATTCAAAAAGTTTAGTTAACTTTCCGCCTAAGACATTTCGCAGGATAGAAATATCAATTCCAGATTTGTTGCATAAATCAAACCAATGCTCCAATGCACTAACCTTCGATTTCCTATTAAACATTGCAAATGCACTTTTTGGCTTTGCCTTGAAATATATAAACATCGCTAGCACACCGCCTAGAAAGCTAACAAAAATAGAAAGCGTAACACCCATCAAACTTACTTCTGTTTTTGTAGTAAGTTTTGCTAAAAATGTTGCAAACAGTATAGAAAGCAGCATTCCCCAAAAATTAATTTGAACAAACGGCTCAAATACAGAAATTGACATCGATAAAGCGCGCACACCTTTAAATTTCGGAACCAGCCCAAACAGAACCAAACCCATTCCCAATATTACTCTCTTCATTCTTGTAACCGAATCATCAGAAAAACTATCGAGAACAACTATATCAAAAAGTATTCTCGAAACAAGCTCATCTGAGCTCTTTGAGTAACTAGACTTAACCTTATCCCTTAAGAGCTCCACCAAGAAAAACATCGTTTCAGGAGAATTGTTTGTAATTAAAGATTTCCCATCCCACGACTTAATTAACGATACCGCAATCAATCTTTCCGAGGTTTCAGATGAAAACATATTACTAATTACTTCAGCCTGAAGGAACTCCATAAATGATTTATGAGCAAACTTAAAGGTTCCATCTTTACTTAAATCAGTTACTAATATTCCGCAAGCCCGGACGTCAGTTTTTATATGCTCAAATATTTCCGCACTACTATTCTCCCAATCAAATCTATCAGGATGGCTCTTTGTTAACGGCAGTCTGATTTCATTTGCCATTGCTCCCGCACTTAAGGAAACGTCATCTGGCATTGAAGTAGCTAAGGCCTCAATAGCCAAATCAAGTTGTGCCGACGATATTTGGTTTGAGTGCCCGACCGTACCCATGAAAACTGCAATACCGGTCATAAAATAAGCACGCTCTGCCGAGTTCAAGGCCATAAAATTCTTCTCAGTTTGCTTTGCTCCTTGGCGCCGATAGCTGTGTCGAATAAACAATTCCATCACAAAGGCAGAACTTATCCTCTCACTTTTCTCAGACAGTTTTTCTCTCTTCCAAAGCGTCGAAACGATAAACAACAACGAAGGCCTAGAGATTATTTCTTTGAATTTTTGATCTCTCAACGCCAACGATATAATCTCATTTCTAGTTATTTCATCAACACTTCTGAGGCTATTTTCTATTTGCTGAATATTGAACGGCGCCAAAAAAACTGCTTGACAATAAGGCCTTGTAGGGTGAGCGGTTTCAATCCCTAGCGCGCGTTTTCGTTCGCTTTCATCCAAGAAGAAATTTGGGCGTCCAGTGATTAATATCTTTGAATTAGGATAACTAAGTTGCCACAACGTTCTAAAATGATTTAATCGAATATCTGTATCCCCGGTCAAATCAATTTCATCAAAACCTTCAAATATTAACAAAATCCTTCCTGCAATCAATAACTGCAACAGACCTTGGACGTCAATCCTATATCGAAACGCCCAGGTAGCAAGAAGCTCTTCCGGCGAAAGGCTCCTTGGACTTTTCCCACGCAGCTCTACAAGAATAGGAATACGACCAGAACCATGTTTATGAATTTCATTAATTAATTTATAACTAAGCATTAATGAAATAGTGCTTTTCCCTTGACCATACTCTCCGAGCAGCGAAAGTTGTCGAACACTATTTTCCGAGAGCCAGTCCCTAATAAAACTTTCCAAATCACCATCATCGCCTTCCGAATCCTTAGTCAATCTAAAGTTAGAGGGAGAATAAACATTTCCTATACTGACTGTGCTATCAGGAAGAAAATCCAACATTACTCGCTTTTTTATATCAGCAAAATAATAAGAAAAATCCACTAAATCATCTAAAAGTTTTTGCTCGCTGACAAATGTTATGGAATAATCGTGACCTTCTGCTGATTTATATTCTTTCTCTTCGCCTTTATACGCCACTACGATTTCAAACACGCCAGAAACACCACGGGCCAACATTACTTTTTTTGCGTACAAAACCAAGGCAGAGGAATTATTATCATCAAAATCATCCACACAAACCAAACAAATCAACGCATTAATATTTGAGTCGATTCCCCACCAACATTTATGCAAATGATCATAGCTATCATCAAATGCATATTGCCTGCGGTTCAATAAAATTAAATGTTTTGCAAATTCATGCCAAGCACGATTATCCTCCACCAATTCCAAGAGGGAAACATGTCTTTCCACCGCCTCATTCTGGGGCTCTAACTTTTCTCGTTTTTTCTTATCAAGAGATAAAAGCAAAGAAACGTCATAAAAAATACTAGGTGCCGTGTTGTAACGCTCCTGCTCATTTTGAGATTTACTTTTTTGGCCATCCCAATTAGTAAAGATCTTAATGTACCAATTTCCCATAAAAAATATCGAAACTAGACATGCAATAGTTTCAAAATTGGATAACTTTCCAGATGAATAGCTGACGCCATTTAACCCCAAAACATCTTCCCACCCCAAAAATTTCACCAAAGCTAGAATCACGTTCACAACAATGGCAATTAGTGATAATCCTTGATAAAGTTGCGCCAAAAATAGTGAGATCATCGAAAAAAGAGCAACCCCACCCAAAAACGCAAATTTTTCACGAGTATATTTATTCTTTTTCCACCAGTATACGAAAGCCCAAATAGCCGTTACAAACGTAATCACCAGGAGTAAAAAGGCAGTCCAGTAAAATATCGGACTAATTAAAGGATTTTCAGTATTTAACATTAAAAAATTCCAACTGGAAATATTTCATTATATCAACCATAATAGAAGAACGCACCAAGTAACGTAACCGCTAGTGCTCCCAGCCACCGCCCATGGCGCGATACAAGTCCACCGACGCCACCAGCATGCGCGTCTTCAGCTGCAGGCGGCCGACGTCGGCGTTGTACAGCGTGCGCTGGGCGTCCAGCTCTTCCAGATACGAGGCGTAGCCGTTGCGATAGCGGTTGTGCGCGATGCGCAGCGTTTCAGCCGCCGTCGCGCGGCGCGCGTCGTTCTGCACCGCCTGTTCCTTCAGGCGCGCCAGCGCACCCAGGCTGTTGTCGGTTTCGGCGAATGCGGTGCGCACCGCGTTTTCATACGCGTAGATCGATTGATCGCGCTGCGCCGCCACGGCGTCGGTCTGGTGCTGCACGCGGTCGCCCTCGAACACCGGCGCGGCCACGGCGCCGGTCAGCCGCCACAGCGCGGTCGGCGCGTTGATGAAATCGTGCCACTTCAGATTCTGCACCCCACCCACCATCGTCAGCTTGAACGACGGCAGCAGCTGGTCGCGCGTGGCCGCCAGATTGGCGTTGACCGCCACCAGGTTGAATTCGGCGCGCGCGATGTCCGGCCGGCGTCGCAGCAGTTCGGACGGCAGCCCCGCCGGCACCGCCGGCGCGGACAGCTGCACCAGCTCCAGCCCGCGCGCGACCGGGCCGGGATTACCGCCGGTGAGGATGGACAGCGCGTTCTCCTGTTCAAAGATGGAGCGTTTCAGTTGCGGAACCTGCTCGGCGGTGGTCTGGTATTCGGCCTGCGCTTGCAGCCATTCCAGCCGCGAGCTGTAGCCGACGTCGAACTGGCGCCTGGCCAGGTCGCGCGATTCCTCGCGCAGCTTCAGCGTGGCTTCGGTCAGCGCCAGCTGGGCATCGAGGCCGCGCAGGTTCAGGTAGCCCGAGGCCACGGTGGCGGCGATCGACAACGCGGCGGCATCGGCGTTGGCCTGCTCCGCCTGATAGGTCGCGGTGGCGGCGTCGGTCAGCGCGGCCAGGCGGCCCCACACGTCGACTTCATAACTGGCCTGGAACTCGGCCTGGTAGACATTGGTGACGTAAGGCACGCCGTTGTAGGCCAGCTGGCGCGTGCGGGTCGGCGCGGTGTCGACGAAGACGTTTGCCTTCTGCCCTGCTGCTGCCACGCCCACCAGCGCGCGGTACTGCGCCACGCGGGCGCGCGCGATGCGCAAGTCGCCGTTGTGCTCCAGCGCGGCGGCCACCAGCGCGCTCAGTGCCGGATCGCCGAAGGCTTGCCACCATTGCGCTTCGACCGCCGCGCCTTGCGCCGTCTCGGCGGCGGTGCGCCAGGCGGACGGCGTCTGCAAGCTCGAAGCGGGTGCGGGCGGCGCCTTGGCCGCACAGCCGCCGATCAACAGCGCCAACGCCAGCGAGCCCTTCCCGGCCAAGGCGGCGGCCAGTGGAGCAAGCCGCCGCGCGCCGGACCGGCGCTCGGATGCTGCATAGCCTTTCATGGCTTGGCCCCGGCGGTCTTGGCCGGCGCGGCGTTCGCATCGTTCAGCTCCGCCGACGTGTCGATGCTCACCACCACCGACATCCCCGGCGCCAGCCGGCGCGCCTTGGCCTGGCCGGGATCGATGCGTATGCGCACCGGTATGCGCTGCGCGATCTTGACGTAATTGCCGGTCGCGTTATCGGCCGGCAGCACGCTGAATTCCGAACCGGTGGCCGGCGAAATCCGCTCCACCTGGCCGGTCAGCAGCGCGCCGTCCAGCGCATCGACCTTGAAGGTGGCGCTCTGGCCGACCTGCACACCGTTCATCTGCGTCTCCTTCAGGTTGGCGATCACCCACAGCTGGCGCGGCACCAATCCCATCAGCTGCGCGCCGGTGTTGACGTAGGCGCCCTTGCGCACCGTGACCTGGCCCAGTTGGCCGTCCTCCGGCGCCGTGATGCGAGTGTTATCCAGGTCCACCTTGGCCGACTTCAGCGCCGCCGACGCATTCGCCACCGCCGCCTCCAGCGACAGCTTGTTGACCACCACCGTCTGCACCTGCTGCCTGGCGATCTCCAGGCTGGCGCGCGCCTGCTGCACCGCCGCCGCCGTCTGCACCTTGGCGGCCTTGGACGAATCCTGCTCGCGCAAGGACAGCGAGCCATCCGCCGCCAGCGAATTCACGCGACTCAAATCAGCCACCGACTTGGCGGCCTGCGCTTCCGCGTTGGCCACCGTGGCCTGGTTCAGCGCCACGCCCGCTTCCGCCGTGCGGCGCGCCTGCTCCCAGTTGGCCAGCGCGGCCTTCTGCGCCGCCAGCTGCGCCTGCGCCTGTTCGTAGCGCTGCTGGTAGATGCGGTCGTCGATCAGCACCAGCAAATCGCCCTGCTTCACCTGCTGAAAATCCTGCACCCGCACGTCGACCACGTAGCCGGGCAGCTGGGTACCGATCAGCGTGACCTGGCCGCGCACCAGCGCGTTCTCGGTGGAGACAATGGCGGTGCTGAACGGCGGCAGCCGCCATGCATACAACACGATCAACACGCCGACCAGCGCCACAAACGAAAACGCGATCGCCGAAATAATTTGCGCGCGCCGGTCCGGCGCCGGCGCGGTGGGCGCGGCGG
>NZ_JAQQPR010000033.1:0-77462 GCF_036688705.1 Duganella sp. S19_KUP01_CR8 | reverse complement strand
GGTCCCCCATTTGAGCATGAGCTCGGCTAAACAGCCGAGCTCATGCTCAAATGGGGGACCTGACCCCGGGTTAGTAGCTGTAGCCCAGGCCGACCAGCAGCAGGTCGGCGTCGCGGTGGTAGTCGGTGACGACGCGGTTCAGCGACAACGTGCCGACTACCCGCTTGGTGAAGTGGTAGCGGCCCGCTACCGACACCAGCCCCGCCTTGTGCGAGCGCGTGCCCGGCACGTCGTGCACCTCAAACGCCAGGTACGGCCCCACGCCCATCCCCAGCTCCACTTCGCGGTTCAATGAACGGATCAGCCACAGCTGCGTCGCCACGCCGGTGCGGTGGGTGCCGGCCGAGGTGCCTTCGCTGAGCCCGGTTACCGTCCAGTCCACATAGCGCCCGACCGCGCGCCGGTATTCGATGCTGGTGGCCTTGGATCGCTCAGACTCCAGGCTGTTGACGATGCTTTGCCCGGCCAGCACCGTCACGGTGTCGTCGGTCGACTTGCCGCCGTCCAGGTGCAGTTTGTCGCCGCGCACGCTGTCGAAACGGTAGCCAAAGCCCACCAGCAGCGAGGTGGTCGGATCCTTGGCGCCGGTCGGTATGACGCGGTTGATCTGCACCTGCGTGTACCAGCGGTTGGGGTGGTGCCAGGTGGCTTGCACGCTGTAGATCGGCGCCCAGCCGTGGTCGTTGATGTAGGGCTCGCCGCTGCCGCCGCCGGGACGGGAGGTGTCGAAAAAGTAGTACTGGCCCACGCCCACGCCCCAGGACAGGCCCTGTTCGCTGATGTGCGAACGCAGCCACACCTGGGCCGACACGCCGTCGCGATGGTGGTTGTGCGGATGGCCTTCGTTCAGGTAGCCCAGGCTCAGCGCCAGGTAGTCGCCCACCGGCTGCGCGTAGTTGACGCCGACCGCGAACGAGTTTTCATTGGTGCCGCTGACGCGCAGGGCGCCGCCTTGCATCGACAAGTCCTGGCCATGGGCGGCAGCGCCCGCCAGCAGGGCGGCGAGCAGGAGGGGGAGACGTTTGGGCATAGGTGGTTTCGGTTTCTGTCAGGAATACTGCTGAGATTACCGGAAACTCAGGAAGTACCGCGCCATATTGCTGGCGCGGCAATAATCACGGCTGAACCTGAACCTTGGTGATGTAGTACTCGGTCTCGCCGAAGCACTGGCTGGGCACGCCCTTGTGCTGGGCGTAGCTCAGCACCACGCGCTTGCCGGTGGCCGACATCAGCTGCTGGGCGACGGCGTCGTCGCGCACGCTGAATTCGAATTTCTCGGGGATGGCGCCCGGCATCGAGGTCAGCAGGATCTCGCCTTCCCAGGTCTTGCAGACCCAGCCCCGGCTGGAGAATTTCTGCAGGTAGCCGGCCCGTTCGCCGTCCGAGTAGGACACGTGCAGCATGACCCAGGTGTAGGCCAAGAAGATCAGCAGGGCGGCGACCAGCAGGCCGACGAGGTAGAGCGTTACGCGTTTGGAAGTGGTCATGGATCGCTTGGGTTGGGTGCAATGTTTTTAATCTTATCACGCGGCCAGCCGGCGTTTGTAGAGGATCGATGACCATAGCGCCACGCCGATGAAGGCCACCCCCGATAAACCGGTGAACCATTCCGGGATGTGGTATTTGACGCTGGCCAGCATGATCAGCGCCAGGATGCCGATGGCGTAGTGGGCGCCGTGCTCCAGGTAGACGTACTCGTCCAGCGTGCCCTTGTGCACCAGGAACACCGTCAGCGAGCGCACGAACATGGCGCCGATGGCCAGCCCCAGCATGATGATGACGACGTCGCTGGTGATGGCGAAGGCGCCGATCACGCCGTCAAAGCTGAACGAGGCGTCCAGCACTTCCAGGTAGAGGAAGCCGCCGAAGCTGCCGCGCGCCACCGTCGCCACCACCGCGCCGACGCCGGCCTCGGTGATGTCGTCATCCTCTTCCGGCGGCTCTTCCTCCAGCAGCGTGCTGATCCAGCCGACCGCCAGGTACACCGCCACGCCGACCACGCCGGCCGTCAGCACCGTGTACTTTTCCTCCACCGGCACCAGGCCGACGCAAGCGAACACCGCACCCAGCGCCACCAGAACGGCCAGCGTTTCGGTGCCGTGCTGGCCCATTTTTTTCTCCATCCAGCCCAGCCAGTGCAGCTCTTTTTCCTCGTCAAACAGGAAGTTCAGGAACACCAGCAGCAGGAAGGCGCCGCCGAAGGCCGCCACCTGGGCGTGGGCGCCGGTCAGGTGCCTGGCGTATTCGACCGGGTTGGCGGTGGCCATCTGCCACACGTCCACCAGGCCCAGGCCGGTGGCCAGCGAGACGATCAGCAGCGGGAACAGCAGCCGCATGCCGAACACCGCGACGACGATGCCGACCGTCAGGAACAGCTTTTGCCAGAACGCATCCCAGTGCCGCAGCACCGAGGCGTTGACCACCGCGTTGTCGAAGGAAAGCGACACTTCCATCACGCCCAGCACGGCGGCCACCCACACCGCCTGCAGCAGGCCGGTGGCGCCGCCGTGGGCGTAGCCCCACCAGGCGGCCAGCGCCATCAGGATGAAAGTGACGGCAAATGAGATTCTGAAGTGTTGCATCGTTGTTTTTATTGAAAGGGAATAATGGGCTGAATTCTATAATACTTGCTTCCGCCGCTGTAGGGCCATCTGCGATAATTGCGGCACTAAAATGCAAAGGAACCACCGATGGACATCGCTTACCTCGTCACCCCGCTGATTACCTGGATCACGGTCGGACCGATCAAGTTTCTGATTAATAGCGCCAAGGCGCGCAAGTGGGCGTTCAACCTGGTCGGCAACGGCGGCTTTCCCAGCAATCACAGCGCGGTGGTGTCCAGCATGGCGACCCTGATCGCGCTGCGCGAGGGGATTAGCAGTCCGGCGTTCGGCGTGGCGGTGACGCTGTGCTTTATCGTCGTCATCGACGCCAACAGCCTGCGCCAGCACGTCGGCAAGCAGGCGGCGGCGATCAACCGCCTGGCTAAAGATGACGGCGGCCACACCTGGCTGCGCGAGCGCATGGGCCACACGCTGGTGGAAATCGGCGGCGGCTTGTGCACCGGTATCGCCATCGCCCACGCCATACACGCCATCTTCGGCCGCGGCTGATCCGCGCCACCGGCGGGTCGCGCCGCCGGTTTCCCTGTTCTTTTGGCCGGTCCCGGCTATTCTGACATTTCACCGTTTATCCCAGCATTTGGCAATTCAGCCACGTTTTTTGCCGTCCAGTCGCACGTTGATTGACCGATAACGGACAGTCGGAGATACTCTGCGCCCTGTAGTCTGGCTAAAATTTTAATAAGTAGTCGAGCACCCCCGTGCCACTTTCTCGGAGAACTGTATGTTGCGCAAAACCCTTCTAGCTCTCGCCGTCGCTTCAGCCCTGGTTGCCTGCGGCAAGTCCTCCAAGGAGCCTGAAAAGGCAGGCGCCAGCGCCTCGGCCACCGCGTCCAAGGACGGCAAAGACGGCAAGGATGGCAAGTCCGCCACCCCGGCCGTGCTGTCGCTGGCCCCGGAAGACATGCTGACCATCGAAACCAACGCGCTGGCGTCGGGTCCGGTGATCACCGGTTCGGTCCAGCCTGAACGCAAGGCCGACCTGCGCGCCGAAGTGAGCGCCGTGGTGTTGCAAGTAATGAAGGAAAACGGCGAAGCCGTGAAGAAGGGCGACATCCTGGTGCGCCTGGACGAAACCTCGATCCGCGACGCCCTGAACTCGGCCGACGAAGCCACCCGCGCCGCCCAGCAAACGCTGGAGCAGGCCACCCGCATGTTCGAGCGCCAGAAAACGCTGCGTTCGTCCGGCATGGTGTCGACCCAGGCGCTGGAGGATTCCGAGATCCGCCGCAACAACGCCCAGAGCGAGCTGGCCGGCGCCAAGTCGCGCTCGGTGGCCGCCCACCAGCAGCTGACCCGCACCCTGGTGCGCGCGCCGTTCGACGGCATCGTCAGCGAGCGCAAGGTGTCCAACGGCGACACCGCCGCCGTCGGCAAGGAACTGATCAAGGTGATCGATCCATCCAGCATGCGCTTCGAAGGCCTGGTGTCGGCCGACAAGATCGGCGAGGTCAAGGTTGGCCAGCAGGTCTCCTTCCGCATCAACGGCTACCAGAACCGCGACTTCAGCGGCCGCGTCAAGCGGGTCGATCCGTCGGCCAACGCGGTCACGCGCCAGGTTGAAGTGCTGGTCGAGTTCGCCGGCAAGGACATGCCTGGCGTGGCCGGCCTGTACGCCGAAGGCCGCGTCGAATCCAACGTCGCCAACGCCTTGATGATTCCCGATTCGGCGCTGGTGGTCAGCGGCGACCATACCTACACCTGGCGCGTCAACGGCAAGGCGCTGGGCAAGGCCACGCTGAACATGGGCGTGCGCGATCCGCGCACCGGCCAGTGGGAAGTCCGCAGCGGCCTGGCCGCCGGCGACCGCGTGCTGCGCGTGCCGAACTCCGGCTACAAGGACGGCCAGGGCGTCGAGCTGACCGCACCGAAAGTGGCGGCGTCCGGCAACGGCGCGGCCCAGGCGTCGGCGGCGCCGGCCTCAAGCACCGCAGCGAAAGGGAACTGATCCATGTTCTTATCCGATTTCAGTATCAAACGGCCGATCGCGACCATCGTCCTGATTGTCGCCATGATGTGCCTGGGCTTGCTGGCGCTGAAGAAGCTGCGCGTCAACCAGAACCCGGACGTCGAGGTGCCGTTCATCATCGTCAGCGTGCCGTATCCGGGCGCCTCGCCCGACACGGTCGAGCGCGAGATCGTCAACCGCCTGGAGAAGCCGCTGCAGGCGATTTCCGGCGTGACCAAGCTGGAGAGCTCGGCCGACGAAGGCTCGGCGCAGATCTTCATCGAGTTCAGCTTCAAGAAGAACCTGATCGAAGCGTCCGACGAGATCCGCAACGCGATCGCCTCGGTGCGCTACAAGCTGCCGCTGGAGATGCGCGAGCCTATCCTGCAGCGCATCGATCCGGCCTCGGATCCGGTGATGCAGATCTCGCTGTCGTCGACCAGCCAGAGCCACGCCGAGATTTCGCGCCTGGCCGAGGACATGCTGTCGGACCGCTTCCGCGCGGTGGACGGCGTGTCGCAGGTGAAGGTCAACGGTTCGCTCAAGCGCGAACTGTCGGTGCTGCTGCACGCGGAAAAACTGCGTGAATACAACGTCTCGGTCAGCGAGGTGGTCAACGCGCTGCGCAACCAGAACACCAACGCACCGGTGGGCAAGGTGCGCGGCGTGCTGGACGAGAAGAGCATCCGCCTGGTGGGCCGCATCATCACCCCGCGCGAATTCGAGAGCGTGGTGGTCAAGCGCCGCGGCGACGAAGTGGTGCGCCTGGCGCAACTGGCCACGATCGAGGACGGCTTCGCCGAAATCAACGGCCTGAGCGTCCGCAGCGGCAAGCCCAACGTCGGCATCGCCATCTCCCGTTCGCGCGACGCCAGCACGGTGTCGGTGGCGGCCAAGCTGCGCGAGGAAATCAAGGCGGTCAACACCACGCTGCCGGCCGGCACCAAGCTGGAAATCACCCGCGACGGCGGCGACGAGTCGCAGCGCAGCCTGAACAACGTGATCGAATCGCTGGTGCTGGGCGCGGTGCTGACCATTTTCGTGGTGTACGCCTTCCTGAACTCGTGGCGCTCGACCCTGATCACCGCGCTGAGCCTGCCGACCTCGGTGGTGGCGGCCTTCATCGCGGTGTGGCTGTGCGGCTTCACGCTGAACTTCATGACCCTGCTGGGCCTGTCGCTGGCGATCGGCGTGCTGATCGACGATGCCATCGTGGTGCGGGAAAACATCGTGCGCCATATGCAGATGGGCTCGGACCGCCGCACGGCGGCGCTGAACGGCACCGCTGAAATCGGCATGGCCGTGGCCGCGACCACCTTCTCGATCATCGCCGTGTTCATTCCGGTGGCCTTCATGCCGGGCATTTCCGGCGAATGGTTCCGTCCGTTCGCGCTGACCGTGACCTGCTCGGTGCTGGTCAGCCTGGGCATTTCGTTCACGCTCGATCCGATGCTGTCGGCCTACTGGGGCGACCCGGTCGACCACCACACGGCGCCGAAAAAAGGCCTGGGCAAGATGCTGCAGAAGTTCAACGACTGGTTCGACCACCAGTCCGACCGCTACGGCCGCGTGATCGCCTGGGCGCTGCACCATCGTCGCTGGATGGCGGCGATCGCCTTCGGCACCTTCGTCGGCGCCATCGTGCTGCACGCCAAGTGGGGCGGTTCGAGCTTCCTGCCTGCGGCCGACCGCAGCACCATCGCCGTCGACGTGCGCATGCCGCCGTCGGGCAGCGTGGAGATTGCGCGCCGCAAGATGGAAACCATCGCTGCCATCGCCCGCACGATCCCTGAAACCAAGGACACCAACTCCAACATCAACGCCGGCGGCGGCCGCATCTACCTGGATATCGGCAAGCGCCAGTACCGCAAGCGCACCGCGTTCCAGATCGGCGCCGAGCTGCGCGAGAAGATGAGCCATATCGCCGGCGCCGAGATTTCGGTGATCGACGACCTGGGCAACCAGGGCAAGCCGGTGCAGATCGAATTCACCGGCCCGGATTCGCGCCGCCTGATGGAGATCACCAACGCCTACATGGACAAGCTGCGCCAGATCCCGGGCGCGGTGGATGTCGGCCTGTCGCAGCAGGATCCGAAGAACGAGTTGCAGATCGAACTCAATCGCGGCCTGGCCAACTCGATGGGCATTTCCGTCAACGATGCGGCGCAATCGCTGCGGGTGGCGTTTGCCGGCGTCGAAGTGGGCGACTGGGTCGATCCGACCGGCGAATCGCGCGACGTCGCGGTGCGCCTGGCGCCGGAAGATCGCGTCAGTGCGGAAAACATCGAGCGCCTGCCGATCTCGGTGACCGGCACCAACCAGATGGTGCCGCTGGACCAGATCGCCACGATCACGATGGGCAAGGGCCCGTCCACCATCGAGCACAAGAACGGCAAGCGTACCGTGACCGTGTCGGCCAACGTGCAGGGCCGTTCGCCGGGCGAGGTGAACGCCGACGCCATGAAACTGGCCAAGGCCATCGACTTCCCGCCCGGCTACGGCCTGGACCAGGGCGGCGACGGCAAGAACCAGAGCGAGCTGTTCACGGAAATGGGCATCGCGCTGGTCATGGGTATCGGCCTGATGTACCTGATCCTGGTCATGCAGTTCGGTTCGTTCACGGCGCCGGTGGCGGTGATGCTGTCGCTGCCGCTGTCGCTGATCGGCGTGGTGCTGGCGCTGCTGGTCACCAAGAGCACGCTGAACCTGATGAGCTTTATCGGCGTCATCATGCTGATGGGCCTGGTCGCCAAGAACGCCATCCTGCTGCTGGATGCGGCGCGCAAGCGTGAGGAAGAGGGCTACGGCCGCGAGGATGCGCTGATGTATGCGGGCCGCATGCGTCTGCGTCCGATCCTGATGACCACGTTCGCGCTGATCGCCGGCATGTTCCCGGTCGCGCTGGGCCTGGGCGAGGGCGGTGAGTTCTACCGTCCGCTGGCGATCGCCATCATCGGCGGCACCATCACTTCGACCATCCTGACTTTGCTGGTGGTACCGACTTTTTACGACAGCATCGAGATCGCCAAGGACCGCGCCATCGCCAAGTTCCACCGCCGCGCAGTGCGCTGGACGGCCGGTCCGGCCCTGGTCATGACCCTGGTCGAGGGCCTGCTGACGCTGATCTTCGTGCGATTTGTGTTCCGCATGGTGATGTGGGTGGTGTTCAAAGTAACCGGCAAGGGCGGCCGCGGCATGCCGCCGGCCGGGGCGCTGGACCCGCACTAAGTCGTTGTTTTATCGACACTAAAAAAGGACCTTCGGGTCCTTTTTTTACTTCTGGTATGCAGAGCATCTGCTCGGTTTCAAGGTTTTAATTAGTGTTTACACTCTAACGACTTGCCTTTTGTTTCGTTTTATAAATGTAGTATGCTGCTGGCCTTCCTGCACCGGTTTTGGCGCAAGAATCCAGAAAAACCTGGCGCAGTGCCGCCACTTATAAAAGCGAGACCACCATGCAACACAAATACCTCCCCCTGATCATTGCCGCCGCACTGAGCGCCATGTCCGCCGGCGCCAACGCGTCCGGCTATCGTTTCGGTTCGCAGAGCGTTGCTGCCCAAGGCACGGCTGACTCCAGCGCCGCCGAAGCCAACGATGCAACCACCATCTTCTACAACCCGGCCGGCATGTCCCGCCTGGATGGCATGCAGATCAGCGCCGGCGCCACCATGGTCGTGCCGCACTCGACCTTTACCGACAGCGGCTCGACCCGTTTCACCGGCACCCCGACCGGCGGCACCGCTGCCAGCGACTACGTGCCTAAACAGGTCACCGCGCCATCGTTCTACCTGAGCAAAAAACTGAACGACAAGTGGGCCGTCGGCGTTGGCATGTTCGTGCCATACGGCACCAAGATCAGCTACGGCGACACCTGGACCGGCCGCTATGCGCTGTCCGACGTCAAGCTGGAATCGGTCACGCTGAACCCGTCGGCTTCGTTCAAGCTGAACGAACAGCACGCCTTCGGCTTCGGCATCGATGCCGAATTCATGAAAGCCAACCTGGGCCAGGCCGTCGACGTGCCGGGTTCGGTTGCAGCGCTGGCGGGCACGCCGAATGCGGCCGCGCTGGCCAAGCAGATCGCTCTGCTGGGCGGCAATCCCAAACTGCTGGGCGCGACCAAGGACGCGCACGGCTCCAACGATGGCAAGGACTGGGGCTGGGGCTTCAACCTGGGCTATCTGTTCACGCTGGACCAGAACACCCGCTTCGGCCTGACCTACCGCTCGTCGATCTCGCACCAGCTGCGCGGCAGCACCGTGTGGGACTTCTCGAAAGTGACCTCCGATCCTATCGTCAACGGCGTGCTGCAAGCCGCGTCGCACAAGGCCAACTCGGCCGCGCTGGTAGCGCTGCGTACGCCTGAGACGCTGTCGGCCAACGTGTTCCACCAGTTCGACTCCAAGTGGGCCGGCATGGCGGACGTGACCTTCGTGCGCCACAACCGTCTGGGCGACCTGGACATCCAGTTCCCAGGCACCACCGAAGGCGCTGAAGTCATTCGCCAGCAGTGGAAGAACACCGTGCGCGTTTCGCTGGGCGGCAACTACGCCTACAACGAAAACCTGACCCTGCGCGCCGGCCTGGCCTACGACGAATCGCCAGTCAAGAACGCCGAGCTGACCCACCCAGCGCTGCCGGACAGCGACCGCATGCAGTATTCCTTCGGCGCCAACTGGAAGCTGAATGCCCGCTCGTCGATCGACCTGGCCTACAGCTTCCTGGACTTCAAGGACGCGCAGATCAACTACACCAACGCCTGCAACCCGCTGGCGACCACCTGCACGGGTAACGGCGAAACCACCCGCGGCACGTTCAAGACCCACCTGTCGCTGATCGGCGTCGCCTACAACTACAAGTTCTAAGTCAGAACGTGGTAGCGAAAAGGACCTTCGGGTCCTTTTTTTACGCCTATTGATTGGTGGTGGGTGGCGGCGCGCTGCTTTGTTGCGCCGGTGGCGTCGTGGCGGGCGTGGCCGGTTCAGGCGTGGTCACGCTGGGTGTGGGCGGCTGGTCCGCCGGGCGCTTGTTGCAGCCGCCCAGCAAGGCGACCGACATGGCCGCGCCCAGTAAAACCAGGGAGGTTTTGGGTAGGGAAGTCATCATTTTTTCCTTTCAGCTAAGGGAGAAAAATTAGACCGCGCCGCCGGCCGGCGGTTCCCTCGATGATAGTTACTATTGAATAGATTTTGCATATGGCAACAATGTTAGGCTGCCATCTATTCCAACCAACTGAAGCGAAACTCCATGACCGTGAATTTATCGAAAAAAGCAGTGCCTGCGGCGCTGCTGGCAATGACCTTGGCCGCCTGCGGCGGCGGTGGCGGCGGTTCCGCCTCGACCCCTGTCACACCGCCGGTGCTCGCCAGCTTCCCCGTGCAGCAGGCGCTGGGTTATGCCTACACCCATGGTCTGCAGTCGAGCCTGACGATAACGGGCACCACCAGCAACGGCTCCACCGTCATTCCGTTGACGGGCACGCTCAGCTACAAGCTCGGTGTTGCGGTCAATGCGACGTTCAACGGCGCGGCCGCGCTGCAAGCCACGGAAACCGTCAGTGGATTATTGAACGGCGCCGGTGTTTCGCAACCGCTGACCATTTCCAGCCAGTTGTATGTGAACGCCCAATACGCGCCGATCGGCTCGACCGAATCGGGCGACTATTGCCTGGCGACCAGCTCGCCGGGCTATCCGGCCACGGCCACCGCCGGACAGAGCGGCGATATCGCGTCCTTCAGCTGCTACACGGACAGCAGCCGGCGCACGCTGACCAGCACGCAAAAGATCACGTATGCCACGACGGCGGGCAGCGACAGCGGCACTCTCAATTTCCAAATGCTGAGCAACGTGGCCGACGCCGCGGGCAAGCCGGCGGCCACCACCACCACGACCTACGCCATCTCGGCCGCCGGCATTCCGAAACTGATACGGGTGCAGATGACGGGCAGCGAAAGCGGCATCAACGTCGACCTCGACGCGAAATAAGCGCCGGCGGCTCGGTCGCTCAGGCGGCCTTGCGGTCGCTGTCGATGGGCAGCTCGGCGTCGCTGTTGAAGACGGCCAGGTCGGTCTCGCCCAGCACCCGGCTGGTGACGGTGCCGGCGGCGATCGAGCCGCTGACGTTGAGCGCGGTGCGGCCCATGTCGATCAGCGGTTCGATCGAGATCAGCAGGCCGGCCAGCGCCACCGGCAGGTTCATCGACGACAGCACGATCAGCGCGGCAAAGGTGGCGCCGCCGCCGACCCCGGCCACGCCCACCGAACCGATGGTGATGATGGCCAGCAGCGGCGCGATAAAGCTCAGCGTGAACGGATCGATGCCGACGGTGGGCGCGATCATCACCGCCAGCATGGCCGGGTAGATGCCGGCGCAGCCGTTCTGGCCGATGGTGGCGCCGAACGAGGCGGCGAAGTTGGCGATGCCTTCCGAGGTGCCCAGGCGCAGCGTCTGCGTCTGCACGCTCATCGGGATGGCGCCCGCGCTGCTGCGCGAGGTGAAGGCGAAGGTCAGCACCGGCAGGATTTTCTTCACGTAGCGCGCAGGGTTGAGGCCGGCGCCGGCGACGATCGCCAGGTGCACGCAGAACATCAGGATCAGCGCGCTGTACGAGGCCAGCACGAAGTCGATCAGGTGCAGGATGTCGGTGTAGCTGGAGGTCGACACCACCTGCGCCATCAGCGCGAACACGCCGTAGGGCGTGAGCCGCAGCACCAGCGTGACGATGCGCATGACGATGGCGTGCGCGACCTGGATGAAGCGCTCGAAGCTGGCGAACATGTCCGGCTTCTTGTCGTGGATGCCGGTGGCGGCGATGCCGATGAACACCGAGAAGATCACCACCGCGATGGTCGAGGTCTTGCGGCCGCCCGTCATGTCGAGGAAGGGATTGGCCGGGATAAAGCTCAGCAGCATGCTCGGCAGCGAGATCGCCTGCGCCGCCTCGACCTTGCCTTGCAGGTAGACGCCGCGCGCGACGTCGGCGGTGGAGGCGGTCAGGCCGACCGCGCTCAGCTGGAACAGCTTGGCCATCAGGATGCCGAGGCCGGCCGCGATCAGCGTGGTCAGCATCAGCAGGCCGATGGTCAGCGCGCTGATCTTGCCCAGCGAGTTGATGCCCTTGAGCTTGATGATGGCGGAAATGATGGACACCATAATCAGCGGCATGATGATCATCTGCAGCAGCTTGACGTAGCCGGAGCCGACGATGTCGAGGTAGTCGCCGGTGGTCTTCAGTTCGGTCGCGCTGGCGCCGTACAGCGCTTGCAGCACGGCGCCCAGCAGCACGCCCAGCCCCATGCCGGTGAATACCCGCACCGAAAAGGACGCGTGGCGGCGCTGCTGTGCATACAGCGCGCCCAGCAAGGCCAGTGCCGCCAGCAGGTTGAGAATTACGTTGATCGTCATGGATGGCCCTTTGCTGCCCGAGTGAAGCGCTTATTTTATATGCGAATGCCGATCAGTACGCTGGCGCCATCCGCTAAAAGGCGAATATTTGGCGATATCCTTATGCAGTTTTCATTCCAGGTCCGAGGCCGGTTGTCCTGATGAGGGCGTTTCGCTTATATAATCGCAGCACATTCAATTCATGGAAGAGCTGCGATGAAATCCCTGTTGGCCCTGATGTTAGTCTCGAGTGCGGCCATGGCCGATGATGGCGCCATGCTGCGTTGCCGCCAGTTGACTGACGGTCCTGCGCGCCTGACGTGCTACGACGCGATCCAGCTGGGTGCGCCGGCCGCGGCGATATCGGCGCCGCCGGCCAAGGTGGAGCTGGAGCGCAGCTTTGGCGCGGAAAGCCTGGCGACCACCATCAAGCTCGATTCGATCGAAAGCAGCATCATTGGCAACTTCGATGGCTGGGTGCCCAAGCAGCGCATCCGCCTGGCCAACGGCCAGGTGTGGATGATCAACGACGACAGCCAGGAAGACCTGAACCTGGTCAATCCCAAGGTCAAGGTCGAGCGCGGCCTGATGGGCGCGATCTACATGGACATCGACGGCGCCCGCACCGCCCCGCGCGTCAAGCGTATCAAATAACCCCGCTGGGTTGCAGCCAGATGTCGAAGCGGGTCGTGCCCTGGCCGGTGGCGGCCAGGCGGTAGGCGAAGCCGTGCCGGTTCAGCACTTCGCGCACAAATAGCAGGCCGATGCCCTGGCCGCCTTTCTTGGTGGTGAAGAAGGGCGTGAACAACTGCCGCGCCGGCACGTCGCCCAGCAGGTCGCCGGAGTCGATCACCGACAGGCGCACGCCGTCGGCCTCGCTGGCCAGCACGAACTCGATTGTCTTCTCGCCGGCCTCGCCGGCCGCATCAGCCGCCCGCGCTTCCACCGCTTCCATCGCATTCTTGACCACGTTCAGCAGCGCCTGTTCCATCAGGTGACGGTCGAGGGCGATCGCCGGCACCTCGTCGCAGCGCTGCCAGGCGATGCGGATGCCGCGGCTGCGGCACGGTTCGCGGTACAGGTAGAGGATGTCGTCCATGATGTCGCGCACGGCGTTGGGCCGCAGCTCCGGCGCCGGCATCTTGACCACCCGCGTGAAGCGTTCGATGAACTCGCCCAGGCTGACGTTGCGACGCTTGACGGCGACGATGGCGGTGCTGAAGTCCTCGCCGTCGCGCTCGGCCAGCTGGCTGCGGTAGTACAGCAGCGAATCGAGCACCGAGCCGGTGGCCGCCACCGTGTTGTTGACCTCATGCGCCAGCACGCGGATCAGCTTGTCGTAGGTGGCTTTCTCCGAGCTTTCCAGTTCCTGCGTCAGTTCCTCGATCAGCAGGAAGTGGCGGGCGAAACCACGATCGTAGAAGTGGCCGCGCTGGCCACGGTAGCGGCGGCCGTCGGTGTCGGTCAGCAGCTGGCTGTCGCCCAGCGGCAGCGCGTCGAGCTGGGCCAGCAGGCCGGGATGGTGCAGGTCGGCGTCGGCCGGCAGGCAGGCGGACAGCGGCTTGCCCTTGGCGTCGTCCAGCTTGAGCAGCGCGTGGGCGCTGGCGTTGAGCAGGCTGATGCGGCCGTCGAAATCGAACACGATCACCGCGCTCGGGGTCGCCTCCAGCAGGCGGTCGAGGAAGCCTTGTTGTTCGCCCAGCTGCAGGCGCTCCTGGTACAGCGCGCCCAGCATGGTGTTGAACAGCTGGACCAGTTCGTTCAACTGCGGATCGCCGCTTTGCTGCAGGCGCGCCGCGTAGTGCTGGTCTTGCAGCAGGTCGTGGAAGTGGCGGGTGTAGCCCAGCGGCTCCAGCGCGCGCCGGATCAGCATGACGCCCAGCGCAAAGCTCAGCAGCACCACCGCCTCCAGCCCCAGCATCAGCAGCGGCGCCTGGCGGAACAGGGTGATGGTCAGGCCCAGGAACAGCAGGTGGGCGGCGGTCAGGTAGCCGTACAGGCTGCGGCGCAGGCTCATGCGCGCGCTTCGTGGTCGGACTCGGGCGCGGCGTCGCTGCCCAGGCCGTGCCGCTCCAGCCGCCGGTACAGCGCGGTGCGGCTCAGGCCCAGCGCCTTGGCCACGCGCGAGATATTGCCCTGGTGCTGCTCCAGCGCCTTGGCGATCATGTGGCGCTCCACCTGTTCCAGCGTCATGCCGTCCACGCCCAGGCTGCCCGAACGCGGCACGCCGCCGCCGTCGTTTTGATGCTGCTCGGCGGCGATGAAGTCGGCCTGTTTCAGTTCGCTCTTGCCGACCAGCAGCAGCGTGCGCTCCAGTGTCTGCTTGAGCTGGCGGATATTGCCCGGCCACGGCTGCGCGCTCAGCCATTCCAGCGCGGCCGGCGCGATGGTCGCCGGACCCAGGCCATAACTTTCCGCCACCTGGACTATGATGTGGCGCGCCAGCAGCGGAATGTCGCTGCGCCGTTCGCGCAGCGGCGGCAGGCGGATGGTGATCAGGTTGAGGCGGTAGAACAGGTCTTCGCGGAACTCGCCGCTGGCCACCAGCTCGGCCAGCTCGCGGTTGGTGGCCGACACCACGCGGATGTCGGCCCGTTCCATGCGGCTGGCGCCAACGGCCTGGTAAGTCTGGTCCTGCAGCACGCGCAGCAGCTTGACCTGGTCGGCGCGGTTCAGCTCGCCGATCTCGTCGAGGAACAGGGTGCCCTCGTGCGCGCTGGCGACGTGGCCCTTGCGGTCGGTCTTGGCGTCGGTGAAGGCGCCGCGCACGTGGCCGAACATTTCGCTTTCAAACAGCGACGGCGTGATCGCCCCCATGTTGATCTTGACGATGGGCCGCGCCGCGCGCGGGCTGTTGCGGTGCAGGGCGTCGGCGATCAGCTCCTTGCCGCAGCCGCTCTCGCCCAGGATCAGCACCGGCGCCTTGGTGGCCGCCACCTGGACTATGGTCGACAGCACCTTCAGCAGCCGTGGATGCTCGCCGACGATGCCGCTGAAATCGAACTGGGCGTCGAGCGCCGCGCGCGTCGGACAGCCGGCCGGGGCGGGCGCGGCGGTGTCCAGCGTGGTGCGGATCAGCTCCACCAGCTGGGCGTTGTCCCAGGGCTTGGTGAAGAAGTTGGCGGCGCCCGCCTGCACGCCCTTGACCGCCAGCGCGATCGAGCCCCAGGCCGTCATCAGCAGCACCGGCAGCGACGGTTGCAACTGCTTGATGTCGGCCAGCAGCTGCAAGCCTTCCTCGCCGCTGGTGCGCAGCGAGAAATTCATGTCCTGCAGCACCAGGTCGGCCGGCTGGCGCGCCAGCTGCGCCAGCGCCTGCTGCGGATCGTCGCAGCACACGGTGTCGAAGCCGGACTGCTTGAGCAGCAATGCCAGCGACACCTGTACCGCGCTGTCGTCGTCGACGATCAGGATGCGTTGCTTGGGGGATGATTCCATCGATTCAAACAGCCTTATTCATAGTGCAGCGCCTGGGTCGGGCTCAGGCGCGCGGCGCGCCAGCCCGGATAGAGCGAACAGAGCAAGGATAGCAGATAGATCACGCCGGCCGATAGCGCGGTCGACATCAAAAACACCGTCCAGTTCAGGCTGTCGCCCAGCACGCCGGTCAGCGGCAGCTGCACCAGCAACAGCAGCGCGATGAAGATGGCGCCCGAGCTGAGCAGCATCTGCTCGACGATGATCTGGCTGTAGATATGGCCGGAATCGGCGCCGATGGCGCGCCGCAGGCCGATCTCCGGAATACGCTGGGTGGTGTTCTGCCATAGCACGCCGAACAGGCCGAACGCGACCATCACCAGCAGGAAGGCGGCGATCACCGCCAGCACCGTCAGCGGTATGGTCTGGGCCTTCAGCATCGAGGTGCGCATGTCGACCGTCGGCGAAATGGTGTAGCTCCAGTCGTTGCGCACCAGCTTGAGCTGGCGGTTGAGCGCCGCCTCGAAGGTGCGCGGCGTGCCCGGCCGCACCTTGAGCTGGATCGCGTCCAGCGAACCGCCTTCGCCGCCGATCTTGTGGCGCACCAGCATGAAGTTGGTCGGCGACATGAATTCGCCCTGGCTGCGGAATTCCTCGACGATGCCGACCACCTTGTACTGCTTGAGCGCCTTCTTGGGATGGTCCTCATCCTCGCTGAATACCTGGCCCAGCCCTGGCTTGCCGTCGAACAGCTGCTGCGCCAGGCGGCGGTTGATGACCACCGGCTGCTCGGCCGCGCCGTCGTCCGCCCTGGAGAACCAGCGGCCTTCGGCCAGCGTCATATTGGCCACGGCGGGAAATTCATCGCTCATCTGGAACAGGTTGGAGACGAACTTGCGTTTGCCTTCGCGCAGCGTGAATTCGCTGGTCCAGTTCGACGACTGGTACACCGGGAAGCTGGTGAAGCTGACTTCCTGCACCTCCGGCAAGGTCTTCAGGCTCTGGCGCAGCTTGTCGTAGATCTGCGGATCGGCTTCGATGCCGCCCTCGGTGCGGGCGTTGAGCGAGACCGACCATACGTCCTGGTAGCTGAAGCCGGTCGGCATCTGGTACAACTGCCAGCTGCGCAGGGCGAAGGCGCTGATGGCGAACACCACCACGAAGGCCAGCAGGATCTCCAGCGACAGCATCATATTGCGCGACTTGCGCTTCCAGATCAGTTTCAGTAAGTGGCGCAGCATTATGCGGCTCCTTTCAAGGCGTGGACGGGGTCGAGGCGGGACATTTTCCAGGCCGGCAGCACGCCGGACAGCAGGCCGAAGATGGTCGCCAGCAGCAAGCCCATGCCGAACACGGCCAGGTTCAGTTCCACATGCAGGTAGGGGATCAGGCCCGAGCCTTCCAGCCACCACAGCACCACGCGCGCGCAGGCCAGGCCGATCAGGCCGCCGGCCAGGCACAGCAGCACATTCTCCAGCACCAGCTGGCGCACCAGGTGGGCGCTGGTGGCGCCGAAGGCCTTGCGCACGCCGATCTCGCTGCTGCGCTCGAGGATGCGGCCGGTGTTCAGGTTGACCAGGTTGAGCGCCGGCAGCGCCATGAACAGCAGCATCAGGCCACCGATGATGAGCAGCAGCGTGCCGGCGCCGGAATCGGCCCCTTCCTTCTGCAGCAGCATGCGGGCGAACAGGTCGATCTTGCTGTCGCCCCAGATGCGGGCGATGTTGAATTGCTTGGGATCGTCGAACACCACAGTCTTGGCGGCGGCTTCGATGTCGCGCCGGATGCGCGGCAGGTCGGCGGCGTTGTGCGCCAGCACCAGCATGGCGAAGTTGCCGAACATCTGGCTGCGGTAATCGGTGGACGGGAAGGTGGTGATGGGCGCCCAGATGTCGGCGAAGGCGTTGATGTGCATGACGTCCTCGACCACGCCGATGACGGTGAAGTACTGGCCGCCGATGCTGATCTTCTGCGCCAGCGCCGGCAGGCCGGGGAACAGCTGGCGCGCGGTGCTGGCGTTGATCACGGCCACGAAGCGGCCCTGGTCGACGTCGGCCTGGTCCGGCACGCGGCCTTGCAGCACCTTGAAGTCGAGGATCTTCCAGTACTCGGCGTCGGTGCGGCGCATCAGCAGTTCGCTGACGCGGCCTTCCTGGTAGACCGACACGGTTTCCGGCATGGTGACGGCCGATACCGCCTCCACGCCCGGCAGCGGCTTGATGTATTTGTCGATCAGCTTGAAGCCGAGCGGGCTGCGGCGCACGCTCTTGTTCTCGGTGTGGCGGGCCTCGACCATGATGGCCTGCACGAAGCTCTCGCTCTTGCCTTCGACGCCGGTGGGGTAGAAGGCGTTTTGCAGCAGCGCCGTGACCACCAGCAGCACCACCAGGGTCAGCACGATGCACAGCAGGTTGATCGCGGTGAATAGCTTGCGGCGCATGAAGACCTTCCACGCGGTCAGCAGATAGTTCCTGAACATGGCGTCTCCTTAGGCGACCAGCTGGCCGTCGAACACGCGTACGATGCGGCTGGCGCGCTTGGCTTCCTGCTCGTCGTGGGTCACCATCACCACGGTCGTGCCTTCGCTGTTGAGCTTGAGCAGGATGTCCATCACTTCCTGGCCCATTTTGCTGTCCAGGTTGCCGGTCGGTTCATCGGCCAGCAATATCTGCGGCTGGCCGACGATGGCGCGGGCGATCGCCACGCGCTGCTGCTGGCCGCCCGACAGCTGGTTGGGGTAGTGGTCCATGCGGGCGCCGAGGCCGACCTTTTCCAGCGCCTCGCGCGCCAGCCGCTGGCGCTTCTTGGCCGACAGGTCGCGGTACAGCAGCGGCAGCTCGACGTTGTCGATCACGCGCAGGTCGTTGATCAGGTGGAAGCTCTGGAAGATGAAGCCGAAGGTGTTGTTGCGCAGCTTGGCCACGTGCTTGTCCTTGTACGAGGCCACCGGCGCGCCGCCCACGTGGATGGCGCCGCTGCCTGGACGGTCCAATAGGCCGATCAGGTTCAGCAGCGTGCTCTTGCCGCAACCGCTGGGACCCATGATGCAGACGAATTCCGATTTCTCGACGTGCAGGTCGATGTCTTTCAGGGCCAGGGTTTCGACTTTGTCGGTTTGATAAGTTTTGCTGACTTTGCTCAGGCGTATCATGATGCGGTCCTTTCGATGCGGTGATTGGGGCTATTGGGCGACGCGGATGCTGTCGCGCTCCTTGTAGCGGGTGGTGTCTGAAATGATGAGGCGGTCGCCGGCACGGGCGCCGGCCAAAATCTCCACGGCCTTGCCGTCGCTGGCGCCGATGTTGAGCGTGGTCTTGCGGGCCAGGCCGTCGCGCACCACGAAGATGTCTTGCGGGCCGCGGCCGTTGAAGGCGGGGCCGTAGTCGGCCAGCAGGGTGTTCTGCTTTTGCTCGGTGACGATGTTCACTTCCACCCGCAGCTTGTTGCGCAGCATGGGGTGGCTGGGCTGGGCCAAGGTGACCAGCAGCTTGACCGTGCCGTTCTGGATCTCCGGCAGGATGGTCTGCACCACGCCGTCCAGCCGTACATTGCCCTGCTCGACGCGCACCGCCTGGCCGGCGCTGAGCGCGCGGGCGTGGAAGTCGGACAGCGAGGCTTCGACCTTGTAGTTGCTCAGCTCGGAGACCTTGGCCACCAGCTGGCCGGTGGCGAGGCTGGCGCCCTCATCGGCCAGCAGCCAGCTCAGCATGCCGGCGAAGGGCGCGCGCACCTGGGTCTGCGCCAGCAGTTCCTGTTGCTGTTGCAGCTGCTTTTGCAGGATGTTCTTTTGCAGCCGCGCGCCTTCGATGCTGGACGAGGTGACGCGCTTGCCGTCGTCGATCTGCTCGTGCTGCTGGCGCAGCTGGATCTCGGTGCGCTTGACGTTCAGTTCGGCCGTCAGCAGATCCTCGGCCGAGACGCCGCCGGCCTTGCGCAGCGTCTGGTAGCGGCCCAGCTTGACGCGCGTCGCCTGCAGGTCCAGCTCCAGCAGTTCGATGGCGCTGACGATCTGCTTGCGTTTCTGTTCCATTTCCAGCGTCAGCGCCAGGATGCGGTTTTCCTGCTGCGCCAGTTGTTCGCGGAGGCTGTCGATCGCCAGCACGATGGTGCGGTTGTCCAGTTCCAGCAGCAGCTCGCCGGCCTTGACTTGCTGGCCCAGCTTGGCGTGGACCTTGGCGACATGGGTCTGGATCGGACTGGAGACCAGTTCCTCGTGGACCGGGATGACGATGCCGGAGGCGTTGATGGTGTTGGCGATATTGCCGACGCGGACTTCGGCCAGCAGCACGCTGCCGGCGTCGACGCTGGGGCTGACCACGCGATTGATGCCCCACGCGGCGGCGCACAGCGTGGCCAGCGCGGCGGCCAGGACCATGACGGTCTTGCGCCGGCGGCCGGAGATGATCGAAGGGTTGAGCGCCTGGTCCATGGGGATGCAATAGTGAGCTGAAGATGTGTTCACTATTGCAATTGCCGTGCCACATGGCACGGATGGCCGCAAAGCCAGTCAAATCAAGGCTCTGGCGCGCGGCCGCCGGCCGGGGCGGTGGAGCGCGCCTGCCCGTCTCCGTTCAACACCGTCCGGAAACGGACACCCCCGCGCGCGTCATTCCCGCGCAGGCGGGAATCTATAGAACGCGGATGCGCGTGCTCGGCATGGATCCCCGCTTTCGCGGGGATGACGGTGCGGGGGGCTGGCTCAGAAGCGGTACTTGAGGCTCAGCGCCGCGCTGCGCGGGGCGGCGTAGGTGATCGCGCCGTAGGCGGCGAACATGCCGAAGTGCCGCTTGTCGAGCGCGTTGTTGAGGTTGAATTGCGCCGACCACTGGCGGTCGATGTCGTAGCGCGCCATCAGGTTCACCAGCGCGTAGGCCGGCTGCTCGAGCTGGCCGTTGCTGTTGGCCGGCGCGTTCGGATCGGCCGTGTAGCTGCGGCCTTCCCAGTTGACGCCGCCGCCCACGGTCAGCGCCTTCCAGTCGCCCGGCAACTGCCAGGTGGTGAACGCGCGCAGCAACTGGCGCGGGTAGACGCTGTTGATGTCCTTGCCGGCCGCATCCTCGGCGTGGAAGCGGGTGTAGCCGATGCTGGCGTTCCAGCCCTTGGTCAACTGGCCGGCGATGTCGAACTCGACGCCGCGGCTGGTGGCGCCGGTGGCGGCGCGGTACCAGGCCTCGGGCGCCAGCGGTCCGCCGTCGTCGCGGTCGACCAGGCCGGCTTCCTGGCCCAGCTTGTTCTGCTTGATCTGGAACAGCGCGAACGAGGCGTTCAGGCGGCCTTCAAAGAACTCGCCCTTGATGCCGGCCTCGGCGCTCTTGCCTTCGATCGGATCGAGGTTCTTGCCGCTGTAGTCCTTCAGGTTCTGCGGCTGGAAGATGCTGGTGTAGCTGGCGTAGGCCGAGTAGTTGTCGTCGAGGTCGTAGACCAGGCCGGCATACGGCGTCACCTGATGGTCGTGCTTGAGCTGGTAGGCGGCAGCGTAGCGGCCGTAGCCGGTCTTGTCGTAGTCGGTCAGGCGGGCGCCGACGATCAGCTTGAGCGGATCGGCCAGCGAGAAGCGCGCCACGCCGTACAAGGCTTGCTGCTTGGTGACGCTGCTTTCGTAGAACTGGGCGGCGCTCCATTTCGGTTCCGGATAGCTGCCGCTCCAGGTGTTGAAGTTGCCCACGTCCGGGGTGCCGCCGGCGCCGAAATCGGCGTCGTAGCTGTCGGTGTTGAACTGCTGTTTCGAATGCATGTAGCCGAACGCCGCCTCATGCTTGCGGCCGCCCAGCGTGAACGGGCCGTTGGCGTGCAGGCCGATGTCGTCCTGCTTGGTATGCGTATGGTAGGCGCCGGCAAACGCGCCCATGCCGAGGCCGGTGATGCGGTCGGGGATGCCGGACAAGTACAGCAGCGCGGAATCGGCCTTGCGGTCGCCGTGGCTGTAGGTGGCGCGCAGCTTCCAGCCGTTGTCGAATTCATGTTCGAGGTTGGCGAAGAAATTGTCGTACTCGGTGCCCCAGCGGGTCCAGTTCGCGGCCGAGGTTTTCGAGATGTCCCAGTTGGTCTTGCTGCCGTCGGTGTACCAGTAGGGCAGGCCGCCCCACATCGGTCCCTTGGGGGCGGTCTTCTGGTGGCTGTAGCCGGCCGACAGCAGCGTCTTGCGGCCGAGGTCCGCTTCAACGGTGCCATACAGCGTATGGCTGTTCTTCGTCATCAAACTGGCCCAGTTGTCGCCGGCCTGGTACTCGCCGACCACGCGCGCGCGGACCGTGCCGGCCTGGTTCAGTGGAGTGGAAATGTCGGCCATGGCGCGGCGCTCGCTCCAGCTGCCGATACCAATCTCGGCCGAGCCGGTCAGCTCCTTGTTGCTGGCGCGCTTGCGCACCAGGTTGATGGCGGCGGACGGATTGCCGGCGCCGGTCATCAGTCCGGTGGCGCCGCGCACCACTTCCACGCGGTCGTAGGTGGCCAGGCTGCCCAGCACTTCGCCCGAGCTCCACGGCTGGTCCCAGGTGGTGGGTACGCCGTCGATCTGCAGATTGTCGATGTCGAAGCCGCGCGCGGTGAAGCCGGCGCGGTTGGTTTCGTATTGATTGACCGAGACGCCGGTGACGTTGTTGACGACGTCGGTGATGGTGACCAGGTTCTGGTCTTCGATGCGCTGCTGGGTGACCACCGAGATCGATTGCGGCGTGTCGCGCAGCGCCATGCTCAGGGGCAGGGCGGTCCTGGCCTTGCCGGTGGTGTAGGAGCCCGTGCCTTCGGTGGTGGCGCCCATGCCCTGGCCGCGGATTTCAATCTGCGGCATGACCGCCGTGGCCGCTTCAGCCGCTATCTGCGCGTGCGCCGCCAGGGGCATGGCCAGCCCCATCAATACCGCCAGATTATCCAACTTATGCTTGTCCATCCGTATCCCGTAAAAAGACGAGAGTGGGGCTGGCGGCGGCGGGCTTCTCAGTTAAATATGCGAATGATAATCATTCTCATATGATTGTGTCAAGGCGTTTGCTCATGCCGGTGAAGGCGAAGCTGTTGCCGTCGATGCGGAACAGGTCGGGGATTTCGCCGGTTTGTTCGAAGCCTTTGCTTTGGTAGAGGCGGATCGCGGGTGCGTTCACGGACAGCACTTGCAGGTCGATCCATGCGCGTTGCGCCGATGTGCGCGCCCATTGCGCGGCGTGGTCGATCAGGCGGCTGCCCAGTCCGAGTTGGCGGAAGGCGCGGTCCACGCCCATGCCCAGCACACAGCGGTGGGTAGCGTAGCGCTCTGGATGGGCGCGCAGGTCGAGGTGGCCGGCGATGCGGCCGTCGGCGGTGCGCGCCAGCCAGAAGCGGCGCCAGCCGGGCGCATCCAGCGGCGTCTGCATGCCGGTGCGGAAAGCGTCGACCTTGTCGGCTGGGAGGCGTGATTCCGCGCGCGACAGCGGCTGGAAATACGCGGTGTCGCCCTGGCCGTTGTCGGACAGGTGATCGTTGATGTAGAGGAGAAAATCGTCGAAGCCGGCAGGCTCCAGCAGGTCGATGTGTAGGTCGGTGTGTAGTTGGCTCATCGATAAAGTGTAGCAATTTTTTTGGGGGGGCGCTCCACTGGGAGCGTTTCCACTTTACACTTGGCATTCTGTTCACTTTGCTAAGGTTGATGGAATTCCATGAACACCAATGCTACCCGTCTGGATGTGATCGACGCCTTGCGCGGCTTTGCCATCGTCTCGATCATGCTTCTGCACAATATCGAGCACTTCGATTTCTACTTTCTCCCGTCCGGATTGCCGCCCTGGCTGATGGTGGTGGACAAAACGATCTGGGATAGCCTGTTTTTCTTGTTCGGCGGCAAGTCTTACGCGATCTTCGCGCTATTGTTCGGAATGACGTTCTACATCCAGGATCATAGCCGTTCCTTGCGCGGCCAGGACTTCCTCGCCCGCTTTGCCTGGCGCATGGTGTTATTACTGGGTTTCGGCCTGTTCAATTCCATGTTTTACCACGGCGATATACTCAGTATTTATGCCGTGCTGGGATTGGCTCTGATACCGGTGGCGCGCTTGCGCAATGGCGTGGTATTGGGCATCGCGGTGTTCTTATTGCTGTTGCCGCACGCATGGGTGGAATTCTTCCAGGCCTTGCCACATCCCGACGAGAAACTCGCCGATCCCGCTTCCTGGGCATATTTCGGCCGCGCCGAAAAGTATATGGCGCATGGTTCGGCATTCGAGGTATGGCGGGGGAATTTAAGCAACGGGAAAATCGGCGTCATCCGCTGGAGCTGGGAAAATGGTCGCGTATTCCAGATACCGGCATTATTCATGTTGGGTATGCTGGCCGGCCGTTTATCACTGTTTATTCAATCCGAAGCTAACCGGGTATTCTGGCGTAAAACCTTGCTGACGGCGGCGCTGGCGTTTATCCCGTTGTATCTGTTGAAAACCTTCCCCGATGCCTGGCATATCGGCGCGGCGGTGCGCCGTCCATTGTTGGTGATCGTTACTTCATGGTCGAACGTGGCGTTCATGGTGGTGCTGGTATCCAGCTTTACGCTGCTGTCTTATTCCGGTAATTGGTTGCGGATATTCTCGCCGCTGGGCCGCATGAGTTTGACCAGCTATGTGGTGCAATCGATCGTCGGCACATCGATTTATTATGGCTTCGGCCTGGGGATGTATCAATACACCGGCGCCAGTTTCGCGCTGGCGATAGGATTGACGCTGGCGTTGCTGCAAAGGCAGTTCAGCGTGTGGTGGTTGGGCCGCCACAAGCAGGGACCGCTTGAAACGCTGTGGCACAAAGCCACATGGATTGGTTCTCATAGTGAAGTCGTGCCAAATATTGGCGCGAATATACCAAAAAACAGCTTGTGAAGAGCGGCCGACGGCGACGGCCATTCAACGCTTTATTCGTCGTCGGGAGCGATCCATTGAATGCGGCCATGTCCGGCTTCATTCAATCGGTGGACCAGTTGCGCGGCTGCGCTATCGGGAAGGCTGAATTCAAACTGCACATGGTCGGAATGGGCGACATTATCAAGGGTGGCGCCGGCCAATTCAATTTCACGCCTGATCATGCCCTCCATCGCATAGGGCGCGGTGCAGGTCAGGTATTGCAGCTTGATAATCGCGATTTTCTCGGACTTTAATAATGCCTGGGCTACGCTGTCGGTATAAGCGCGCACCAGTCCGCCAGCGCCCAATTTAACGCCACCGAAATAGCGGACCACGGTGGCTAATACCCCTTCGAGGTCCTGGTGGCGTAAAACATCGAGCATGGGACGGCCGGCGGTACCGCTGGGTTCGCCGTCATCGACCGCCGCCGATTGGCCACCGGCTAATAATGCCCAACAAACATGGGCGGCGCCCGGATGTTGCGCCCATAACTCGGCCACCACCTTTTGCGCGGCGCTCCGATCCGTCATCGGCTGAACGCAGGCAATAAAGCGGCTTTTTTTAATCAGCAATTCGTGGTGAACGGCGGAGGCGAGGGAGAAGGGCATGGCGGGATTTCTGGCACGGCGGCGGTATAAACCGGCCTATGGTGCCAGAAATCCGGGGGGAAGACAAAAACGCGCTTAGCGGTTGCTGATTTTCAGGCCGTCGCTATCGGTGAAATTGCCGAGGATGACCATAATAAAATCGATCAGCGCCCAGATACCAAAGCCGCCGAAGGTGAACAGCATTAAAATGCCGGTACCGATCTTGCCGACGTAGAAGCGGTGCACGCCCAACACGCCGAGGAAGAAGCACAACAGCACGGTGACGACGTAGTCTTTTTCCGAACGCGGGCCGGAGGCGGCTGCGGAGTGTTGCGGCGCGCCGCAATGCGGACAGGTTGGTGCTGTTTCGTGAATTTCTTTGCCGCAACCGCGGCAGAATACCATGCCCATGTTTTCCCTTTTGTTTTGTCTAATTGTTGTAGGCTGATTGCCTAGGCGGAATATTATAGGTGGACAGCCGGCTTAGCTTTCTCACCAACTGTAACGATCTGCTAAAATTCCAGCCCACCTACCTGAGTTTCCTACATGAGCAATTCCTCCCCCGCGCCGCACCACCACGCCACCGACAGCGACCAGGGGGAAGACGACGACCTGATGCGCAAGCTCGGGCTGAGCGCCAAAGGCGTGTTGCTGGCGCGCCAGGAAGGCCGCGTGTTCCTGCGCCTGAGCGGGGTGGTCGATTATGCAGGATTGCGGGTCGCCTACGACCTGGTGCCGGCGCAGGGCGTGCTGGCCAAAGCGTCCAAATGGCGCAAGATGGACGTCGACGCCCGTTCCCAGCTGTTGCTGGAACGCGCCAGCGACGCCGTCGGCGCCGAGCTGCGCGGCTATGTCAGCGCCTTTGTGCAGGAAATGGCGGACGCTTGCGACGACTGCGGGCTGGACGCCCAACCCTTCCTCGGCGCACTGGCGGAGATGCAGATCTCGGAACCGGCCGGCGTTGTGTTCGACCGTATCCGGCAGCGCCTGGAGCACGCGGTCGAGCGCGACATGGAAGAGCAGCACGCCGAACGCACGCGCCAGAGCATCAACCTGGCCGAATATCCGGCCTCGTTCGACGTGGCGCGGCGCATGAAGCGCCGTTTCATCGCGCTGCTGGGCCCGACCAATTCCGGCAAGACCCACCAGGCCATCGAAGCGCTGGCCAAGGCGCCCAGCGGTGTTTATTTGGCGCCGCTGCGTCTGCTGGCGCTGGAAAACTACGAGCGTCTGCAAGCCATGGAAGCGCACGGCAAGCCGCTGGCGGTCAGCCTGGTGACGGGCGAGGAGCGCCGCCTGGTGGCCGGCGCCACCCACGTGGCCAGCACCGTCGAGATGCTCGACACGCGCACGCCGGTCGACGTGGCGGTAATCGATGAAATCCAGATGCTGGCCGACCGCGACCGTGGCTCGGCCTGGACCGCCGCCGTCTGCGGCGCGCCGGCGCAAGTGGTCTACCTGGTGGGCGCGCCGGAAGCGCGGCGCGCCATCGAGGTGCTGGCGGCGCGGCTGGACTGCGAGCTGGAAGTCCATGTGCTCAAGCGCAAAGGCCCGTTGTCGGTGGAGCCGACCGCCGTGCGCAAGATGAGCAATCTGCGGCGCGGCGACGCCGTGATCTGCTTCTCGCGCCGCGAAGTGCTGATGTGGCGCGACATGGTGACCGAGCTTGGCCTGTCGGTGGCCACCGTCTACGGCAATCTGTCGCCGGAGGTGCGGCGCGCGCAGGCCCAGCGTTTCCGCGACGGCGCCGCCGACGTGGTGGTGGGCACGGATGCCATCGCGATGGGCTTGAACATGCCGATCGCGCGCATCGTCATGACCACCTCGGTCAAGTACAACGGCTATGAAGAGGAAGAGATCCCGGCCGCGCTGGCGCGCCAGATCGCCGGCCGGGCGGGGCGCTTCGGCGTGCACGAGGAAGGCCTGGTGGCCGGCTACGACAACGAGACCCACAATGTGATCCGCTCGCTGCTGAGGGAAAAACCGGTGCCGCTGAAGACCACCGGCTTCGCCGTGGCGCCGACGCTGGAGCATCTGCACCGGATTTCGTCGGTGACCAACGAGCATGGTCTGGCCAAGCTGTTGAAGCGCTTCGTGCACAACATCGACGTGCCGGACGGCTTCTTCTACCCGCGCATCACCGAGGACCAGTTCGAGCGCGCGGCCTGGCTCGATACGCTGCAGCTGACGGTGGCGGAGAAGTTCGCGCTGTCGCTGGTGCCGATCTCGTCCAAGGTGCCGTCGCTGCAGCGCGCGTGGGAACACTGGGCGACGGCGCTGGCCGCCAAGAAGATCACGCCGATCAAGGCGGAGCAGAGTCCGCTGCACTACATGTCCTTGCAGGAGGTGGAGGATGCCTGCCGCCTGTATTCGGCCTACGCGTGGCTGGCCTACCGGCAGCCTGAGTTCTTCCCCGATACGGAACGGGCGCAGCTGCTGTCGCGCCAGGCTTCCGAACGCGTGGACGCGATGCTGCAGGACCAGAATTCCGCCCTGCGCAAACGCCAGCCGAAGAAGTTCCGTCGCTAATGACGAGCAAGGCCAGCGCGGACGAACGCATAGACGCCATCGATATCCTGCGCGGCGTCGCGCTGTTCGGCGTGCTGTCGGTGAACCTGGTGTCGGAATTCCGGGTGTCGATATTCCAGCAGTTCCTGCCGCCCGATACTGGCATCGGCATGCTGGATAAATTGGTGGAAACACTGGTGCGCGTCGGCTTCGAGATGAAGGCCTTCGCCGTGTTTTCCTTCCTGTTCGGCCTGGGGCTGGCGGTGCAGTTCGAGCGCCTGTCGCGGACCGGGCGGCCGTTCTACTGGCTGGCGCGGCGGCTGGGGGTGCTGCTGGTGTTCGGCCTGGTGCACCTGCTGCTGATCTGGAACGGCGACATCCTGACCGAATATGCGTTCGGCGGCCTGCTGGTGCTGCCCCTGCTTGCCGCGCCGGTCTGGGCGCTGGCGCTGGCGGCGGCCGGCATGTTCGCGCTCTACCTGTTTATCGGCGTGGTGCCGGTCGGCATACCTTGGCCGGATCCGGCGTGGTTCCAGCAGCATGTCGCGCTGGCCGATCAGGTGTATGCGTCGGGCAGCTATGCCGAGATCTGCCGCTTCAGCATGAATGAACTGCCTTATCTGCTGCCGTTGCATTTGTATGTGATCCCCAGGACGCTGGCGCTGTTCCTGCTGGGAGCGCTCGCGTGGCGCACCGGCGTCCTGCAACGGCCGGGCGAACACCTGCGCCTGTGGACCGGTATCGCGGTGGTCGGCGTGGCAGGGGGCGCGGCATTGTGCATCCAGGATGTGGCCACCGGCGTTGGCCAGTCGCTGCTGGCCGCCGGCTATGCCGCGACGGTGATCCTGCTGACCCGGCGCGGATTGCTGCGATGCTTCGCGCCGCTGGGCCGGATGGCTTTTACCAACTACATCGCCCAATCCCTGATCTTCGGCTTCATCTTTTTTGGCTACGGGCTGGGGCAGTTCGGCAAGCTCGGCGCCGCGCCGGTGTTCCTGCTCGGCATCGGCGTGTATGTGGCGCAGATGGCGCTGAGCGCCTGGTGGTTGCGGCATTACCGCTTTGGCCCGCTGGAATGGCTGTGGCGGACGCTGATGTATGGGGCATTGCAAGCCATGCGGAAGAAGTGATGCTATAAAGAAATACACTCATTCTCACCAAGCTGGCGCCATCAAGCAGCCAACCTCGGCTATTATGGCGGCCGGTCGGCATAAGCTGGATGTTTAGGGATGGGGATGAATGGTGCAAGGGGAGGGGCTGGCGCGGAAGAAGCGGTCCAGCCGCAGTTTGGTTTGATTAATCTGTTGAAAGCTGGTGCAGCGCAGTTGATTGTTTTGCATCATTTGGCATTTTATGGGCCGATGTCCGATCACGTGCGGCCTTTGTTGCCGGCATTGGTCGACTGGCTGAGCGGCAGTGCGCGCATTGCCGTGCAAGTATTCCTCGTCATCAGCGGCTTCCTGGTGGCCAAATCACTGTCGCCTGCCGGTCAGTCCGGCCTGTCCGATCCGCTGGGGGCGATCTGGCGCCGCTACACCAAGCTGGCGCCGCCGTTCCTGGCCGCCACGCTGGTGGCCGCCGTCGCTTCCGCCTGGGCCGGCAACTGGATGACGCACAGTTCGGTCTCCGCGCCGGCCACCCTGAGCCAGCTGAGCGCCCACGCGTTGCTGCTGCATGGCGTGCTGGGCTATCCGTCCTTGTCGGCCGGTGCCTGGTACGTCGCCATCGATTTCCAACTGTATGCGGTCACGGCCCTGGCGCTGTGGCTGGCCGGCCGCGCCACTGGCCGCCGCCGGATGCTGTGGCTGATGCCGGCCTTGACCGCCTTGGGCGTCACGCTGTCGCTGCTGTATTTCAACCTCGACGCCGACTGGGACAACTGGGCGCCGTATTTCTTCGGCAGCTATGGCCTGGGCATGCTGGCGTGGTGGGCCAGCGATCGCTGCCGCTCGGCGGGCGCCGTGACCCTGCTGCTGGCGATGGCGTTGCTGCCGGTGTCGGCCGCCCTGTTCCTCGACTTCCGCAGCCGCATCGCGCTGGCGCTGGTGGTCGCTTGCCTGCTGTATTTGTTCGGTCGCGTTGAAACGGTGGCGACCGGCCGCGCCTGGGCCGTCGTCAATGGCCTGGGGCGGATATCGTATTCGGTGTTCCTGATCCACTTCCCGGTTTGCCTGCTGGTCAACGCGGCGTTCAGCCGTTTTGTCCCGGCCGGGCCGGCGTGGCAGGGCCTGGGCATGTTGCTGGCCTGGGCAGCCAGCCTGGCCGCCGGCGCCGCGTTCTTCCGCTGGGTGGAGGCGCCGCTGGGACGCGCAGTCCAGTTTGCTGCCGGGAAGATCGGCCTGCGTCCATTGGCGGCGTAGCTTAGCCGCCTGTGCTTTGGGCTATGGTCGTCTTCAATGCCTTGGTGACGGCCTCGGCGATGTCGTCCTGCACCATCAACAGGTCGTCGACCGGCTTGTCATAGGTTTCCGACCAGATGATGAAGCCGTTGTCGGCCCTTATCAAGCGCGCCGTGACCCGCAAGGTGTTGCCGGATTTGCGCACGCTGCCGTCCAGGATGTAGACCACGCCCAGTTTGCTGGCGACGTCGACCACCGCCATCTGCTTGTTCTTGTAAAAAAACGTGGCGCTGGGCGCTGGCACTTTCATGCCCGGTATCTTGCTGAGCCTGTAGATCAGTTCCTCGGTCATGCCATCGGCAAAGGTCTCGTTGCGCATGCCTTCCGTCAAATCCGCAAACGGCAGCACGGCGATGGATTTCTGCGTCGCCGCCGCTTGAGCCGCCGGGTGCGGCTCGTTCGCCAGCGTGTTGTGCAGCCAGAAAACAATGCCGACCACGATGGGGACGCACGCCGTCAGCAGGAAAACCAGGCGGCTGCGCGAGGCGTTGGACGGGGGCGCAGGGTGGGGCGGAGCCGGGATGGCTACCGGTTCTTCGCTCCAGGGGCTCACTTTCGCCACCAGCCGGTAACCCTGGCGCGGCACGGTGACGATGTAGCCGGGCTGCTTGGGATCGTCGCCCAGCACGCGGCGCAGCGATGCAATCGCCTGGTACACCGAATCCGGCGTGACGATGACGCCCGGCCAGACTTCGCTCAGCAGGTCGTCTGCGCTGACGATCTGGCCGGGACGTCCAGCCAGGCAAAGCAACAGGCGCATGGTGCGTTGATCGAGCCGCACGGTGTCGCCGTCGCGGCCGATCTCGCCCAGGGCGGGATCGACGCACCAGGCGCCGACGCGTAGCTTTGCAGCCGCTGAAGTTTCCATTGTGCTCCGATATTTTTGTATTTTTGACAGGGTTGGATTATAGCGCGGCCGCCTGCGGGGCTTTTCAGGGAATTTCAGAACGATTTCAGGCCGATTTCAGGCCAATTTCAGGACTTTTGGCCAGGCCGCTTGCATTGTGATGGCTCCCCACACATGAAGGAGTACCCAATGAAATGCCTGTTGCTGCCGCTGCTCTCGCTGTTCACCCTGCCGGCTTTCAGCGCCGAAACGCTGACGATCGACCCCAACCACAGCGCTGTGGTCTTTAGCTGGGATCATCATGGTTATACCAACCCGATGGCCCGTTTCGAGAAAATTGAAGGCAAGCTGGTGCTGGATGAGGACCTGAGCAAGTCCTCGGTCATGGTGAAACTGGCGGTGGACGGCATCCACACCGCCGTCGCCGCGCTTGACCGTCAACTGGTGAGCGCGGAATTCCTCGACGCCGCCGCCTTCCCCGATATCACCTTCCAGAGCACCAAGATCGTCAAGGGGCCGATGGATAGCCTCAAAATCAGCGGCAACCTGTCACTGCATGGCGTGACCAAGGCCGTGGTCCTCGACGGCAAGATCAACAAGATCAAGCGCGACCCGATGGGCAAGGAGACCGAGGCCGGCTTCGAAGCCATGGTCAAGCTGAATCGTGCCGATTTCGGCGTCAACAAGTATTTCCCGAACACGGCGAAGGAGCTGACTGTCCACATCACCCTGGGTGCGAATTCGGAGGGATAACAAAAAAAACCGCCAGCCTGGACGCGCTCAAGGTCGCGTTCAGTGCTGGCGGGTTTTTTGTTTGAGCGACGCGGCGCTCAGACTGCCTTGCGCTCGCGGCGGCGGGCTGCAACGCCTACCAAACCGAGGCCGCCCAGCAGCATGGCGTAGGTTTCCGGTTCTGGAACAGCCGTGACCATACCGGCGGTCACGAGACGCATGCTGCTGCAATTGTCGCACTCCCAGGAGCCGGCGCCGGTGTTGAAATCGCCAAGCTGCACCGTCGTGCTGCTGGTTGCCGAGGTCAGTGCTGCATCGAAGCGCAGATTCAGATAGGGGTTCGCCCATGGCGAGTTGTTGATGATGAGAAAGCTGTTAGGGCCGGTGACGTTGTTGCCGAACAGGGAGCTCGATGCGGCATTGTAGTGGTGGCCGCCAAGTATCGAGCCGTCGGTCGAGGTCAGGTCGTAGGACAGCAGGTCGCCGGTGACCGAATCGGTGGCGAAGTGACCGCTCAGGGTGCCGCCGTCATCGAAGGTGACGCCGGACAGGACCCATTCCTGGCTGCTCGCGTGGGCTGCCGAGCTCAGCAACATCGTTACGGCGCATGCTGCACCGGCCAAAAGTTTGACGATTTTCATGATACTCCCTAGTGTGGTTTTTATTGTCACATGTGCAATTCAATTTCCTATGGTATATGTTGTGTGTTAAATAGTATATTTATTTTTATAAATATTATTTTTGCCATGAAGTGAATGTTGTGTGGCTGCGTCACGGCGGCGCTGATACAGATTGTTCAGCACCAGCGCCGCCCCGGTGCATGCTGCGCCCAGCAGTTGGCCGGCTGCGATCGGCGTGCCGGCCAGCGCTTCCACCGCAAAGGCGGTCAGCGGCACCACATCCAGGAACAGCACGCCATTGGTCGGGGTGATGATCTTGTTGCCCAGGTTCCAGCAGAGCACCGCCAGCACGCCGGCGACCAGCACCATGTACGCCAGATAGGGCAGCAGCGCCGGCAGCACGGTGATGGCGGGGCGCGGAATGTAGCCCAGCGCTTGCAAGGCAAAGTCGGCGGTGAGTATGGTGGTCAGCCCCAGGCCGGTGGTGATCGCCGAATAGCGATAGCCGCTCCAGCCGGGAAAGAACGATGCGCCCAGCGTGTAGAGCGCCCACGACGCCGCCCCCAGCAGCAGGAAAGCCGCCGAGTCGCTGGCGACGCCCTGATGCAGCAGGCTGCCCGGCGCGCCGCCGGAGACCACCAGCAGCACGCCGAAGAACGACAGCGCGATACAGCCGAACGCCACGATCGAAGGGCGCTTGCCGCGTATCGCCCAGTTCAGGACCAGCGTCAGCATCGGCGTGGTCGCGATCATCGCCGACGCGGACAGCGCGCCGGACTGTCCCGCCAGCTGCTGGCCGTGAAAGATGAAGAAGCCGTAGCCGCAAAAGCCGCAGGAGCCCAGGGCCCAGGCCAGCACGTAGCGCTCGCCGCGCAGCTTGAGTGCCGCGCCGCCTTCCTTGTAAAACAAAATCGCCAGCATGATGGCGGCCGCCGCGCCGTAGCGAAACGCCGTGAAGTTAAACGGGTCCATGCGCAGCAGGGCTTGCCCCATGATCGGAAACGATACGCCCCATGCCACCGCAGCGGTCAGGCACAGTGCCATGCCCTTCAAATATTCCTTACGCACAGCCTACCCCCAAGAGTTCAGATGCTGTCGATTCTAGGGTTGGTCCTGCCGGTCGCGTAAGGTACAGATTGGGTACAATGCTCGATACTGTACTGGTACAAGGAGCGTGACAGATGCACCGATTCCACCGATCCGCCGACTCCGGGCAAAGCGTGGTCGCGCAGGTGGTCGACTATTTTGCTGCGGCGATCGCGGCGCGCGAGCTTACGCCGGGCGCCAGGCTACCGTCGATCAGAAGCTTCGCGCTGGACAGCCAGGTCGCCAAATCGACCGTGGTGGAAGCCTATGACAGGCTGGTGGCGCAGGGGCTGGCGGTCTCCCGGGCCAAGTCCGGTTTCTTCGTCTGCACGCCGAGGCAGGTGCTGGAGATCGGCCGCGCGCCCAGCGCACCGCAACGCAAAGTCGATGAATTCTGGATGCTGCGCAACGCCTTGCAGCTGCCGAGCCAGGCATTGCGTCCCGGCTGCGGCTGGCTGCCGCCCGACTACCTGAACGATGAAGGCATACGGCGCGTGCTGGGCACGCTGCGGCGGGAGCCGGGCGACGCGCTGACCTCCTACGGAGAGCCGGCCGGCTACCGCGGGCTGCGCCAGCAGTTGCAACGCCATCTTGGCGGGCGCGGCATCGAGGCGCCGCTGGACGGGATCGTCTTGACGGACAGCGGCAGCCAGGCGCTCGACCTCGCCATCCGCCTGCTGGTGCAGGCCGGCGATACGGTCTTCGTCGACGACCCGTGCTACTTCAATTTCCAGGCCAGCTTGCGCGCGCACCGGGTCAACGTGGTCGGCATTCCGCTGACGCCGAGCGGGCCGGACATGCAGCAGTTTGAACTGGAACTGGCCCGGCATCGGCCCCGGCTCTACATCACCAACGCGGTGCTGCAAAATCCGACCGGCATTTCTTTTTCCGCCGCGGTGGTGCACCAGATACTGCTACTCAGCCGGCAGCATGGCTTCGACATCATCGAGGACGACACCTTTGCCGACCTGGAAGAGCGCCCTGCGGTGCGGCTCGCCGCGCTGGACCAGTTGCAGCGAGTGATCTACATCGGCAGCTTTTCCAAGACGCTGTCGGGCGCGACGCGCTGCGGCTTTGTGGTTGCCAAGGCGGAGTGGATAGAGGCCATCCTGGACTTGAAGCTGGCCACCACTTTTGGCAACAACGAACTGTCGGCCCAGCTCATTTGCAAGCTGCTGCTCGACGGCAGCTACCGCAAGCACACGGAAGCGATCCGGCAGCGCTTGCGCAAGGCGGCGGTGTCGGTACGCAAGCGGCTGCGTGACTGCGGTCTGGAACCGTGGGCCGAGCCGGCGGGCGGACCGTTTCTATGGGTGCGGGGCGGGCCGGAGATGGATGCGTCGGCGATCGCCAGCGCGGGACTGGCGGCCGGCATACTTTACGCGCCGGGCAATGTGTTCAGCGTCAACAACAGCGCCGGCCATTGCCTGCGGTTTAATGTGGCCTACTCGCACGATCCGCGCATCTATGCGTTTTTGAAGAAACAGTTAAAGCTTGACGCTTAGCTGCACCGCCAGCGCGCGCGGCGACACCGGAATATCGAACGGCAGCGCCAGCCCCGGCGCCAGGCTGGGTTCGCGCGCGTCGGCGTTGAACAGGTTGCGCACGGTGGCGGAGACGGTCCAGCCGTGCGGCAGCGGGTGGGTGAGGGCGGCGTCCACCGTCCGGTAGTTGGCAATCGGGGCGCGCGCGTCGCCGGCCGCGCGGCGACGGCCGGCGACCCAGTTCAGCTGCGGACTGAATTGCCAGCCTGGGCTGACGGTCCAGTCCAGGCGGGTATTGGCATGGTGGCGCGGCGCGTAGCCCGGATCCCTGCCGGTGATCGAATCGTGCGCGTTCTGGCGCGCGTAGTTCGCCTGCCAGCGCAGGTTCTGGTTCAGCTCCCAAGCCAGTTCGACTTCGCCGCCGTTGCCGTCCGTTCCGCCGCTGTTCTGGTAGGTGGCGCCCGGCGCCGGCGCCGGATTCGGCACCGAGCGGATCAGGTCCTTCAGCGTATAGCGGAACAGGCTGACGTTGATCGACAGGTCGGCGCGCGCCTGCCATGCCAGCGCGGCCTCGGTGGTGGCGATGCTCTCGGGCCGGACCTCCGGGTTGCCCATGTTGACCGGATTGATGCCGGTCTGTTCGTTGAAACTGGGCGAACGGAAGGCGCGGCCGTGCAGCAGCTTGACGGTGACGTTCAGGTCGGCGTCCCATACCAGCGCCAGGCGCGGATTGGTGGTGCCGCCAAAATCGGAATAATCGTCGTGCCGCACGCCGGCCGTCAGCGCCCAATCGCGGGCGAATTGCCACTCGTCCTGCACGTAGACATAGTTGATCTTGCGGCGTTGCGGCCGGATGTGCGGCTGGATGATGCCGTAGTCGATCACCGGGCCGGACGGGATCGGCAGCCCAGCCGGACTGATCAGGAAATTCTTCAGGGTCTCGACCTGGTACAGGTACAGGTCGTCGTGGCCCGCGCCGAGGCGCAGCGCATGCCGGTTCAGGCCGCTGTACGTGGCGAAGGCGGAGCTGCGCAGATTGCGCTCCCAGCGGCCGGGCCCGCCGATCATGCCATTCGGGAACAGGTTGGCGCCGATGCGCGCGCCCGCCGGAAACAGCGCCAATCCGCCGGGCGACTGTTCAGTGAAAAACATGTAACTCAGCGAGGCGCCCACGCTCCAGTCGGTGGCAAAGTCGGGCGCGGACCACGACAGCTCGCTGGCGGCATAGCCGCTGCGCGGTTTGTGGTCGGGATCGAGCGCCGAATTGACGCCAAGGCCGGTGCCGACGTCGCTGCGCCACTTCAGGTTGGTGCGCCAGCGCCAGCGCTGCCAGGACAGGTCGAGGCTGCCGTCGTAGGCGCTATAGCCCGTGTTCATCGGGCCGGGCGCCTTGCTCACGTGGGTGCCGAAGCGGCGGTCGTTGAGGGATTGCGCATCGGCCTCGATCAGCGTGCCCGCGCCGTCGGTGCGGCCCACTTGCAGATAGGCGGCGATGGACAGTTGGCCTTGCTTGTGGCCGTACTCCAGCCAGGCGTCGCGCGCGTCGAACGAGCCGACCCGCGCGCCCACGCGCAGGCCCGGCATCTGTTCCGCCGTCTTGGTGATGATGTTGATCACGCCGGCAAACGCATCGGCGCCATACAAGGCCGAACCGGGGCCGCGGATGATTTCGATGCGCGCCACATTGGTCAGCGGCATGCTGGCCCACATATTGCCCTTGTCGCCGTTGTAGTCGGTGTTCATGCGCAGGCCGTTGAGCAGGAACAGCACCTGGGGATTGGTGACGCCGCCCGCGCCGATGCCGCGGATGAAGTAGTTGGGTGCATACATGGTGGGCACGCGCGTGACATGGATGCCGGCCACCGCTTCCAGCACATGGTCCAGATCGGTCGCGCCCATGGCGGCGATATCCTCGGCCGTGACGACCGAGGCAACGGCCGGCGCGCGCCGCAGCAGTTGGGTCGAACCGGTGGCCAGGCTGATGGCGGAACGGTCCATGCCGTACAACGCCAGGTCTTCGTCCTCGGGCAGGGCAGCGCAAAGCGACGCGGGATGCCAGGCTGTCAGGGCCAGGGCGACCAGCCAGCCGGGGCAGCGGTTGGTCATGCGGGTGCGCAGGGGAAGGAACGGTTTCATCTTGGAAGTCGAACGGCGGCAGAAACTCCACAATACACGGCGCTTGGCGCTTTAACAATTAAGTGTTGTCAAAGTGCATCAAGAAGTTATGGTGGTTTGTGCTTGCCGGGCAGACGCTGACCGGCAACCGGGCCATCAAATGGCTTAATAACGCTGCGCACTCAAACAGCATTCCAAAATTCTCGAATATCGGTTACTACACCGGTCAGCGCACGTTCACTTCGCCAGTGCCGGAGCTGGCGTTTTTTTGCGAACGAAGACATGGGGCGCAGCCGAATCCTGTTATATTGAATTTCCCTCTCCTCCTTGCCACCGGCCTGTTCGTCATCCAGCGCTGTTCGGCGCCAATCTGCGAGCCCGCTCGGCAGTCACGTAAACCATCGTACCCATGCCGAGTTGCAGTGCCCGGAAAGGCGTCCATGCATATGACGGGTTTTGGCAACGTCGGTTGTGACCGTACCTTGCCTGCCGACGGAGGCAAGATATGAGTGTTGTCGCTCCCACCATCCTGATCGTCGACGACGAAGCCCAAAACCGCCGTCTGCTGGCGGTGCTGCTGCGCCCCGAAGGCTACCAGACCGAAAGCGTCGCCAGCGGTGAGGAAGCGCTGAACTCGGTGGCCCATTCGGCCCCCGACCTGATCCTGCTTGACATCATGATGCCCGGCATCGACGGCTACCAGGTCGCCAGCATCCTGAAGGCCAACCCGGCCACTGCCAACATTCCCATCATTATGATCTCCGCGCATGGCGAGCGCGGCGCCCGGCTTGCCGGGCTCGAAGCGGGCGCGGAGGAATTCCTGACCAAGCCGGTCGATCGCACGGAATTGTGGCTGCGTGTGCGCAATCTGCTGCGCCTGAAGGCTTTCGGCGACTTGCAGGAACATAGTTTCGTACTGGAGCAGCAGGTGGCGGCACGCACGGCCGATCTGCAGCGTTTCCGCACCGCGATGGACGCCACCGCCGATGCCATCATGCTGGTGAGTCGCGACTCGCTGCGTTTCGTCGAGGTGAACGCCACCAGTTGCCGCATGCTGGGCTATACGCGCGCCGAAATGCTGGCGCTGGGGCCGGTAGCGTTGGGGGCGGTTACGCGCGATGAGCTGACGCACGTGTACGATACCGTGATCTCCGGCCAGGCCAGCACGCAATTGAGCGAAACGGCGCTGCATTGCAAGGACGGTACGCTGATCCAGGTGGAGGTGAGCCGCCAGGCCATGCCGTCCGGGAGCGACTGGATCATCGTCAGCGTGGTGCGCGACATCACCGAACGCAAGCAGGCGCAGCAACGGCTGCAGCACCAGGCCAACCACGACGCCTTGACCGGCCTGCCGAACCGCACCTTTTTCTACGAGACGCTGCGCAAGACCATCGCCTTGGCCAGCCATCAAGGTTGGAAGGTGGCGGTGATGTTCATCGACCTCGACCACTTCAAGAACGTCAACGACACCTTGGGCCATGCCATCGGCGACGAATTGCTGATCCAGTTCAGCAATCGCCTGATGACCTGCGTGCGCATGCGCGACACCATCGGACGGCTGGGCGGCGACGAGTTCGGATTGATATTGGTGATGGAGCAAGGCCACCAGGGCGCTGCCCAGGTCGCCACCAAGATCCGTGACGCGCTGCACCCGCCGTTCAACTTGCAAGGCTACGAAGTGATCATGACGGCCAGCATAGGCATCACGATCCACCCGGACGATGGCGACGATCCTGACGCCTTGATCAAGTATGCCGACACCGCCATGTACCAGGCCAAGCACGCCGGCCGCAACACCTACCGCTTCTTCACCGCGCAAATGAATGTCGACGTGTTGCAACGCCAGGACCTGGAGAGCGCGCTGCGCAAGGCCATCGAGCGCGACGAGTTCGAGCTGCACTACCAGCCCAAGATATCGCTGACCACCGGCGCGGTGGTCGGGCTGGAAGCGTTGTTGCGCTGGGCCAGGCCTGGCCACGGACTGGTGGCGCCGGGATTGTTCATCCCCGTGCTGGAAGAGAGCGGCTTGATCGTTCGGGTCGGCGGCTGGGTCATCGCGACCGCCTGCCGCCAGATCAAGGAATGGCAGCTGGGCGAGGTGGGGCCGGTTCAGGTCTCGGTCAACGTTGCCGCGCGCCAGTTCGTCGAAGGCGATCTGGAGGCCGATATCGCGCGCGCCTTGGCCGACAACGAGCTTCCCGCCGGGCTGTTGGAGCTGGAGCTGACGGAGACGTCGTTAATGCTCAACACCGAGCGCACCATCGTGTGCCTGCGCAACCTGCGCGAGCGTGGCGTCAAAGTGTCGATCGACGACTTCGGCACCGGTTATTCCAGCCTGGCCTACCTGCGCCGTTTCCCGATCGACAAACTGAAGATCGACATCGCCTTCATCCGCGACGTGACCAGCAGCCCCGACGACGCCGCCATAGTGCTGGCCATCATCACGATGGCGCACAGCCTGAATCTGATGGTGATCGCCGAAGGCGTCGAGACGCCGGCTCAGCAAGCCTATCTGCTGCGCCACCAGTGCGACCAGATCCAGGGCTACCTGATCAGCCGCCCCTTGCCGGCCGCGCAGATCACCCAGTTGATGGTGCTGCGCAAGACGCTGGATCCGTTGGTGAAGCCGAGCATGGCGCGGCAAACCTTGTTGATCGTCGATGACGACCTCTTTATGCGCGAACTGCTGGCAGCCGAACTGGGTGGCGAGCAATACAGCGTGCTGCTGGCGCAATCGGCGGCGCAGGCGTTCGAGTTGCTGGCTCAGCATGAAATTCATGTCATCCTGTGCGACCAGAGCATGCCGGACATGGCGGGCACGGAGTTCCTGGACAAGGTGAAAGCCATGTATCCGGACACGTTCAGGATAGTCTTGTCCGGCGAGACCAACCTGGAAGACATGATGGCGGCCGTCAACCGGGGCGCCGTCGACCGCTTCTACACCAAGCCGTGGGACCATGAAGCGCTGCTGGGCAGCATCAGGCAAGCGTTCATGCATCCGCGGCTTAAACCAGTGGCACTGAGTGCGGAAGAGGTTGGCTCTTGAGTGGTGGTGATTAATCGCGTCAAGGCTCTGCCCACCACATCGTGGTCCTCGTCGCGCTTATATTGCTTTCTGCCGTTTCAGGTCCAGCCCAAGCGCTGCTTTGCGCAGGCGGCCGTTGCGGCGCAGGTAGGCGAAGGCGGCGCGCGTGTCGTACATCAGTTGATAGTAGTAGTAGTTGATTTGCTCCAGCGCCGCGAGCGCCAGCAAACCGTACGACCACATCAGGTCCGCAGTCGAGGCTGTGGCGTCGTTCATCGCTGCAATGAATGCGGCCACGGCGGCGATGACCAGAAAGTTCGAATATTTAAAGAAGCGGTACAGCGGCTGAAAATACGCCGGCAATGGCTGGCGCTGCATGACTGACTGTAACTTGAGATGCCAGTACAGCACGCCCTGCAGCAGGATGTAGCTGATCAGCACGAGCGCCGCTCCCCGCATCCCCCATGCGACAGGATCGCCTGACCTCTGCCAGTCGTAGCAGAAGATGGCCGGCAAGGCGAAGCTGCAGACTGCCTCGGCATTGCGCAGGTAGGTCATACGGGCGGGTACGGTTTGCATGCGTTGAACGTTTGCTATGGAATTGCCAACTTTAGCATAGGCCAGGCAAAAACAAGAAAACCACCCGAAGGTGGTTTTCTTGATGAATCTTGGTAGGCCGTGCGGGATTCGAACCTGCGACCAACGGATTAAAAGTCCGCTGCTCTACCAGCTGAGCTAACGACCCAAGGGGCCAGCATCATAATGCGCGGAACGGAATCTGACAAGCTCAAAATGTCGCAGGAAGGCGCAGGCGCCCTTGGCGGGGCGTGCCGGTTAGACATACAATCATGGCCGACTGGGATTTCTGGCCCGGATACGATAATCAAGGAAGAAGATGACTTTACCGCAATACATTACGATCAATGGCACCTCCTACGCCTCCGCCAACCTGAACGAGGCTGCCAAGATTCAGGCCGCCAACATCCTGGCCGTCGACGCTGAGCTGGCCCGCTTACAGCAACAAACCGCCTTCACCCAGACCGCTCGCAACGCCTATGCCAATGCCCTGATTGAAGCGGTCAAAGGCCGCGAGGCCGCTGCCCCTGCGGAGAAACCGAAGAAGCCGCGCGCCCCGCGCAAGCCGAAGGCCGATGCCGCAGCAGCGTAAGATTTCTAGTACGGCGCGAGCGCGCTGTCGCTCGCGCCGTGCTGTAGTAAAAACGTGAGCAGAAACAAAAAAGCCCACGAACCGAAGTTGGTGGGCTTTCTTGATGAATCTTGGTAGGCCGTGCGGGATTCGAACCTGCGACCAACGGATTAAAAGTCCGCTGCTCTACCAGCTGAGCTAACGACCCAAAGGTATGAAACCTTGGTTTTCTTCGAATGGTAGGCCGTGCGGGATTCGAACCTGCGACCAACGGATTAAAAGTCCGCTGCTCTACCAGCTGAGCTAACGACCCCCGAAGAAGCGAGATTATAGGGGGTAATGACTCTTGCTGTCAAATACCCCCGGGTAATTATTTGCCGCCGAGGCGTTCTTTTGCCGTTACCGCTGCCGCCGAGTCAGGATAGGCCTTGATCAGGTCCTGCAGGGTCTTCTTGGCGGCCTTGTCTTTCAGCTCGGCCTGGCAGCTGGCGATGTTGAGCATGGCTTCCGGCGCCTTCGGGCTGTCGGCGTAGTTCTTCAGCACCAGCAGCTGGGCCGTGATCGCGCCCTTGCAGTCGCGCTGCGCGTAGTAGGAGCTGCCCAGGTAGTACTGCGCGTTGGCCGCGTAGCTGGAACCCGGATAGCGCGCCACGAACTCGCTGAACGCGGTGCCGGCCGCCTTGTAGTCGCCGGAGGTGAAGGTCTTCCACGCCGCTTCGTAGGTGCGCTGCTCGTTCGGGTCGACCTGGGCGGTCTTGCCGTCGATGGTCACTTCGCGCGGCTCCAGCTTGCGCAGGCGGGCGTCGAGGTCGACGTAGAAATCCTTCTGGCGCTTTTGTGCGTTGGACAGCTCGTTGCTCAGCACTTCGATCTGGCCGCGCAGCTTGGCCACTTCCTGCAAGGTCATTTCGTTTTGCGTAACCAGGTCCAGCGTGCTGGACTTGTCGGATTTGGTGTCGATGCGGGCGTTCAGCTCGGCGCGTATGGCTTCGACCTTGGCGCGCAGGTCGAGCAGGGCCTTACGGGCTTCGTCGTCGTCGAACAGGCCGGCATGGGCTTGCAGCGGCAGCCAGGTCAGCGCGGCCAGCAGGGCGGCGCTCAGGCCGGATTTGGAGAGTTTCATCATGTCGGGCGCTTTCACACAAATCAAAAAGGAAACGGGGCGGACGCGGTGTTACCCGCGCGCCGCCCCGTATTATGCCTGTGACCCGGCAAAAGGGTAGTGCTTTGTATTACTTGTAGACGATGTCTGCACGACGGTTTTGCGCCCATGCTTCTTCGTTCGAACCGGAGGCTTTAGGCTTTTCCTTGCCCAGCGATACGGCTTCGACTTGCGATTCCGGCACGCCCAGCGTGGTCATCGCCTTGCGCACGGCTTCGGCGCGCTTCTGGCCCAGGGCCAGGTTGTACTCGGCGCCACCGCGTTCATCGGTGTTACCTTGGATCAGGATCGAACGGGCCTTGTTCTTGGCCAGGTAAGCGGAGTGGTTTTCCACCACTGGCTTGCCGTCGTCGCGCACGACGTAGCTGTCGAAGTCGAAGTACACGCTGCGGTTGGCCAGCACGCCTTTAGGATCGTCCAGCGGATCCAGCGATTTGGTTTCGACCGGGGCGACGGTGCGGGTGTCTGGCTGCGGCTGCGGTTTCTGTTCGACTTGACGCTCTTCCACTTTCGCTGGTTCAGCGATTTTGACCGGAGTCGAGCAAGCGGACAGGATGGCGGCGGTGGTGACGATAAAAGCTAAGCTGCTGAGTTTACGCATTTGATTCTCCTAGTGATGAAGGCTAAAAATTACTGCATGAATGGACCCCAGGTGGGCTCCTTGATGTTGCCCGCCTGAGTGGTCAGGCGTTGTTTTACACGTCCATCCACCGAAACCACGGCCAGCGATTTGCGGCCTCCGGCTTGCGTGGCGTACATGATGTATTTGCCGTTCGGGGCAAAGCTTGGGTACTGGTCGTCGGTGCTGTCCGACAGGCGCTGTTCCTGGCCGCTGGCCAGGTCCATCACGTACAGCTGGTAGTTGCCGTCGCGGCGGGAGATGTAGGCCAGCGTCTTGCCGTCGGCCGATACGCGCGGGCTGATGTTGTAGTTGCCGGCAAAGGTCACGCGCTTGGCTTCGCCGCCGTCGCCGTTCATGCGGTAGATCTGCGGGCCGCCGCTGCGGTCGCTCATGAAGTAGATGCTGCCGTCCGGCGCGAAGTTGGCTTCCGAGTCGATGCCGGCGCTGTTGGAGACGCGCTTGAGGTTGCCGCCGTCGGCGTTGACGGTGTAGATCTGCGTATGGCCGTCCTTGGACAGCGACACCGCCAGCTTGTTGCCGGTCTGCGCCCACACCGGCGACGAGTTGCTGCCTTTTTCGTTGGCGATGACGGTGCGCGCGCGGGTGATCAGGTTCTGCACGTAGACCACCGGCTTCTTCTGCTCGAACGACACGTAGGCCACCTTGGTGCCGTCCGGCGACCACGACGGCGAGATGATGGGCTCGTTCGAGCGCAGCGCCATCTGTTCGCCGTCGCCGTCGGCATCGGCCACCAGCAGCTCGTAGTGGCGCTTGTCGTATTCCTTGACGTAGGCGATGCGGGTCGAGAAGGCGCCGCGGATACCGGTGAGCTTCAGGTAGACGTCGTCGGCGATGTTGTGCGCGGTCAGGCGGGTGAACTGCGGCGCGCGCGACAGGTTCAGCTGCGACAGCTCGCTCTGCTTGACGGTGTCGAACAGCTTGTAGCGCACTTCGTAGTCGCCGGCGGCCGACTTGGCCACGGTGCCCACCACCAGCGCGTCGGCGCCCTTGGATTTCCAGGTGCCGTAGTCGATGTTGCTCATGCTGGTGATCACGCCCGCGTCGATCAGCTTGAAGGCGCCGCTGCGCTCCAGGTCGGCCTTGATGATGGCGGAAATCTGTTGCGGGGCGATGTTCTCGTCGGCGAAGCCGGCCACGGCCACCGGGATCTGGTTGCTGCCGACGCCGGAGATCTCGATCCGCATCTGCGCCGAGGCGCCGCTGGCGGCCAGCGCCAGAGTGGCGGACAGGATCACTTGGTTCAGTTTATTCATGGTGGTCATCAGTGCATATCCTTCATGTTGAAATCGGCGACAAACTCGCGCTCTACCGTACCATCTTTTTTCTTGGGTAGTGGTGACGATTTGGCAATCGCGTTTTCAATCGCGCTATCGTAAGCGGCCGAGCCGCTGCTCTTCATCTTGCGCACGCCGATGATTTCACCGGTCGGCAGCTGGGTGATCTGGTAGGTCGCGCTGAGCGTATCGTCGACCGTGCCGTACACCAGGTTGCTCTTGATCTTGGCCCGGATCGCCGCCTGGTAGCCGCCGTCCACCTTGCCGCCGGTCGAGGTGGCGGCGGTGCCGGTGCTGCCCTTGGCGGCGTTGCCGGTGATGCGGCTCATCTCGGCGGCGAAGGCTTTGTCGCGGGCGGCCTTGTCGGCTTTCTCGGCTTTTTCCTTGGCGGCCTTGTCGGCCAGCGCGGCTTTCTTCTTGTCCTTCTCGGCCTGTTCCTTCTCGTCCTTCAGCTTTTGCTCGGCTTCCTTCTTGTCGGCCAGTTTCTTGGCGTCCAGCTTGGCCTGCTTCTCTTCGGCTTCCTTCTTCAGCTTGGCTTCCTTGGCCGCTTCGAGTTTTTCCTGTTCGAGCTTTTTCTTCGCCTTCAGGCGTTCCAGGGCGATGTCCGGTTCTTTCGGTGTCGGCGGTGCTTCCACCGGTTTCGGCGGGGCGGTCTTGACCACCGGCGTCGGCTCCGGTTCGGGTTCATGCTCGGGCTTGACCTGCGGCGGCGCCGGTGCGGCTTCCTGCACCTTCATGTCCCAGATCTCGGCCTGCACCGTGGTCGGCTCGTTGTTCTGCCAGCTGACGCCGACCCACAGGAACAGCAACAGCACGGCGTGCATCGCCGCCGCCAGCGCGATCGAGCGCCAGCCTTCATTTTGTCGCGGTACCTTGTAAGGGCCGCCTGCGGTTGCAGGTTTCATCGTATGCACTGTGATTTACTTGGTGGACAAGCCAACCCGGGTGATGCCCATCTTCTTCGCTTCCGAGATCAGCTGGATCACGTCGTCGTACTTGCTTTCCTTGTCGCCGGCGATCAGCACCGGGTAGTCGGGATGGTCGGTGTGGATGGTGCGCAGCTTCTTGACCAGCGCGTCGCGGTTGGGCGCGGTTTCCGGCGCCTCTTCACCCTTGCCCTTGACGCCGATCGACAGCGCGCCGTTCGGCTTGATGATCACCTGCACGTAGTCGCTAGGCGGCTTGGTCGAGCGTTCCGCGCTCGGCAGGTCGACCACGCTCGGGTCATTGGCCGAAGGCATGACCATGAAAATAATCAGCAACACCAGCATCACGTCGATGTAGGGCACGACGTTGATCTCGGACTTGAACTTGCGGCCGCGGCCGCCGCGCATGCTGCTGGAAAAAGAGGAAGCCATGATTGCTCTGCCTTCTTAACGCGACTGACGTTGCAGGATGTTGGAGAACTCTTCGACGAAGCTTTCGAAGCGGATCGCCAGGCGGTCGATATCGTGGGCGAAACGGTTGTAGGCGACCACGGCCGGAATCGCCGCGAACAGGCCGATGGCGGTGGCGATCAGCGCTTCGGCAATGCCGGGGGCGACCGCGGCCAGCGTGGCCTGCTGCACATTGGCCAGGCCGCGGAAGGCGTTCATGATGCCCCACACGGTGCCGAGCAGGCCGATGTACGGCGACACCGAACCGACCGATGCCAGGAAGGCCAGGTGCGATTCCAGCACGTCCATCTCGCGCTGGAAGGCGGCGCGCATGGCGCGGCGGGCGCCGTCCAGCACCGCGCCGGCGTCCATGCTTTCGCCGGCGGAGGTGTAGGCGGCCTTGCTCTTGATGAACTCACCCATGCCGGCTTCGAAGATGCGCGCCAGCGGGCCGCTGTTGGCGCGGTCCTTGCCGGCGTTCTGGTGCAGCGCGTGCAGGTTGCCGCCGGCCCAGAAGGTCTTCTCGAATTCGATGGTCAGGCGGCGCGCCGAGCGCACCGCGAACATCTTGCTGAAGATGTAGGTCCAGCTGGTCAGCGAGATGACGAACAGCAGCGCCATGATCAACTGCACGATCAGGTGGGCGTTGGTGATGAGGGACAGGAAAGAGAGGTCTTGGGTGACGTTCATGTATAGGTTCAGTCTGTTTTGATGGTACTACGCATTTTTTCTGCAACCGACGCCGGCACGGCGCGCGGACTGAGGTCCGAACCGACGCAGCCGACCTTGACTCGGGCGGTGTTCAGCAACTGCTCGCCGCACCAGGCTTGCTGCACGAACTGGATGGAGGCGCGGCCTAGCTTTTCGATACTAAGTGTTAATTTTAGTACGTCGTCCAACCTGGCTGGCGCATGATACTCCGCGCTGACGCTTTTGACGACGAACATGGCGTCGTGTGCTTGCAGCAGGGCGTGTTGTTCGACGTCGATGGCGCGCAGCCATTCGGTGCGGGCGCGCTCAAAGAACTTGAGGTAGTTTGCGTAATAGACGATACCGCCGGCGTCGGTGTCTTCGTAATAGACCCGTACGTTCCAGATAAACTCTGCTGGCATGTTATTTTGACTACTAGTGAGAGTGAGCAACATTCTACGCGATTTTATTGTTGTCGTTGAAGCTGCGACGGGGTAATACACGTCAAATCCGTTATTTATGCGGATCTTACAACTTGCGCGCAATAGATTGCACTACCGCTAGTAAAGCGTTTTCCCGGCAACTTGCCAAGGTTTGTAACAACCGCTTACGAATCGCTTCAGGGATGAAGCATGGTTAATACCCCCCCCGCACGGCGATGAACCGCCGGGGTCTGACCCCCATGGGGTCAGGCCCCTCTGCCCCTTGGGTTACAGGTTGCGCTTGATCGTCAGCGGGCCGTAGCCTTGGCAAGTCGGCATCATTTCGATGCGGTTGATGTTGATGTGGGCGGGCAGGGTGGCGATCCAGTAGGCGGTGTTGGCGATGTCTTCCGGCGTCAGCGGCTCGGTGCCTTCGTAGACCTTGGCCGCGGCCGCGTCGTTGCCCTTCAGGCGGACGTTGGAGAACTCGGTGCCGCCGCACAGGCCGGGCGCCAGGTTGGTGGCGCGCACGCCGGTGCCGACCAGGTCGGCGCGCAGGTTGAGCGTGAACTGCTCGACGAAGGCCTTGGTGGCGCCGTACACATTGCCGCCCGGATAAGGCGTGTCGCCGGCCACCGAACCGAGGTTGATGACGGTGCCGCTGCCGCGCGCCACCATGCCCGGCAGGATGGCGCGGGTCATGGCGACCAGGCCGCTGCAGTTGGTGGCGATCATGGTGTCCCAGTCGTCCAGCGACGATTCATGCGCCGGCGTCACGCCCAGCGCCAGGCCGGCATTGTTGACCAGCACGTCGATCTGCGCCCACTCGGCCGGCAAGCCGTCCAGCGCGCTCTTGATCGAGGCCTTGTCGGTCACGTCCAGCACGACCGGGAGGGCGGCCGCGCCCAGTTCGGCGGACAGCGCCTCCAGCCGGTCGGCGCGGCGGCCGCTGATCAGGACCTTGTGGCCGTTCCGGACGAAGGTGCGGGCCATGGCGGCGCCGAAGCCGGCGGTGGCGCCGGTGATGAAGACGATCATGATCTATCCTTATGCGAGAGAGTGGAGACGATGGTCAAGTGTAGCCGAAATGGCAGTATGGCTTATCTCTGCTATCAAAATCGGCATAAGATTGCCTTTTCGGCAATCATTTCCTTGCTCAAAGCTGGCGCATAAATTACAATCAGGCTTCCATTACGTCTCACGTAACTGGCGAAAAGCTCCGGTCATCACCATTTTGGTGCGTGGCGGCCGGTTAGCGAAAGGTGGGCATCCACCGGGAAACGTGAGATTTCATCAGCCGTTCGCCTGGGCAGCCATCGATGGAAATGCACGAAGAGGCTGCCTGTCCGCTATCGGCTTCCCTCATTCGATCCAACCTGCCAGTAACAAGTTACTCAATTCATTTGGAGTTTTTACATGTTCGCAAAAGATCACACCCTCGCCAACGTCGATCCTGAATTGTTCGGCGCAATCCAGAAAGAAAACACCCGTCAGCACGATCACATCGAGCTGATCGCATCGGAAAACTACACCTCGCCAGCCGTCATGGAAGCGCAAGGTTCGCAGCTGACCAATAAGTACGCCGAAGGCTACCCAGGCAAGCGCTACTACGGCGGTTGCGAGTACGTCGACGTCGTCGAGCAACTGGCGATCGACCGTGTCAAGCAGCTGTTCGGCGCGGAAGCGGCCAACGTGCAGCCTAACTCGGGTTCGCAAGCCAACCAGGGCGTGTTCTTCGCCGTGCTGAAACCAGGCGACACCATCATGGGCATGTCGCTGGCCGAAGGCGGCCACCTGACCCACGGCATGCCGCTGAATATGTCCGGCAAATGGTTCAACGTCGTTTCCTACGGCCTGACCGCTGAAGAAGACATCGACTACGAAGCCATGGAAGTGCTGGCCAAGGAACACAAGCCTAAGCTGATCATCGCGGGCGCTTCGGCGTTCTCGAAAAAGATCGACTTCGAGCGTTTCGCCGCCGTCGCCAAAGCCGTTGGCGCCTACTTCATGGTCGACATGGCGCACTACGCCGGCCTGATCGCCGCCGGCCTGTATCCTAACCCGGTGCCGCACGCCGACTTCGTCACCTCGACCACGCACAAATCGCTGCGCGGCCCGCGCGGCGGCATCATCCTGATGAAGGCTGAGCACGAGAAAGCCATCAACTCGGCTATCTTCCCAGGCATCCAGGGCGGCCCGCTGATGCACATCATCGCCGGTAAGGCAGTGGCGTTCAAGGAAGCGCTGACGCCTGAGTTCAAGGCTTACCAGCAACAAGTCGTCATCAACGCCGACGTGCTGGCCAAGACCCTGATCAAGCGCGGCCTGCGTATCGTCTCCGGCGGTACCGAGTCGCACGTGATGCTGGTGGACCTGCGTCCGAAGAACCTGACCGGCAAGGAAGCGGAAGCGATCCTGGGCGCCGCCCACATGACCTGCAACAAGAACGGCATCCCTAACGATCCGCAGAAGCCATTCGTGACTTCCGGCATCCGTCTGGGCTCGCCAGCGTTCACCACCCGCGGTTTCAAGGAAGCGGAAGCGGAAGAAGTCGGCAACCTGATCGCCGACGTGCTGGACAACCCGCACGACGCAGCGACCATCGAGCGCGTGAAAGCGGCCGTGAAGGTTCTGGCTGACAAGTTCCCTGTCTACGCCAAGTAATACAAGCCTGCGTCGTCCCCGCGAAAGCGGGGACCCATGCTGAGTAACTTCGGCAGCGCAGTATGGATTCCCGCTTGCGCGGGAATGACGCTGATTCACTCTGCTAGTCGCCAATATGAAATGTCCGTTTTGCCAGCATGAAGATACCCAGGTTCTCGATACGCGTGTATCCGAGGAAGGGGATTCCATACGCCGGCGCCGGCGCTGCGGTAAATGCGATAAACGATTTACCACGTATGAGCGCATCGAACTGGTGATGCCGTATGTGGTCAAGAAGAACGGCAGCCGCACCGAGTATGCGGCCGCCAAGTTGCGCGGCAGCCTGACGCTGGCCTTGCGCAAGCGCCCTGTGGCGGCACCCGCCGTTGACGCGGCGATACTGTCGATCGAAGAAAAGCTGCTGACCAGCGGTCAGCGCGAAGTCGATACCGGCTACATCGGCGAGCTGGTGATGCAGGAATTGAAGCGCCTCGACAAGATCGCGTATATCCGTTTTGCATCGGTCTATAAAAACTTCGAAGACCTGGCCGAGTTCCAGGATGCGATTGCCGAAGTCGGGCAGGAACGCAAGCCACGTAAGGCTTAGTTGCCGGTTCGTAGGCGTCCGGCCTACGGCTGACGCACCTTTGATACACCTCATACCCTCTACAGTCGTCGCTGCTAACTTCTAGCACTGTCCTTGTCGACTTGCGGAGGTGTGCCATGCGCACACGCGCCTTGATGCACGGCTTTACGCTGCTGGAAATCCTGATCGCCGTGCTGTTGCTGGCGGTAGGCATCGTCGGCGGCGTGTCGATGCAGCTGGCGGCGCTGCGCATGCGGCATCAGGCCGCGCTGTTGTCGCAGGCGACCTACGTGGCGGCCGGCCTGGCCGAACGCATGCGCGCCAACGCCGCGCAAATGCACCTGGCCGATGGCGCCAATCCCTATCTGATGCTGGACTACGATGCGCTGGCCGAACCCGATCCGCCGGCGCCGTCGGCCTTGTGCTACGGCGGCGCGTGCGACAGCGCGCAGCTGGCGATGTTCGATCTGTATGAAGTGAAAGTTCAAGTCAGTCAATACCTGCCTGCGGGCCGCATACTGGTTTGCCGCGACGGCGGCGGCAAGCTGGCCTGGACTTGCGGCGGGGCTGCGGGCGCGCCGGTGGTGGTCAAGGTCGGATGGCACGGCAAGAATCCCGACGGTACGCCGCGCAAGGATGTCGGTGGGGACTACACCCCGGCCGTCGCCGTGGCGGTTGGAGCGACGCGATGAACGCGCGTGGATGGACGGTGATCGAGTTCGCCATCGCCGTGGCGCTGGGCCTGATTGTGACCTTGTTGGCCAGCGGCCTGCTGCTGTCGGCCGGCAGCAACTACCGCAATCACAGCGAGAACGCCGGGCTCAACGACGGCGGCCGCCATGCGCTCGACATCATGGCGCGGGCGATACGGCAAGGCGCCTATGTCAACTGGGACAGCAAGGCCGCGCCGGTGGAACTGGAAGCCGATGCGCCGGCCTCCATCGCGGGGCTGGACGCGCGCAGCATCAGCCGGGGCGGCGCGGATATCTCGGCGATGTTGCCGGCCGTGGCGCATGGCAGCGATGTGTTGGCCTTGCGCTTTTCCGGCTCGGGCGCGGGCGGCAATGGCGACGGTTCCAGCCTCAATTGCGCCGGCTTCGGCGTCGCCGTTCCTGACGCGGCCGATGCGCGCGGCTGGAGCATCTTCTATGTCGCGGACGACGGCGCTGGCGAGACCGAACTGCGCTGCAAATACCGCGGCGCCTCCGGCTGGGGCGCGGACGCCATCGTGCGCGGCGTCGACTCCTTTCAGGTGCTGTATGGGCTGGATACCGATACGCCAGCCGACGGCATCCCCAATGCCTACGTCAACGCCAGCAATATCAATGCGATGGATGCCGCGCTGGTGTTGTCCGGCGCCACGCCCGGCGAGCGCCTGCGCGACTTCCATCGCAAGACATTCTGGAAGCGCGTGTGCAGCGTCCGGGTGGCGCTGTTGCTGCACGGCGAGAGCAATACGCGCGCGGACAAGGCGACCACGCGGTTCGATCTGTTCGGTCCCGCGTATTCCGATGCGCATGGCGACGATGAAGGTGTGCGCATCGTCGAGGCGACGCTGCCGCCGGCGCAGCGCACGCGGGCGCGCCGGGTGGTCGGAATGACGGTGGCTTTGCGCAATCGGAGCGGCTAGCTCATGGCGGCGCAACGGCAGCGAGGCGTGGTTGTGTTGATGTGCCTGATGATGTTGATCCTGGCGATGTTGCTGGGCGTGTCGGCGGCGCAAATGAGCTTGCAGGGCGAGAAGGCGGCGCGCGGCGAGCGCGATCGGGATGTGGCGTTTCAGGCGGCGGAGGATGCCTTGGCGGATGCGGAGCGCGATATCCAGAGCGGCACGGCGGAGGCCAGCGCCTGCGCCGCGCCGCCTGTCTGGCAGCGGGTGGATTTGTCCGGCGTTGAGGACGGCGGCGCCTGCACCTTGGGCTACGGCGAGCACACCGGCGCGGCGATGCTGACGGCCGAAGGCGTGCTGCCGTTCAAGAGGCCGCGTTATGTGATCGAGCGCATGGAGTGCCACCAGCCGGGCGAGGATGCGTCGGCCGGCGGCGCGGTCGCTTATTGCTATCGCGTGACGGTGATAGGTTTCGGCGCCAGGGCAGGCACGGAAGTGGTTTTGCAAACGGTGTTCGTCAAGCCGGAGTGAGGAGGGGATATGCGCATGGCAAACAGTGCACCGCTGCCCGGACATGGCCGGCGATGGCGGTGGGCGTGGCTGGTGATGGCCGCGTTGTTGATGTTGTTGCCGATGCTGGCGGGTGGCGTGCGCGCAGCGCCGCCGGTGCTCGATATCGCCAGCGAGCCGTTGACCTCCGCGTGCCGCACAGCCCCCGGCGCGCGGATCGCCGGCCCGTCGCTGCTGCTGGCGGCCCTGGCAGGCGACCTGCTGAGCGCCACACTGGACGCGGGCGATTGGGGCGGGCATTTTGAGCGTATGGCTTGGCCGCCAGCAGGCGCCGCCTCGCCGGGTTCCGCAGCGGCATTGTGGGATGCCGGCACAATCCTGACCGGCGAGCCGGGGCGCGCGCCGATGCCGGAACCTGCTGCGCGCAGGCTCTACACGGCCATCGTGCAGACAGACGGCAAGCTGGTTGGCATTCCCTCTGCATGGCCCGCCTTGTCTGCGGCACAGCAAGCATTGCTCGATCAAGCGCCGCCGCCCCACGCAGCGGCCGCCGACGGGTTGGGCGAGCGTCGCGTGGCCTACCTGCGCGGCGACCGCAGCGACGAAGGCAGCCTGTTCCGCCGCCGCAGCAGCGTGCTCGGCGATTCGATCAACAGCACGCCCGTGCTGGTCGGTCCGCCATCGGGCGCTGCGCGGGATGCCGGCTATCAGGCTTTCCGCGAGCGCCACAAGGCCCGCCGCGCCACGATCTACCTTGGCGCCAACGACGGCATGCTGCACGCCTTCGACGCCAACACGGGCGGCGAACTCTACGCCTATTTGCCCAACGCGCTGATGCCGGTGCTGAACCGCTTGCCCAGCCTCGACTACGTGCACCGCGCCTACGTCGACGGCCCTTCGTTCAGCGGCGACGCCCTGATCGGCGGAAGATGGAGCACAGTCCTCGTCGCCGCCATGGGCGGTGGCGCGCAAGGTGTCTTCGCGCTGGACATCAGCGATCCCGCCGCGCTGGATGAAAACGCCGCGCTGTGGGAATTCACCGACCGTGACGACCCGATGATGGGCAACGTCACCACGCTGCCGCAGCTTGCCAAGGTGCGCACCAGTCGCGGCGCCGACCTGCCCACCTATCGGTACTTCGCCATCGTCGCCAGCGGCCTGAACAACTACGCCGGCGACGGCCATGCCAGCGGCGCGGGCAAGGGCGCCTTGTTCCTGCTGGCGTTGGATAAGCCGCGCGATACGCCGTGGATACACAACGTGAACTATTTCCGCCTCGTCACGCCCATCTCCGACCCATCGCTTGCCAACGGCCTGAGCGCGCCGGTGCTGGTCGCCGATCGCGATGGCGCCTTGAGTTACGCCTATGCCGGCGACCTGCAAGGCAATCTGTGGCGCTTTGATTTCAACACCTGGCCAGGCGCGGCCGCCAAGACGCTGTTCGTCGCCCGCGATGCCGATGGCAGGCGGCAGCCGATTGCGCAACAGCCGATGCTGGCCTATGCCTCCGGCGGCGGCTACCTGATGCTGTTCGGCACGGGCATGCTGTTCGATCGGACCGGCCTGGCGGCGGGGAGCTTCAGCACGCAATCGTTCTACGCCATCCTCGACAGCCTGTCCGTGCCGATGGATGTCGTTGCCGGCCGGCGCCAGTTGACCGAGCGCGTGCTGGATCCCGCAACGGCCGACTTGCTCAGCATCAGCGGCGCGGAGATCGCGCCCGGCAGCAAAGGCTGGTACGTCGATTTCCTGCACGCCGCGCGCACGGGCGAGCGCAGCATCAACAGCGGCAGGCTGGTTGGCGGCGAGGTTGTGTTCAACACGCTGCTGCCGGGTGCGGACAAATGCGATGCTTCGCGCAGCCGCAGCTACGTGCTGGATGCATTGAGCGGGCTGCCGGCTGGCCACAGCACGGCGGCCATTTTGCGGACCGCGCCTATCGTCGGCGTGCTGCAATCGACCTATACGGCCGTGCCGTCGTTGGTGCCACTATCGTCGAGCCTCAGTGCGCCGGATCCGACGGGGCGGATCGTGGCCGATAAAAACTATGCCGTGGTCCATGCGTCGGCGCGTGAGGTGACGGTGGTGGGCAGCGTCAGGGTGCGGTCGCGGTCCGGTCGGCTGAGCTGGCGCGAAGTGGCCAACTGGCGCGAACTGCACGAGGCGATCAAATGAAGCCCGCGCGCCGACAGGCCTTCAGCATGATCGAATTGCTGATCGTGCTGGTGATACTGGCTGTGCTTGCCGCGCAGGTGATGCCGGGTTTTCAGCAGCATGTGATCCGTGCGCGGCGCGCCGAAGCGCAGGCCACGCTGCTGCAACTGATGCAGCAGGAAGAGCGGTTTTTCACGCAGGCCAATACCTACATCGCCTTCTCGTCCGGCGCCGCCGACCCGGAAGCCCGCCAGTTCAAATGGTGGAGCAGCAATGGCGCGCCGACCAGCGCCTACGAAATCGAAGGCAAGGCCTGTGACGGCGAGTTGATCTCGCAATGCGTGCAACTGATCGCCACGCCGGGCACCGCGCTGGTCGATGCCAGTTTTCGCGACGACGATTGCCGGCAACTCAAGCTGACCAGCAGCGGCCTGCGCGTGGCGACCGGGCCGTCCGTTCATTGCTGGCCATGAGGAGGGCACGATGCGAGGCCATCCCGTCAACGCCGGCGTCAGCCTGGTCGAATTATTGATCGTGTTGGTGTTGGCAACGATACTGTTCGGCGTCGCCGTGCCGAACTACCGGGCCGCGCTGGAACGCCAGCAGTTGCGCATCGCCGTCAACGACCTGGTGGCGGCCATCAACCTAACCCGCTCGCACGCCATCGCGCGCGGCGGCCAGGTCTTGATGGTGCCGCTGGAGCCGGCAGGCGGCTCCTGGCGCCTGGGCTGGACGGTGTTTGTCGACGACAATGGCAACCGCCGCCCCGATCCCGGCGAGTTGCTGCTGCTCCGCCATGGCCCGATCGCCGAGGGTGTCACGATCGCCTCGGTTTTTTCGTCCGCCGCAGCGCCGCAATATCTTGCTTATAATGCTGCAGGGCGTGCTTGCAGCGCCAGCAACAGCCTGGCCGCGCGCTGGGGCACGCTGTCGCTGACGCATGGCGACAGCGCGCGCAACATCAAAATCAATATGCTGGGCCGGGTGCGCGTGTGCGACCCGGCGGTGGACGGAGCAAGCTGCGCCAGCGCTACAGACTAAGGACAACGTGAACATCAGCAACGATCTCGAAGGCATGACGCTGGCGCTGGAGTGGGCCGCCAAAGGGCTGTACACCACCTCGCCGAATCCGCACATCGGCTGCGTGATCGTGCGCGACGGGCAAGTGATCGGCGCCGGCGTGACCCAGCAGGCCGGCAGCGACCATGCGGAAATCCAGGCGCTGAAGGATGCGCAGGCGCGCGGCCACGATGTGCGCGGCGCCACCGCCTACGTGACGCTGGAGCCGTGCAACCACCACGGCCGCACGCCGCCGTGCTCGGACGCGCTGGTGCGTGCCGGCCTGGGCCGCGTGGTGGCGGCGATGGAAGACCCCAATCCGCTGGTGGCCGGGCAGGGCATGGCCAAGCTGGCCGCCGCCGGCATCGAGGTCGACACCGGCTTGCTGGCCGAGCAGGCCTATGAACTGAATATCGGCTTCTTCTCGCGCATGACGCGCGGCCTGCCATGGGTGCGCATGAAGACCGCCGCCAGCCTGGACGGCATGACGGCGCTGCACAACGGCGTCAGCCAATGGATCACCGGGCCGGAAGCGCGCGCCGACGGCCACGCCTGGCGCGCCCGCGCCTGCGCCATCCTGACCGGCATCGGCACCGTCAAGGCCGACGATCCGCAGCTCAATGTGCGCGCGGTGGAAACGCCGCGCCAGCCGCGCCGCATCGTCGTGGACAGCAAGCTCGACATTGATCCGTCGGCCAAGGTCCTGCAAGGCGGCGGCACCTGGATCGCGGCGGCGGTGGCCGATCCCGAAAAGGAGGCGGCGCTGCGCGCGATGGGCGCGGAAATCATCCTGCTGCCCAACGCCTCCGGCAAGGTCGACCTGCCAGAGCTGATGCGCGAGCTGGGCCGGCGCCAGATCAACGAGCTGCACGTCGAAGCCGGCGGCAAGCTCAACGGCTCCATGATCCGCGAAGGCTGCGTGGACGAGCTGCTGGTCTACCTGGCGCCGATGCTGCTGGGCGATGCGCAGGGCATGTTCGCCTTGCCGGCATTGACCGACCTGTCGCTCAAGCAGCATCTGAAATTTCACGAGGTTAAGCAGATCGGCGAAGATTTGCGTATCCTTGCACGATTCACTCATCACTAAGAGCATTCACATGTTTACTGGAATTGTCGCCGCTATCGGCAAAATCGAATCCGTCACGCCGCTGGAAGGCGGCTCGTTCGCGGGCGTGCGCCTGAACATCAACGCCGGCGGCCTGCCGCTGGCCGACGTCGCGCTGGGCGACTCGATCGCCATCAACGGCGCCTGCATGACCGTGGTGGAAAAGGACGACAGCAGCTTCCGCGTCGACGTCTCGCGCGAAAGCCTGAACTGCACCGTCGGCCTCGACACGCTGACCGAAGTGAACCTGGAAAAGGCGCTGACGCTCAACGAGCGCCTGGGTGGCCACCTGGTGTCCGGCCACGTGGACGGCCTGGGCGTGGTGCGCAAGTTCGAGGGAGTGGGCGAATCGTGGGAGCTGGTGATCGAGGCGCCGCACGAGCTGGCCAAGTTCCTGGCCTTCAAGGGCTCGATCGTGGTCAACGGCGTATCGCTGACCGTCAACCGCGTGACCGATATCGGTACCGGCAAGGACCTGGTCTGCCAGTTCTCGATCAACCTGATCCCGCACACCATCGCCATGACCACGCTCAAGCATCTGGAAGCGGGCAAGCAGGTCAACCTGGAGATCGACCTGATCGCCCGCTACGTCGAGCGCATGGTCTCGGTCGGCGCGGCCGGCAAATAAGGCCCCGCAACGCCCGGTGATCCGGGCGTTGACAGCGGCTCAAGCCTCGACTAGTATACCTACCAACTAGTCGGTAAATTTGGAATCATGAACATCAACTCGGATTACAGCCAGCGCGCGGTGGTGCAGTCGCAAGACTTGCCTTGGGTCGATTCGCCCGCACCGGGCATACAGCGCAAGATGCTGGAGCGCGACGGCTGCGAGGTGGCGCGCGCGACGTCCATCGTGCGTTACGCACCGGGCAGCAGCTTTCCCAGCCATCTGCATGAGCTGGGCGAGGAGGTCTTGGTGCTGGAGGGCGATTTCTTCGATGAGTCCGGCAGCTACGGCGCCGGCGCCTATCTCAAGAATCCGCCGGGATCATCGCATGCGCCGGGCTCGGTCGGCGGCTGCACGCTGCTGGTCAAGCTGCGCCACATGGATCCGCAGGATACGCAGGCCGTGCGTATCGATACCGGCGCCACCGCGTGGCTGCCGGGCCTGGTGCCGGGGCTGTCGGTGATGCCCTTGTCCGAGTTCGGCGCCACTCATACGGCGCTGGTGCGCTGGGCGCCCGGCACGCGCTTCAATCCGCATCGGCACTACGGCGGCGAGGAGATCTACGTGCTGGAAGGCGTGTTCGAAGACGAGTTCGGCCGCTATCCGGCCGGCGCATGGCTGCGCAGCCCGCACCTGAGCGCGCATCAGCCGTTCAGCCGCGAAGGCTGTATCATCCTCGTCAAAGTCGGACACCTGCCGATTGCCGATCACAAAGAAAGCCAGTAAATGAAGCATTTTTCCGAGATGTCCGAGTCCGCGCTGCGGGTGGTGGATGCTGCCGAAGGCCTGATCCAGGAGCGCGGCTACAACGGCTTTTCCTACGACGACGTGGCCAAGCTGGTCGGCATCAAGAAGCCCAGCATCCACCATCACTTCGCGACCAAGGGCGATCTGGCGACGACGGTGGCGCAGCGCTACACGCATCGTTTTCGTGAGCAGTTGCTGCGCATCGAGGTACAGCACGCCAAGGCGGAGGACCGTTTGACGGCCTACGCAACGCTGTTCGAAAACACCTTCGCCGCCGAGCAGCGCCTGTGCGTCTGCGGCATGCTGGGAGCGGAGGCCAATTCGCTGCCGGAAGGCGTGGCGCACGAGGTGGGCCGCTTTTTCGAGGCCAACACCGATTGGCTGGCGATGGTGATCGCCGAAGGCCAGCGCGCGCAGCAGCTGCGTGCGCAGCCGGAAGCGCGCGCGCTGGCAGAGGCCTTCCTCGCCACGCTGGAAGGGGCGATGATCGTGGCCCGTTCGGTGCGCGGCGCGCGCGGCCCGGCTGGCGTGGCGCAAACCTATTTATCGACGTTGCTGGCCTGACGCGGCGGCGGCGTTCCGTGCCGGCAGTTGTCGGCATTTTTTAATCTGTAAAAACCTACCAACTAGTTGGTATACTTTGAGGTGATCTATGCATACATTGAATGGCAGGAAGTTGTTGGTCGTCGGCGGCACCAGCGGCATGGGCTTGGAAACGGCGCGCATGGGCCTGGAGCAGGGCGCCAGCGTGGTGATCGTCGGCCATCGACCGGAGAAAACGGCGGCGGCGCTCACCGCATTGTCGCAGTTGGGCGAGGTTACCGCGCTGACGGCCGATCTGGGCAGCGCGCAAGGCTTGCAGCAACTGCTGGACGCCATCGACGACGGGCACAAGGATATCGACCTGCTGGTGAACGCCGCCGGCGTGTTCTTCCCCAAGCCTTTCCTTGAGCACGGCGAGGCGGACTACGACCAGTATCAGGCGCTGAACAAGGCCTTCTTCTTCGTCACGCAGAAGGTGGCGGCCAATTTGGCGGCGGCCGGTCGCCCGGGCGCCATCGTCAACATCGGTTCGATGTGGGGCAAGCAGGCGATCGCCGCGACGCCGTCGTCCGCCTATTCGATGGCCAAGGCTGGCCTGCATGCGTTGACCCAGCACCTGGCGATGGAACTGGCGTCGCGCCGGATACGCGTCAACGCGGTGTCGCCGGCGGTGGTGGAGACGCCGATCTACGAGGGCTTCATCCCCAAGGCCGAGGTGCACGGCGCGCTGCAGGCATTCAATAGTTTCCATCCGATCGGCCGCGTCGGCACGCCGCGCGACGTCGCCGAAGCGATCATGTTCCTGCTGTCGGACAAGGCGTCGTGGGTCACCGGCGCGGTGTGGGATGTGGATGGCGGCGTCATGGCCGGCCGGGGATAGCTGGATTTGCGCCGGAATATTGACAATTAATCCAGAAGACGACTTCTAAAGCCGGCCATTTGGTGGATAAAAGCGGGCTTTTGCGGTGGGGCGGGCGTAAATCCTTTAAAATAGCGCCCTGTTCTAGCTCCGCTACAAAGGATTAAAAATGTCAATTTCCAGCACCGAAGAAATCGTCGCCGAATTGCGCGCTGGCCGCATGGTGATCCTGGTCGATGAAGAAGACCGGGAAAACGAAGGCGACCTGGTGCTCGCGGCGGACTTTGTGACGCCTGAAGCCATTAATTTCATGGTCAAGCATGCGCGCGGCCTGGTCTGCCTGACCCTGACCGAAGAGCGTTGCGACCAGCTGAACCTGTCGATGATGTCGGCCCGTAACGGCACCGCCTTCGGCACCAATTTCACCGTGTCGATCGAAGCGGCCGAGGGCGTGACCACCGGCATCTCGGCGGCCGACCGCGCCAAGACCATCCAGGTCGCCGTCGCCAAGGACACCCAGCCGTCGGACATCGTCCAACCCGGCCACATCTTCCCGCTGAAGGCGCAACCGGGCGGCGTGCTGATGCGCGCCGGCCATACCGAAGCCGGCTGCGACCTGACCGCGATGGCCGGCCTGACCCCGGCTTCCGTGATCTGCGAGATCATGAAGGACGACGGCACCATGGCGCGCCTGCCGGACCTGCTGGAATTCGCGAAGGAACACGGCCTGAAGATCGGCACCATCGCCGACCTGATCCACTACCGCAGCCGCAACGAGTCGCTGGTCGAGAAGATCGGCGAGCGTCCGCTGAAGACCGCCCAGGGCGACTTCCGCATGATCGCCTTCCGCGACAAGCCGAGCGGCTCGGCCCACCTGGCGCTGGTGCACGGCGAGATCGAGAAGAGCAAGGAAACCCTGGTGCGCGTGCACCAGCCGGTATCCATCCTGGACATCCTGGAATCGGAAGCGACCACCCACTCGTGGAACCTGTCGTCGTCGCTGGCGGCGGTCAAGGCGTCCGAGCGCGGCGTGATCGTGCTGCTCAACTGCGAAGAAACGGCGGAGCAGTTCTTCGCCCAGTTCGACGCGCTGGGCAAGCCGGAAACCAAACCGAAAGGCCGCGCGGCCAGCATGGACCTGCGCAGCTACGGCATCGGCGCGCAAATCCTGCGCGAAGTCGGCGTCTGCAAGATGCAGCTGCTGGCCAGCCCGCGCAAGATGCCGTCGATGACAGGCTTCGATCTGGAAGTGACCGGCTACATGGCCAAACCTAACTAATTCAACCAACACACAAGAGGCACTCCATGACTGTAGGAAGCTACGAAACCAATTTGTCCGGCGACGGTCTGCGCATCGGCATCGTTCAAGCCCGTTTTAACGAAGATGTCTGCCACGGCCTGCTGGCGTCCTGCCTGGCCGAACTGAAGCACCTGGGCGTGGCCGATGAAGACGTGCTGCACGTCGCCGTGCCGGGCGCGCTGGAAGTGCCGCTGGTGCTGCAGAAGATGGCCGAGTCGCAGCAGTTCGACGCGCTGGTCGCGTTGGGCGCGGTGATCCGTGGCGAAACCTACCACTTCGAGCTGGTCTCGAACGAATCGGGCGCCGGCATCACCCGCATCGGCCTGGATTATGGTATTCCTATCGCTAACGCGATCTTGACCACCGAGAACGACGAGCAGGCGGAAGCCCGCATGGCCGTCAAGGGCGCCGATGCGGCGCGCGTGGCGGTGGAGATGGCCAATCTGACCATCGCGCTGGAAGAGCTGAGCCAGGACCAGGGCGACGACGAGTAAGAACAAGTAGGAAACGGCGCAGTGTGCCGGTATGCGCCGGCGCACTGAGCCGGATTTTGTAAGTATTTAAGAACAGGTATAACCATGACAGATAAAATTTTGCACGCCAACCCTAGCAAGAACCGTACGCCGCGCCACCGCGCGCGTGAGTTTGCGTTGCAGGGTTTGTATCAGTGGCTGCTGAACAATGAAGACGCATCCACCGTGGTCAACAACATCCGCGCCGCGCACGGCTTCGACAAGGCCGACGGCGACCACTTCACGGTGCTGCTGTACGGCGCGATCAAGGATTCGGTAGCGCTGCGCGAAAGCTTTGCGCCGCTGGTCGACCGTGGCGTGGGCGAGCTGTCGCCGATCGAGCACGCTGTGCTGCTGATCGGCGCGTTCGAGCTGAAGAACAACCTGGAAATCCCTTACCGCGTCGTCATCAACGAAGCGGTCGAGCTGACCAAGTCCTTCGGCGGTATCGACGGCCACAAATACGTCAACGGCGTGCTGGACAAGCTGGCCGTCCGCGTCCGCCCGGACGAAGTCGCCGCCGACAAAAAACGCTAAGCAGCGTTCGGTACTGTCAAAAGCCACCCAAGGTATCTTGTGGTGGCTTTTTTTTATTTGGGTTTGACGGGGAGGGCACCGCGCCGCAGAATCCGTTGACTTAAAATCAATGTCGAGGGCGCATCATCGAACTGCATACCCTGAACCGGGCGCCGGCCTGGCGTCGCCGTGGCTGGCTGGCGCTGATCGCCGGCGCGCACTTGCTGGCGTTTATCGGCTGGCGCGCGCCTGAGCGGCCTCTGGCGGCCGCTGTGGGCCGCCATGAGGCCATCACTTATATCCTGGCGCCGCTGAAGCCGCCGGCACCCAAGGTGGTTGCCCAGCCCAAACCCATCCGCGAGCCGGCCGCACCACGCATGACCTTGCTGCCGCCGGCTCAGCAGCCTCAACCGGTTCAGCAGCCCCCGCAAGCCCCACAAGCCATCACGCAGGCCACGCCGCCGCCGGATCCGTTTGCGCAACCACCCGCCAAGCCGGCCGAGGACCTGTTGCAGCGCTCGCTCAAGAGCGCCGCCGCAGCCGACCGGCAGCTGCGCAAGGAAGCCTGGAATCCACGCGACAAGAAGATCGCCAACGATACGACAGCGCTGGCGGCCAAGCTGGGTGGCGCCTATGCCGGCGACAACGGCGCCACGCTCGAGAACTTCACCACGCCCGATGGCCGCCTGATGACGCGCGTACGTTCGGGCGGCGGCAGTTATTGCGCGGTGATGGAGTCCAATGCGCTGACCGGAGGGCGTGACCCATTCAGGGATGGCGTTAAAACCAAGATCAGCACCTGCCCACGTTAGACGTAAAAAAGCCACCTCGCGAGGTGGCTTAATCGTTTTCAAGCAATGAAATCAGAGACCGGCGATCTGGGTGCCGCTGACCGACTTGTCTACCGCCGCGACCGGCGGGGTAGGCTTGGCTGGCGCTGCTGCCATCATTGGGGTAATGGTCGGCACTTTCTTGCCTGCCGAAACCTGCTTCAGGCGCTGGTATTCGGCCAGCACTTTGGAGCCGTAGCCGTCATCGTGTTCGAACGCCGCGGCGCCGACATAGATCTTCAAACCAGCTTCGACCGAACCGCCACGGGTGACGTAGTCCTTCAGGATCAGCGAGCCGACACGGATGTTGGCCACTGGATTCAGTGCGGCTTGCAGGCCGCCCATTTCCTGGAATTTGTCGTGGTGGATCTTCGACATCACCTGCATCAGGCCTTGCGCGCCGACCGGGCTTTCCGCGAACGGATTCAGGCCCGATTCAATCGCCATCACCGCCAGGATCAGCAGCGGATCAAGCTTGATCTCGCGCGCCGTCAGGTAGGCGGTGGACACCAGCATGTTGGCGGCGTCGCCCGCTACGCGGTAACGCTTGGACAGCCAGGAGGTGACCCATTGTTGCTGCTTCTGCGTGCCCAGCAGGGCTTTTTCTTCGGCGGTCAGCGGTGCGGTGCTGGCGGCCGGGGTGGAAGCCGGGGTTTCCATCAGTGCCGACAGCGGCGGCGCCACGACGGCAACGGCTTCGACTTCGGATTCGTGGTTCAGGCTGTTGCTCAATGCCTTGGCCAGGTCGGGACGGACAAACAGTACTGCCATCACTACTAAAGCGGTCACACCCAGAATGGTCAGAGTGTGCTGGGCGGTGGTCAACACGCCCTTTGCCGAAACGCGAGTCGTGGAAATCCACGCTGCTGGCTGGCGAGCCATGGTGCGGGCAAACTGCGTTGCACCGATAAAACGATTGTTCATAGAATTCCCCTGGAATGTCCGTAAAAGCGGGTCCCCGCCAGCGTCGAACGCAGCTAACCGGGTGCTAATGCCGTGCATCAGAAATATCATCGTCCGTCGCCGCTGGGAGCGCGCGTTGGACGCCGTCATTGCTTGCTTGAGCTGATCTTTCCCTGTGGTATTCGATCAGTGGCAATACAACTTCTTTCGGGGGTAAGGCAGACGCCTTTTGAAAACACTCCTTAAAATGTCATGTGGAGCCCCGACTCCGTGAATGAATAAGCAACACATTTATGTGGTCCGCGTTTCCGGGAGATCCCGTGCTGAACCGTGTTCTCTTCAAGTAGGGCAAATTGTAGAAGCCGTTTTATATCAAGTCAATACTAACGCCAAGCGAAGCTATAACTTTTAAATCTTACTTTTTTGCTTGTATTGCGCCTAAAACCAATAAAATCAACTACTTGACCTGTCTTTTTAAACAGTATGCTGCGTTGTAAGAAAAAATTAAAAAACGATGAAATATTCTGATTTGCGAGATTTTATTTCTCAACTGCAACGGATGGGCGAACTTAAGCCCATTTTGGTGCCCGTTTCACCATATTTGGAGATGACCGAGGTCTGCGACCGCACTTTGCGGGCCGCCGGCCCGGCTTTGCTGTTCCAGAATCCGACCGGACACAGCATGCCGGTGCTGGGCAATCTGTTCGGCACCGAGCGCCGCGTGGCGCTGGGCATGGGCGCCGACAGCGTCAGCGAGCTGCGCAAGATCGGCCACGTGCTGGCGCGCCTGAAGGAGCCGGAGCCGCCCAAGGGCTTCAAGGACCTGATGGGCATGGGCTCGCTGGTGAAGGCCGTGTGGGACATGGCGCCCAAGGAGTTGCGCGGCGCGCCTTGCCAGGAGATCGTGTGGGAGGGCGCCGATGTCGACCTGTCGAAATTGCCTATCCAGCATTGCTGGCCGGGCGATGTCGCGCCCTTGATTACCTGGGGCCTGGTGATCACCAAGGGTCCTAATAAGAAGCGCCAGAACCTCGGCATCTATCGTCAGCAGGTGCTGGGGCCGAACAAGGTCATCATGCGCTGGCTGGCGCATCGCGGCGGCGCGCTGGACTTCCGCGAGCACGCCATACAGAGCAAGGGCCAGCCGTATCCGATCTGCGTCGCGCTGGGCGCCGATCCCGCTACTATATTAGGCGCGGTGACGCCGGTGCCGGACAGCCTGTCCGAATACCAGTTCGCCGGCCTGCTGCGCGGCAGCCGCACCGAGCTGGTCAAGGCCATCGGCAGCGAGCTGCGCGTGCCGGCGTCGGCGGAGATTGTGCTGGAAGGCCATATCTATCCTGATGAAAACCATCCGAGCGGCTACGAGCATGCGCTGGAAGGCCCGTACGGCGACCACACCGGCTACTACAACGAGCAGGACTCGTTCCCGGTGTTCACCATCGACCGCATCACGATGCGCCGCGATCCTATTTATCATTCCACTTATACCGGCAAGCCGCCCGACGAGCCGGCCATCCTGGGCCTGGCGCTGAACGAGGTGTTCGTGCCGCTGCTGCAGAAGCAGTTCTCGGAGATCACTGACTTCCACTTGCCGGCCGAGGGATGCAGCTACCGCATGGCGGTGGTGCAGATCAAGAAGCAGTACGCCGGCCACGCCAAGCGCGTGATGTTCGGCGTGTGGAGCTTCCTGCGCCAGTTCATGTACACCAAGTTCATCGTGGTGGTGGATGAAGACGTCAACATCCGCGACTGGAACGAGGTGATCTGGGCCATCACGACCCGCGTTGATCCGACCCGCGACACCACGCTGGTCGATAACACGCCGATCGATTACCTGGACTTCGCCTCGCCGGTGAGCGGCCTGGGCAGCAAGATGGGCATCGACGCCACCAACAAGTGGCCGGGCGAAACCACGCGCGAGTGGGGCACCACGATCAGCATGACGCCCGAGGTGAAGGCACGGGTGGATCAGATTTGGCAGGAGTTGGGGCTGTAGGTTATAATTGATCCCGGCGGGCCCCTGCGCATTGTGGCATGGCTAACCTGGTCAGGTCGGGAACGAAGCAGCCACGGCTATTAACCATAAGTGCCGCAGATCAGGCTCGCCTCCTTCGGGAAAATGAAAAAGCTGCCATTGGCAGCTTTTTTTATTTGTTCTTCTTCAGTTATTCGTCATCCAGCGCCGCTTCCAGCGGCCGTTCCGACGCCACCATCAGCGGGTTCTCCTTCAGCAGTGCGGCGTCGGGCTTGAGCTTGATCAGGTTCTTCGCATCAGTGTTGTAGGCCGTGGCGCCCACTTTCAGCTGCGCCGGCTTGCTGAACTTGAACACCACCGTCTTAACGTTCGGCACGAACATGCTCATGGCCCCTGCGACCTTCTTGATGCCGGCATTCATCTGGCCGATGCTGCCCATGACTTGCGCGTAGTTCCATTGCGTACCTTCCGGCAGCAGCGCCAGCACCTCCAGCGAGACCGCGGACTTTTCTTCCTTCGGCAGGCTGGTCATGATCTTGGTGTCGTCCGTCATCCACTTGGAATTCGGCACCAGGGCCATGCGGAAGTCGGCCGACAGCGGCGGCAGCTGTTGACGTTCGCCGCCATGGACCACGGTCAGCACGACATCGGACGGCTTGTAGTTCTTGTTCTTGGGCTTGACGGCCAGGAAAACGCTGAGCTTGTCGCGCTCTGCGGCGGGCAGGGCGTAGAAGCGGTCGATGCGCGTATCCTCCACCAGCTTCTTATATGGCACCCATTCGCGTTCGTCGGCGTGGGCGGCGATGGACAGCAACAGCAACGGCAGCAGGACAAGTTTTTTCATATAATTTTCATGTTAAAAGAAAAACACATTGTAGGGCAGCCCGCGCCAATTACCCAATCCGGCCACGCCTTGTTACAATTGCCGTTTTGGCGACCCTGCGCCGCATCTTATTAGCTGAGCAGGATAGGCCCTTTGCACCCGCTATCTACGGTAAAATCCCAGCATGTCCTATCAAGTCCTCGCCCGTAAATACCGCCCCAAGAATTTCGAAACGCTCGTCGGCCAGGAGCACGTCGTGCGCGCGCTCACGCACGCCTTGCACAGCGGTCGCCTGCACCACGCCTATCTGTTCACTGGAACGCGCGGGGTCGGCAAGACCACCTTGTCGCGCATCCTGGCCAAATCGCTCAATTGCATCGGCCCGGACGGCACCGGCGGCATCACGCCGACCCCGTGCGGCGTGTGCGAAGCGTGCACCGCGATCGATGCCGGCCGCTTTGTCGACTACATCGAGATGGATGCGGCGTCCAACCGCGGCGTCGACGAGATGGCGCAGCTGCTGGAGCAGGCGGTGTACGCGCCGAGCAATGCGCGCTTCAAGGTCTATATGATCGATGAGGTGCACATGCTGACCAACCACGCCTTCAACTCGATGCTGAAGACGCTGGAAGAACCGCCTGAGCACGTCAAGTTCATCCTGGCCACCACCGATCCGCAGAAGATTCCGGTGACGGTGCTGTCGCGCTGCCTGCAGTTCAATCTGAAGCAGATGCCGCCCGGCCATATCATCGGCCATCTGGATAACATCCTGGGGCAGGAGGGCATCAGTTTTGAAGCGCCGGCCTTGCGTCTGCTGGCTGCCGGTGCGCACGGTTCGATGCGCGATGCGCTGTCGCTGACCGACCAGGCGATCGCCTACGCCGCCGGCGCGGTGACGCTGGATGCGGTGCAGGGCATGCTGGGTGCGCTGGACCAGTCTTACCTGATCCGCCTGCTCGATGCGCTGGCCGCGCAGGATGGCGCGGATCTGCTGGCCGTGGCCGACGAGATGGCCACGCGCAGCCTGTCGTACAACGGCGCCTTGCAGGACCTGGGCACTTTGCTGCACCGGATCGCGCTGGCGCAGACGGTGCCGGCTGCCTTGCCGGATGATTTGCCGGAGTACGCCGATATCGTGCGCCTGGCCGCCGCCTTCGATGCGGAAGAGGTGCAGCTGTATTATCAGATCGCCGTGCATGGCCGTAATGAATTGGGCCTGGCGCCGGATGAATATGCGGGCTTCTCGATGACCTTGCTGCGCATGCTGGCCTTTCGGCCCGGCATAGGCGGGGCTGAAGGACAAGCGGCTGCCGCGCCTGCGATGTCGCGTCCGGCGGCGGTGGCTGCGGCACGCGCCGCAGCGGCGCCGCCTGCGCGCGCGGCTGCGCATATGCAGGCCAGCCATGCCAGCGTGACGCCGGCTGCGGTGGTTGCCGGTGCTGCGGCCGCGATGGCGCGCGCCGAGGCGCCTGCTGCTGCGCCGTTTGCGGCGCCTGTTGCGGCTCCGGCTGCGCAGCCCCCGTCTGCCAGTACGATGCCGTCTGCGGCGATTGCGCCACCAGCGCCGGCGCCTGTTGTTGCGCCTGTCGCAGCTCCGGCCGCGTATGCTGCCCCGGCGCCTGCTCCTGCGCCGGTTGCCGCTGCGCCAACGGCACCGGCTGCGCCGATCAGCGCCGCGCGTGCCGCCATCAACGCCGCCCTCGAAGCAGCCCGTGCGGCCTCCAAGCCGGGTGCGCGTTCGTCGTCGGCAAGCGCCGCGCCGGCTGCGGCCGCCCCGGCACCAGCTGCTGAGCCATCGCCGGCTCAGTCGTTTGGCGCCGCGCCGAATGCAGCGCCATCCGCGCCATCGCAGGCGCCGAGCGCTGCCTACACGCCGCCTGCCGCACCGGTTGCGGTCGCGCCGTCACGTCCCGCGCCTTGGGAAGACATGCCGCCGGCAACGACCATGGGCGGCGATGCGCAAGCGGCTGTCCTGGAAGCGCCGGTTCGCCAGGTCGCGCCGCAGCAGGTCGCGCCGCAAGCCGCGCCCGCTGCCAAGCCTGCCCCGCAGCAGGCCGACGAAGAGGATGACCTACCACCCTGGGTCACTGAATTTTCCGACGATAGCGCGATAGCGCAGTCCGCACCGGCCCAGGCCTACGAGCCTTCGCAGCCGTCATCGCACAGCCCGTCGCAAGCAGCGTCGCAGGCACCAGCGCGCAACCAGGCGCCACCGCCGCTGGCCTACGCCGACGAAGCGCAAGCCGTCGTCATGCCGGCCCGCGCCGCGCCGGCGCCGGCCAAGGCGCCGCACGCCTACGTCATCACGCCGGTGCCGGAGCTGAACTGGGACGGCAACTGGCCGGCCGTGGCCGCCGCCTTGCCGTTGCGCGGCGTGGCCCAGCAGTTGGCCATGCAAGCCGAACTCATTGAATGCAGCATTGACGGCAACGCCGTGGTCTTCAACGTCCGCGTGCCGATCGAAACCTGGCGCACGCCCGGCAACGTCGAGAAGCTGACGGTCGCGCTGACCGAACGCTTCGGCCGTCCGGTGCGCGTGGATACCGAACTGGGTGCCGTCTGGTACACCGCCAGCGCCGAAGCACAGGCGTACCGCGAAGCCTGCCAGCGCGCCGCCGAGGATACCGTCGCCAACGATCCCTTTGTGAACAGCATGATCCGCGAGTTCGACGCCTGGGTGGTGCCGGGCTCCATCACGCCGCCGCCCGCCGTATCGGCGTCCGCAGCGGCCAACTGATCACATCTTTAACTTTCAATCTACGGAGAACACCATCATGATGAAGAACCAACTGGCCGGCTTGATGAAGCAAGCACAAGCAATGCAGGACAACATGAAGAAGGCGCAGGACGCGCTGGCCCTGATCGAAGTCGAAGGCCAATCCGGCGCCGGCCTGGTCAAGATCGTCATGACCTGCAAGAACGACGTCAAGCGCGTATCGATCGACCCGTCGCTGCTGGCCGACGACAAGGACATGCTGGAAGACCTGGTCGCCGCCGCCTTCAACGACGCCGTGCGCAAAGCCGAAGCCACTTCCGCCGAAAAGCTGGGCGGCCTGACCTCCGGCATGAACCTGCCGGCCGGCTTCAAGATGCCTTTCTAAGGGCTGCCGCAAAGCTCCATGTCCAAATCGCTGGAATTTCTGACGGAAGCGTTGCGCCGTCTGCCCGGCGTCGGCCCCAAGTCGGCGCAACGGATGGCGTTTCACTTGCTCCAGCATGACCGCGAAGGTGCGGACATGCTGTCGCGCGCGCTGCACCAGGCGGTGAGCGCCGTGCATCACTGTGCGCTGTGCAATACCTTCACCGAGGAAGACGTCTGCGACACCTGCAACGACGAGCAGCGCGACCGCCGCCTGCTGTGCGTGGTGGAGACGCCGGCCGACCAGCTGATGATCGAGCAGACCTTGACCTACAAGGGCCTGTACTTCGTGCTGATGGGGCGATTGTCGCCGCTGGACGGCATCGGCCCCAAGGACATCCACCTGGAAAAACTGGTGGCGCGCGCGGTCGACGGCCTGGTCACGGAAGTGGTGCTGGCCACTAATTTCACCAACGAAGGCGAAGCCACCGCGCACTACATCAGCGAGATGCTGAAGGCGCGCGGCCTGCGCGTGAGCCGGCTGGCGCGCGGCGTGCCTGTCGGCGGCGAGCTGGAGTACGTGGACGCGGGCACCATCGCCCGCGCCATGCTGGACCGAAGGGCGACATGACTGACAAGAACACCGCTGGGAAGGAGTCTTCCCCTGCATGGGAAGACCGCAAGCAGGCAGGCGGCATGCCGCCTGAAACCCCTGCTGGCCCATTGGCCGGCATCAAAGTACTGGAACTGGGCACGCTGATCGCGGGCCCTTTTTGTGCGCGCATGCTGGGCGAGTTCGGCGCCGAGGTGATCAAGATCGAGTCGCCCGACGGCGGCGATCCGATCCGCAAATGGCGGGTGCTGAAGGACGGCACCTCGCTGTGGTGGTCGGTGCAGTCGCGCAACAAGAAATCGCTGACCTTGAACCTGAAGGACGCGCGCGGCCGCGCCATCGCGCGCCAGCTGGCGCTGGAAGCGGACATCATCATCGAGAACTACCGCCCCGGCGTGCTGGAGAAGTGGGACATCGGCTACGAGCAACTGAAGGCCGCCAATCCCGCCACCATCATGGTGCGCCTGTCGGGCTTCGGCCAGACCGGGCCGATGAAGGACCTGCCGGGCTTCGGCGCCATCGGCGAATCGATGGGCGGGCTGCGCTACGTGTCCGGCCATGCGGACCGGCCGCCGGTGCGGGTCGGCGTGTCGATCGGCGATTCGGTGGCGGCCCTGCACGGCGTGATCGGCGCGATGATGGCGCTGCGCCACCGTGACGCCACCGGCGGCAAGCTCAAGGGCGAAGGCCAGATGGTCGACGTGGCCTTGTATGAATCCGTGTTCAACCTGATGGAATCGCTGGTGCCGGAGTTCGACCACGCGGGCGTGGTGCGCGAGCGTACCGGCGGCGCGCTGCCGGGCATCGTGCCGTCGAACACCTACACCACCAGCGATGGCGAGAACATCGTCATCGCCGGCAATGGCGACGCGATCTTCAAGCGGCTGATGCTGGCCATGGGCCGCATCGACATGGCCGGCGATCCCCAGCTGGAGCGCAACGACGGCCGCGTGCCGCGTACGCAGGAGATCGACGATGCGATCCAGGCCTGGTGCGATACCCAGGACATCGACAGCGCGCTGACCGTGCTGAAGGCGGCCGACGTGCCGGCCGGGAAAATTTATTCGGTGCGCGACATGATGGTCGATCCGCAGTTTATCGCCCGCGAGATGTTCGAGCAGCACCACTTCGCCGACGGCACGCCGGTCAAGCTGCCGGCGATCTCGCCCAAGCTGTCGGCCACGCCGGGCCACACCAGGTGGATAGGCCCGTCGCTGGGCCAGCATAACGACGAGGTCTTGCAGTCGCTGGGCTACAGCGCCGAGGACATCGCCGCCATGAAGCAGGACGGCGTACTCTAACGCCGGTGCCGCGCCGCACTGCGCCAGGCGGCATATGGCTCGCCTTGCGGCACGTGCGCATCGGGGCCGAGGTAGCAGTCGTCGATGCCGAAGTCGTGGATGCGGCGGAAACCGCGCGCTTCCAGGAATTTCCGGATATCCTCCCGTACCGGCTGGCGGTTGTGCTCCACCGTGAGCACGCGCAGCCGGTAGTCGTCAAACGGGAAACTCTTCAGTATCGCCAACTCCGATCCTTCGGTGTCCAGGCTCCAGTAATCGATCACCGGCGGCGCGCTGCATTCGTACAGCACCGAGGCGATGGTGCGCGTTCGCTTGCGCACGGAGGCCAGATCGGGGCCGAATACATGGTGCGTGTAGCGCAGCATGGCCGGCGTGTATTCCTGCAGTATCCCGCCCAGCATGTTGGCGCCTTCCAGGAACTCGACTTCAGCTTCGTGGTCGTAGAGGCAGCCATGTATGCATAAACACTGGCGGTTCCTTTGCAGCGCCTGGAAGTAGCGGTCGTTGGGTTCGATGCAGATGCCGTGCCAGCCGTAGGCCGATTCCAGCAGCAGCGTGTTGCTGGAGCGGACGCCGTCGGCGGCGCCGGAGTCGAGGAAGTAGCCGTCGCGCATGCCGTTCAGTACCGCCAGCACGAAGTGATCCTGTCCCAGTTGCGAGCTCATCACGGTCTCCTGTTGGTACGGCGCAGCGCGGCGGAACGCCAGTCTGCATAAGGCGTACTTTCTTGTGTAGGCGGCGGCCGGCGGAAGTCGTCCTCGTGACGATGGCCGTACAGCATGGTGACGTTGATGCGACGGCTTTCGTAGTCGTCGCGGAAGGTGCAGGCGGCGGTGCCGTGGAACAGGTCCGAGTTGAAGATGATGGCGCGGTTCTGCCGGTAGGGCACGTAACGCGCTTGCGCACCGACCTCGGCCAGGTAGCGCCGTATCAGGTCCGGCCGCCGGTTGTAGCTGATGAAATCCCAGTCCGGCGGCGCTTCGACGTCGTAGATGTGCATGCCGCCGCTGGTTGGATCGAGGTTGGCGTCGTCCGGCGTGATCCAGAAATTGACGTTGATGGCGGCGAAGTCGGCATGCACGTCGTCGCCCGGCATGTGGGGCGGATATTTGTAGGCCCACAGCTGCGTCAGCGGGTGGCGTTCGCCGATCAGCCGGGGCAGGGCGCGGCGCAATTCGCGCGCCAGCTGAACCAGCAGCGGGCAGTTGAAGCCGTCGCGTTGCAAGGCGCCCAGACGGCCGTGCGAGTAGCGCAGCGAGTTCCAGACAGTCGATTCAAGGCAGAAGCGGCGCAGGCTTTCCAACGCGGCCGGCGCAAGAAAGTCGTCGATGACGACGATGCCGGGCGGCGTGCTGCGATAGGCCTGTTCGACATCTGCGCCGCGCCAGCTGTCCGAGCAGGTTTGCTCCATGGCCGCTGTGGCGCGCCGGTGGACGATGCGGTTGTAGATGTCGCCTATACCGGCAAGCTCATCCGCAGTCGGGCGCTCGCGCTTGCTGATGTTGTTGGCCGCCATCTGGTCGGCCAGTTGGCGGTAGCGTTGCACGATGGCGTTGTACTCGGCGCCCAGTACGCCCAGCCGCTGCAAGTAGACGAACTGCTCCGCATCGTGGCGCAGCTTGGCGACCGTTAGCGGCGGCAGCGGCGGCGCGGCTGGGTTCTCCAAGGTCATGGCGGCGGCTCTCAGGCGGTTTCGGTGTTCAGTCTGCCCAGCGAGTCGGGGATGTGCACATCGTCCAGCCACGCCGCCTGCAGCACCTCCGCGATCATTTCCTGCCAGTGCTCCTCGATCACCTTGCGCACGGCATCGTCGTGGTACAGGCGCTGGCACATCTGGCATTGATGGGCGTACAGGCCTTCCCATTTGATGTCGGGGTTGTGCGTGGCGGCCCAGGCGACCACCTTGGCCGGACCCTGGTGGTGTATCCACAGCTTGAGGAAGTCTTCCTCCGATTCGACGATGGCGCGCCGCAGAAAGCCCGGCTGGCCGGTGTCGGCGACGTTGAGTTCGGGGATGACGCGCAGGCCCAGGCCGCAGCAGGAGCCGACGCGGCCGTCCGCCTGCAGGGTGTAGGTCTTGAGCACGCTGGAACAGCCGCCGCGTATCGCCGCCGCCTGGACGTCGCAGGCCACGCCTTCGGGATAGCGGTAGATGGTTTCGTGGTGGAGCGGCATCCAAGGGCTGCTGAGCACGGTCAGCGCGGCGAATTGATCGGCGGGCAGGGCGGCGATCAGCGGATGCTCGGTGAGCATCTCAGGCGTGATGTGGCGGTCCTGCTTCAGCTCCATCATCACGTGGGTGCGGAAGCGGCGCTCGCAGGCGGCCACGGTGGCCAGGACCACGCGCTTCAGCGGCACGAAACGCACGTGCTCGTCGCCGGTGCTGTAGTTGATTTCCGAGAGGCCGGCATCGATCAGCGCGGCGATCTTTTCGCGCGCCGTCTCCAGGCTGGTGGCCCAGTGAGCGTTGGTGACCAGGCGCACCGGCAGCTTGTGATCGGCGGCGCGGCGTATGCCTTGCAGCAGGGTCTTCCACTCCAGCGTGGCCTCGCCGCCGGTGAAGACGACGTTGCTGAACTTGAGCTGCTTGGCTTCGTCGATGGCGGCGAGGATGGGCGCCAGCTCCAGCCGGTTGCGCTCGCGCGGGCTGGAGAGGGTGCCGCAATCCGCGCATTCGGCCGGGCAGGTGAAGGTCGGCATGATGGACAGCGTGTGCGCGCGCCGGCGCAGCAGCGGTGCCTCCGAGTCAGCGGGCGACATTGAATTCCGCCTCCGAGATGGCGAGGATGCCGCGCGACTCCAGGATCTGGGCGTACTGCACCAGCGCCTCGATCGTGACGCGCACGTATTCCTGGCCGCGATAGGGATCGTATTCGTTGTTGTCGGTGCCGGTGTTCGTGCCTTCGTCGGTGCCGGTGTCCGTGCCGGTATTGGTGCCGCTGTCGGTGCCGGTGTTGGTGCCCGTATCCGTGCCGGTGTTGGTTCCCGTATCGGTCCCCGTGTCGGTGCCGGTATTCGTTCCGGTGTCCGTGCCGGTATCGGTGCCGGTGTCCGTGCCCGTGTGGGTGCCTGTCTGGGTACCGGTATCCGTGCCCACTTCGGTGCCTTCGTCGGTGCCGGGGCCGGTGCCGATGGTGGCCGAACTGTGCTCGAAGTTCTGCGTGCTGTTGGAGTCGTTGATGGTACGGTGGTCGGTCGGCACCAGGAAGCCGCTGGCGAAGATGGGGCTGCTCGTGAACAGCATCGCCTGCTCCATGCCGCCGAGGGAAAACGGCGATTTTTCTTCGATGCTGGCGCGGACCAGCGCCAGCACGATGTGGTAGTCGCCATGCTTGATGACGGCGTTGCCGAACGCGGTCATGAACTCGGTGCGGCTGGGCGTGGTGTCCTGGTGATCGGCCGCGTAGTTGCGCAGCCAGCGCCGCATGTGGCGGTTGGCCAGGATCGAATACACCAGCTGGTTGCTGACCGAGGCGCGCTGCTCCGGCAGCTTTTCGCCGACGGCAAAATCGGCCAGCACCTGGGCCGGGTCGGTGATGAATTGCTCGCGCAGCAGGTAGTCGCGCGACATGGCCTTGAACAGCGCGTCGACCCGCCTGGATGCGGCGGCCGCGCGCAGCACCAGCGGATGGCGGTGGTGATGCCGCTCGGGTGTGAACACCAGGCGGAAGGAATGTTCTTGCTCGTCCATGTGGCCTCCTTAGCTCAGACTGACCATCTTAGGCAGCTGAGCCGACAGGGAGGCGATGGACGTCAAAGCTGGGCGCGGAACTTTATCGCGTGTCCATCGTCGCCGGCCGCCAAGCCGTTCAGAGGGAACTGGTTGATGAGCATGAGGTCGATCGATTCGGGCGGCGACGGATGGCCAAGGTAGTAGCCCTGCGCCAGGTCGCAGCCGTATTGTTCCAGCAGCAGCAACTGGGCGCCGGTCTCCACGCCTTCGGCCACGACCGCCATCTTCAGGCCGTGCGCCATGGCGATGATGGCGCGGGTGATGGCGGCGTTCTCCGAATCCTGCGGCAGGCCGCTGATGAAACTCTTGTCGATCTTCAGCGCGCGCACGTCAAAGCGCTTCAGGTAGTTCATCGACGAATAGCCGGTGCCGAAATCGTCGATCGACAGATAGACGCCGATGCCGCGCAGCTGCTCCAGCGTGACCATGGTGGCGCGGGCGTCGTCCATCAGCGTGCCTTCGGTCAGCTCCAGTTCCAGCAGCTCGGCCGGCAAGCCGGTTTCGTGCAGCGTGGACAGCACGATCTGGCTCAGGTTCTCATCCTTGAACTGCTTGGCCGACAGGTTGACGGCCACCCGCACCGGCTGCTTGCCGGCGGCCTGCCACGCCATCGCCTGCCGGCAGGCGGTGCGCAACACCCATTCGCCGATCGGCACGATCAGGCCGGTCTCCTCGGCCAGCGGGATGAACTCGGTCGGCGAGATGATGCCGCGTTCCGGGTGGCGCCAGCGCACCAGCGCCTCGACGCCGACGATCTGGGCGCTGGAGACGTCGATCTGCGGCTGGTACAGCAGATACAGCTCATTGTTCTGCAGCGCCTTGCGCAGGCCGACTTCCAGCTTGACGTGGCTCATGATCTGCATCGTCAGCGACGAGCTGTATAGCTTGGCGTTGTTCTTGCCGCAGTTCTTGGCGTGGTACATCGCGGTGTCGGCGTATTTGAGCAGCGAGTTGCAGTCCTCACCGTCCTCCGGGTACAGCGAAATGCCGATGCTGGCGGTGACGAAGATCTCGTTGGTGTCGAGCAGGAAGGGGCGGCGCATGGCTTCCTTGACGCGGTGGGCCACGTTGAGGGCATTTTCCACCCGCTCCAGGTCGGGGATCAGGATGGTGAACTCGTCGCCGCCCAGGCGCGCCAGGTTGTTGCTGCCGACTTCGGTGCGCGAGACCAGGTCGCTGGGCCGGGTGGTTTCGCGCAGGCGCTCGGAGACCGCCTTGAGCAGGTGGTCGCCAACGTCGTGGCCCAGCGTGTCGTTGATGCGCTTGAAGGCGTCCAGGTCCATGAACAGCACGGCGAATTTCTTGTTGCCCTTGCGCGAGCGGACCAGCTCGGCCTCCAGCGTCTCGAGGAAGGCCTGGCGGTTGGGGATGCCGGTCAGGCTGTCGCAGTAGGCCAGCCGGCGGATCTGTTCCTCGGTGCGCTTGCGTTCGCTGATATCGCGCACCAGGCCCAGCACTTCATCCGGACCGGTGGCCACCAGGCGCGCCTCGAAATGCCGCACCGGCGGCGCCACCGCGTGTTCGCCCTGGCGCGCGCGCGGGGCCGCGCCGGGGATGGGCAGTTCGTAGTCGAGCGAGCGGATGTGCTGGGTGTCGAGCACGGTCTGCACCTGCTCCAGCATGTGCTTGGCGATGTCGTCCGGCAGCACCTGGTTCAGGTGGCGGCCCACGCACTGGTCGCTGTCGAACACGCCGCTGGCTTCGTGGCCCTGCTCGTAGTCGAGGTAGTAGCCTTCCTTGTTCATGCGGAAGAAGGTGTCCGGGATCGCCGCCAGCACCGCGCGGTGGTGGGCGTCGGCGATGCGCAGGCGGGTGATGGCGTCGCTGGCGCGCAGCACGTACAGCACCCGGTGGCCGAGGATGGGCCAGTTGATCGGCTTGGAGACGAAATCGGTGGCGCCGGCCTCGTAGGCCTGGGTCACCGATTCCAGCTCGTCGCCGCCGGTGACCATGATGATGGGCACGGTGGTCTGGGTTTCCAGCCGGCGGATTTCGCGGCACACGGCGAAGCCGTCCATGCCGGGCATGTCGACGTCGAGCAGCAGCAGGTCCGGCGCCATGCTCTGGAACAAGGCCACGGCTTGCAGGCCGTCTTCGGCCTCGACCGCGTCCAGGCCGACCTGGCCCAGCATTTCCAGCATCAACAGGCGCATCACCGGATCGTCGTCGGCGACCAGTACCAGGCCGCGCTTGGGGGAGGAGGAGCTAGGCATGTCATGTTTCCTTTTCCAGGATGGCTCCCAATGCCTGCCGCACGGCCTGGAAAGAGCGTTCCATATCGGCCAGCAGGACAGCGGCGCCGGCGGTGGTGTCGTTGCGTCCCAGCTGCTCGAGCTCCTTGCAGCGCTGCGCCAGCGCGTCGGCGCCGACGTTGGCGCTGCTGGACTTGAGGCTGTGGGCGGCCTTGCGCATCTGGCTGATGTTGCGGGTGCCGATGGCCTGGCGCAGCGTGTGCAAGTGCTTGGGGGTGTCGTCGAGATAGGCGTGCAGCACGCGCTCCAGCAGCGCGTCGCCCTTGGTGGCGCTCAGGGCGCGGATGTTTTCCAGCGCCTGGCGGTTGATCTGGCCGTTGGCGGAGGCGACCGGGGCTGCGGGGCGCGGCTCCGGCGCTTCCGGCGCGGCCGGCTTGCGCGGCAGGCTGATCCAACGGGAAATGGTCTGTCCCAACGCCTGCTGCGTGAAGGGCTTGCTCAGGTAGTCGTCCATGCCGGCGGCCAGGCAGGATTCGCGGTCGCCCTGCAGGGCGTTGGCGGTGATGGCGACGATGGGCATGCTGCGCCCGCGCCCGCGCTGCTGTTCGCGGCGGCGGATTTCCGTGGTCGCGGCGAAGCCGTCCATGACCGGCATCTGGCAATCCATCAGGATCAGGTCGAACTCGGCCGCCTGCACCGCCTGCAGCGCTTCCTCGCCGTTGCGGGCGCGGCTCACTTCCAGGCCCAGCCCTTCCAGCATGGCGCTGGCCACCTCGACGTTGACCGGGTTGTCTTCCGCCAGCAACACCTTGCGCCGCCTGCGCGCGCGCGGGGCCGGCGTCGGGCCGGGGC
>NZ_JAQQPR010000032.1:0-81431 GCF_036688705.1 Duganella sp. S19_KUP01_CR8 | reverse complement strand
GTCCCCATCGTCTAGAGGCCTAGGACATCACCCTTTCACGGTGAGTACAGGGGTTCGAATCCCCTTGGGGACGCCAGTCAAGCAGTAAGCATGCAAAAAGCCGCCTTGTGCGGCTTTTTGCATTTCCGGAGCTACCACATGATGGGGTTGTATGGCTGCGGCAGCGGGAAGCGGCCCATATGCAGCTGCGGCCATTGCGTGCCGTAGGCGGCCAGCTGCGCCGCCCGCGCCACGTCCAGCGGATCGTAGACCGAGCCGCCGCCCAACAGGCTGCCCATCGCGCCACCCATTGCGCCACCGATCGCACCGCCCAACTGCGGCGACGCCATCAGCGGCGACATCACGCTGGCCTGCTGCGGCGCCACCTGTGCCGGCTGCTGGTTGGCCTGCGTCTGCAAGCCCACCGCCACCAGCACATCCGGCATGCCGAAACCGGTGCGGCTCTGGTCGGCCAGGCTGACCCGGTGCGCGCTGGCGCGGATGATCTGGAACAGCCGCTCGACCCGCTCGGCCCCGCGCGCCTTGTATTGCGGCGACTGGAAGTCCGGGTGGTGCGCCAAGGTCAGCGCCGCCAGGCCGGTCACGTGCGGGGTCGCCATCGAGGTGCCGTCCCAGGCCGCGAAATTATTCGGCGGCACGCAAGACGTGATGGCCACGCCCGGCGCGCACACCGCCACCTGCGGTCCGAAGCAGCTGAACTTGGCCGTGAAATAACCGTAGGCGTCGACATTCTGGTCCAGCGTCTGCGCGTGATAGCTGTCGGCCGGGAATTCGTCGAGCTTGCCCACCGCCGCCACCGCCAGCACATTCGGCGACGAGGCGGGGTATTGCACCGCGCCGCCCGAATTGCCGGCCGCGACGATGCAAGCGATGCCGGCCCGCTTGGCGCGCACGATCTGCTGCTCCAGCGCTTCCGACACTTCGGCCCCGCCCAGGCTCAGGTTGACCACGTCGATCTGCTTGTCGATGCAGTATTCCAGCGCATCGATCAACTGGCTGATCTGCCCGCCGGGGAACAGCTTGCAGGCGTGGACTTCCGCGTCCGGCGCGAAGCCGCGTATGCCGGAGGCGATGTCGGCCGCCGCGATCACGCCGGCGCAGTGCGAGCCGTGGCCCAGCGTGTCCTGGTCCCAGCCGTCCGGATTGGTCTTCTTGTTCAGCACATCGAAGCCGGCCTTGATGCCTTTCAGGTTGGCGTGGGTGGTGGCCGCGCCGGAATCGATGATGGCGATCTTGATCCCCTGGCCGCGATAATTGCCGGGCAGCTGATCCAGCCGCATCGCCTTCTGGCCCCAGCCGTAGGCGCGCTGGCGCGGGAAGCCTGCCAGCGACGGCCAGTCCGACAGCGCCCGCAGCGCCACGACATTGGCCTCGTCGGTGCTGATGTCGGGGTCGCGCTGGTAGAAACTCCAGTAGTCGGACTTGGGCTTGACGTACAGGCCGCGCACCGATTCCGGTGTTTCGCCGAACAACGACAGCGTGACCTGGCCGTTGGCGTCGGTCACGCCGCTGGCCGGCAGCATGCTGCCGAACAACGACACTTCCGCTTCCGCCTGCGGCGCACCGTCCTTGCCGATCACGCTGATCACGGCATTGAGCACCGGGCCGCCGCTGGCCGACATCGTGCCGGTCACCATGGCCGGCTGGCGTAGCGCCGGGTCCATCAGGTTCAGGTGCTGGTCATTTTCCACCAGCAGCCGGCCCTGGCCTTGTTGATGCAGCACGGCGGCTTTCTGTTCCGTCATGCGCGCCACCAGCACGCCTTGCGAGCCGCCCATGCCGTCGGCCAGTGCGCCAAGCACGGATTTCGGGCCGACCGTGTCGACCACTTCGATGTCGTTGCTGCTGCGTAGCGCCTGCTCCAGCGCCGAGAATTGCAGCGGCTGGAAACTCAAGGCCTGCAAGCCGTCCGGCTGGCGCGGCGCGATCACATACTGCTTCCTGCGCGCGCCGACCGTGCGGCCGCCGCTGTCGGCTGGGCGCCTGCCGGGATCGCCGGCGGCATCGGTCGTCGTGTCGCCGGCAGTCGAGGCCGGACCGGAGCTGCTGCTGGAGCTGCGCGCCGAGCGGCCGGTGTTTTCTGTGGAGCTGGCAGTTTCGCCGCCGCCGGAAAGCGTGGAATCCGGGGACGACGAGACGCCATCGTTGGAGGGTTTGGGCATGGACTTTCCTTTCAAATCGGATCGGGCAGCTCGCGGTCGAAAAGCGACAGCGGCTGGTCCGGTTCTATCGTCAATTGGTGGGAGGGCGTGCCGGTGCTGCGGAAATGCAGCTCCAGCACGCGGGCTTTGTCGGGACTGATTTCCACGACCGCCGTATGTGGCTGGTCGCGCGGGCCGATGACGTCGACCACCGTGATCTCGGGGTCGACGTCGGCCAGCGCCAGGAAATCGGCCAGCGGCGCGCCGCCGGTGGCATGGATCAGATACCTGGCCTTCTTGGCTGGCGCGCCTTGGGTTTCAAACATAAGGGTCTCCTTGAAAAGTGCAGCGCCCTCCGCGGCCGCCGCCGTCGGAGGGCAGGGACGGCGGCGCCGTCCGGTCAGCGCCTCAGCGCGCGGTCAATGCAGGGTTTGGCCGCCATACAGCCCGTTGCCGGCGTTTGCCAGTTGTGCCTGCTGCGTCAGCTGGGCCAACTGCTGTTGTTGCTGTGCATAAGCCGCCGTCACCGGATCTACGCCGAACGGCAACATGCCGCCCAGCTGCCCGGCGATGCCGCCGATGGTGTTGCCCAGTCCCGCATTGCCGAAGGCGCCGCCGATCGCGCCGCCCAGTGGCTGCGCCACGCTCTTGATGATGTTGCCGAACCAGCCTTGCGGCGCCAGGCCTTGTGCCTGCAGCTGTTGCAGCTGCGCGTCCTGGGCTTGCTGCGCATAGGCTTGCGACACGGGGTCGGCGGCGAATGGCAGCATGTTGGCGATGTTGGGGCCGGGATAGCCGATGCCTGGGCTGCCGATGCCGGTCCGGCCGAAGATCGGTGGGCTGATGATGCCGGTGTTGCCGCGCTGGCGCAGCAGGTCGCCGAAGAAGCCCTGTGGCGCCAGGCCTTGCGCTTGCAGCTGCGCCGCCTGCTGTGCATAGGCTTGCGCCACCGGATCGGCCGCGAACGGCAGCATGCCGCCCAGGTGGCCGGCGATGCCGCCGATGGTGTTGCCGAGCCCTTGATGGCCGAAGGCGCCGCCTATCATCCCGCCCAGCGGCTGCGCCACGCTCTTGATGATATTGCCGAACCAGCCTTGTGGAGCCAGGCCTTGTGCTTGCAGCTGTTGTAGTTGTTGGAGCTGCGCTGCTTGCTGGGCATAGGCTTGCTGCACCGGATCGGCCGCGAACGGCAGCATGCCGCCCAGTTGGCCGGCGATGCCGCCGATGGTGTTGCCCAGGCCGGCGTTACCGAAAGCGCCGCCGATGGCGCCGCCCAGTGGTTGCGCCACGCTCTTGATGATGTTGCCAAACCAGCCCTGTGGTGCGAGCTGGGCCTGTTGTAGCTGCTGCAGTTGCTGTTGTTGTGCTTGTTGTGCGTAGGCGGCAGTCACCGGGTCGACGCCCAGTGGGAGGAAGGAGCCGCCGATGCCGCCGGCCGCCTGGCCGATCTGGCCGCCGAGACGGGAATTGCCGAACAGCCCGCCGATGCCGCGACCGATCAGGCCACCCAGCGGTGCGCCCAGCAAGCCGCCGAAGAAACCTTGCGGTGCCAAGTCGCCCAGTTGTTGCGGTGCTAGTTGTTGTGCATAGTACTGTTGATACTCGTTCATGACATCTCCTTGTTGTGGTTGCTATTAGCCAGCGCTGTCTGCCTACCGCGTGGACCTGCGCTGGAAGGGATTTGACCGGGTCAGTGAGCGGAAGTTTTGGTATTCTTGGTGGCCCTCGCAGGTTAATCAGGTATCATCCAGCCTCACGTTTTCCCGACTCATCATGAAAAAATTTCGCCGCCTCGATCTGTTCTGCCGCGTCGTCGACAACTACGGCGACATCGGCATCTGCTGGCGTCTTGCGCGCCAGTTGCGGCGCGAGCACTACATCAACGTCACGCTGTGGGTCGACGACCTGGCCAGCTTCCGCCGCATCTGCCCCGAGGTCGATACCGCCGCCGACGACCAGCAACTCGATGGCGTGCAGGTGCGCCACTGGCGCGACCAGGACGGCGTCTACACGCCGGCCGACGTGGCCGACATCGTCATCGAATTTTTCGCGGTCGACATCCCGCCCGGCTACATCGAAGCGATGGCGCAGTGCGAGCCGCGTCCGGTGTGGTTCAACCTGGAAGGCCTGACGGCGGAGGAGTGGGTCGAAGGCTGCCATCGCTTGACGTCGCCGCATCCGCGCCTGCCGCTGACCAAGCACTTCTTCTTCCCCGGCTTCACCGACAAAACCGGCGGCCTGCTGCGCGAAGTGGAGCTCGATGAGCAGCGCCGCCAGTTCCAGTCCTCGCCGGCGGCGATGGCGGAGTTCCTGGCGCGCTTCGGCGTCACGCCGGCTGAGATGGCGGCCACCAAGGTCTCGCTGTTCTGCTACCCGCACGCGCCGGTCTCGGCGCTGCTGGATGTCTGGCGCCAGGGCGACCAGGCCGTCACCTGCCTGGTGCCGGAAGGCGTGGCGGCCGAGACGGTGCAAGCCTTCCTCGGTACTGAGGCCAAGGCCGGCGTCAGCGCCACCGACGGCGCGCTGACGCTGCGCGTGCTGCCCTTCGTGCCGCAGCCGGACTACGACAAGTTGCTGTGGGCCTGCGACCTGAACTTCGTGCGCGGCGAGGATTCCTTCGTGCGCGCGCAGTGGGCCGGCAAGCCCTTCGTCTGGCACATCTATCCGCAGGACGAAGACCTGCATCACAAAAAGCTGCGCGCCTTCCTGCAGCGCTACGCCGTCGAACTCGATGCGCTGGCCGAATTTTCGCTGCGCTGGAACGGCGCGCCGACGGCGGGCGAGGGCAGCGGCTGGCAGGCGCTGTGGCTAGCCTTCGCGCAGCAGATGCCGGCCATGCAGGCGCGCGCTGGCGAGTGGCAGGCGCAAATGCTGGCCAACGGCGACCTGGCCGCCAATCTGATGGCGTTCGCCGCCACGCTGAGATAGGCGGTGCGGGAAAAACAAGGTATAATGCCGGGTTAATCTCTAGCGCATTTTTACCCGATCAACCGTGAGCTTTGGGCGTTCAGCCTGGCGACAGATGATTTTTACGCAACCTACTTTTTACGTACACTCTCTATGAAACCTGCAAAAGAAATTCGTGTTGGCAACATCATCATGGTTGACAGCAAGCCTATGATCGTTCTGCGCTCCGACGTCAACGGTTCGAGCCGCACGGGCTTCACGTACAAATGGAAGATGAAGAATCTTCTGACCAACACCCCAATGGAAAACGTGTTCCGCGGCGACGACAAGTTCGACGTAGTCGTTCTGGACAAGAAGCCAGTGACCTACTCGTACTTCGCTGATCCGCTGTACGTGTTCATGGACACCGACTACGAGCAATACGAAATCGAAGAAGAAAACCTGGGCGAAGCGCTGAACTACCTGAAAGACGGTATGGAATGCGAAGCCGTGTTCTACGACGGCAAAGCGATCTCGGTTGAACTGCCAACCACCATCGCACGCCAGGTCGTGTACTCGGAGCCTGCGGTTAAAGGCAACACTTCGGGCAACGTCCTGAAAGAAGCCAAGATCGAAAACGCCATCGAAGCCCACCGCCACACCGTGCAAGTGCCGCTGTTCGTGAGCCAGGACGACGTCATCGAAATCGACACCCGTACCAACGAATACAAGCGTATCGTTCGTAACTAATCGGTTTTAGTGCTAAAAAAGCACGCCAGCGCATGTTAAACACATGCCGGCGTGCTTTTTTTATTGGAAGTTAGTAATTATTTGCTGATTTGTAATAATTTCTGTGGTGTAGGTGGCAACACGCTGATATATTTATGCGACGCAACAAATAGTGCGCATTGGTGATCAGTTCAAACCACTCACGAGGATGGCATGGATCGCAGGGAATTCGTTCGTATCGGCGTGGCCGCAGGGGCCATTGCGGGCAGCAACCGGGTGCTGGCGGCGCCGGCGGGTGCGGCGTCCAAGCACGGTCCTGGCGGCATCCTCGATGCCGGCGTCTGGGAACAGCAGCAGATGATGGAGGCCGGCAAGCTGACCTCGCACTCGCTGACCTCGCAATACCTGGCCCGCATCAAGACCATCGACAAAGCCGGCCCCCGCCTCAACGCCATCATCGAAATCAATCCCGAAGCGCTGAAGATCGCGCTGGACATGGACCGCGAGCGCAACCTCAAGCGCGTGCGCGGCCCGCTGCACGGCATCCCCGTCCTCCTCAAAGACAACATCGCCACCGGCGACCGCATGAGCACCACCGCAGGCTCGCTGGCGCTGAACGGCATCCGCGCCGCGCGCGACGCCCATGTCGCCGCCCAGTTGCGCGCGGCCGGCGCCGTCATCATCGGCAAGACCAACCTGAGCGAATGGGCCAATATGCGCTCGACGCATTCGGTCAGCGGCTGGAGCGGGCGCGGCGGACTGACGCTTAATCCATATTCGCTGGACCGCAATTGCAGCGGCTCCAGCTCCGGCTCGGGCGCGGCGATTGCCGCCGGCCTTGCCACGCTGGCGGTCGGCACCGAGACCGACGGTTCGATCGTCTCGCCCGCTTCGATCTGCGGCCTGGTCGGCATCAAGCCGACGCTGGGGCTGGTCAGCCGCAGCGGCATCATCCCGATCGCCCACTCGCAGGACACGGCCGGACCGATGGCGCGCAGCGTCGCCGACGCCGCCCTGATGCTGGCCGCGATGACCGGCGTCGATGCGAAGGATCCGGTCACGCAGGAGGGGGCCGGCAAGGCGGGCGACTACCGCGCCGCGCTGGAGAAGGGCGGCTTGAAGGGCAAGCGCATCGGCGTGGCCCGCAACTTCTTCGGCACCAACGACGAGCTGGACGCGGTGATCGAAAAAGCGCTGCTGGACCTGAAGGCGCAGGGCGCGATCCTGGTCGACACCGAAGTCCCCAACGTCGGCAAATACGGCGACAGCGAGACCGAAGTGCTGCTGTACGAATTCAAGGCCGACCTGGCTGCCTACCTGAAGGAGTACGCGCCGCACGCGCCGGTGTCCAACATGGCCGACGTCATCGCCTTCAACCAGAAGAACCACCAGCAGGAGCTGCCGTACTTCGGCCAGGAATACCTGGAGCGCGCGCAAGCCAAGGGCGATCTCGACACGCCGGCCTACCGCGACGCGCTGGCCAACAACCATCGCTACTCGCGCGCCGAAGGCATCGACCAGGTGATGCGCGAGCACCAGCTCGACGCCCTGGTGGCGCCGACCGGCGGCCCCGCCTGGCTGACCGACTTCATCAACGGCGACCATTTCGGCGGCAGCTTCTCGTCGCCGGCGGCGGTGGCGGGCTACCCGCACATCACGGTGCCGGCGGGGTATGTACACGGCCTGCCGGTAGGCTTGTCCTTCGTCGGCGCCGCCTACAGCGAAGCCTCGCTGATCCGCATGGCCTACTCCTACGAACAGGCGACGCTACACCGCCGCGCCCCGCAGTTCCCCGCCAGCGTCTCCCTCGCCGTCCGCTAAACCCGGGGTCAGGTCCCCCATTAGAGCATGAGTGCGGTTGAACAGCCGACCTCATGCTCTAATGGGGGACCTGACCCCGGATTTTTCCCATTTAAGGATGAACTGAATGACCCAACCTTTGTTCCGTTTTGCACTGCTGGCGCTGGCCGCCGCCGCGGTTTCCCCGGTATTGGCGGCTTCCGCCGTGAAGAGCGATGGCGGCCGCGCGTTTGCCAAGCCGCAGCAGTTGATCGATGTCGGCGGCCGCAAGATGAATCTGCATTGCAGCGGCGAGGGCGCCACCACCGTGTTGTTCGACTCGCCGTCGGGCGACGCCGGTTGGGCGTGGTTCAAGGTGCAGCCGGAAGTGGCCAAGCACACGCGCGCCTGCGTGTTCGACCGCGCCGGCTTCGGCTTCAGCGATCCGGCCACGCGCCCTAACACTTCCGAAAACGTGGCCGAGGATCTGCACAAGCTACTGGCCGGCGCCGACGTCAAGCCGCCGTATATCCTGGTTGGCAATTCGCTCGGCGGCGCCAACGTGCAGGTCTACACCTACCGCTATCCGGACGAGGTCAAGGGCCTGGTGCTGGTCGAGGCGCAGCATGAAGACGAAACCGCGCGCCTCGATAAAGCCACCGAGGGGAAGATCAAGCAGATCTACGGCATGGTCGAGCAGCAGAACCAGTACTGCCTGGCCGCCGCCAGCAAAGGCAAGGGTATCGCGGCGGGCAGCCAGCAGCAGAAGAACTGCATCGGCGATCCTTCGGCTTTCTTCGGCCCTGCGCTTGGCTCAGTGGTAGTGGCGCAGGAGCGCAAGCCGCTCTACTGGCGCACCACGGTGGCGGAATGGAATGCGATGAAGGACAGCGACGAACAGCTGCGCGCCTTGCGCCGCCCGCTCGGCGACCTGCCGCTTGTGGTGCTGACGCGCGGCGTGAGCCCATACGCGGTGCCGAACCAGCCGCAAAGCGCGCTGAATAAAGCGATGGAAGACGAGAACGTCGCGATCCAGAAGCAGATGGCCGCACTGTCCACGCGCGGTACGCAGCGCATCGTGGCCGGCGCCGGCCACGGGATTCAGGCAGACAAGCCTGAAGCCGTGACCGAGGCCGTGCTGGAAGTGCTCAAGCAGGTCAAATAGTCACGCCCAGTTCGCGCAGGATCTGTTCCTTCATCTCCTGGAACTCGGGACGGGACAGCTTGCGCGGATGCGGATGCGGCACGTCGAACGACGCCTGTATCCGCGTCGGCCGCGGCGACAGCACCAGGATGCGGTCCGCCATGAACAGCGCTTCCTCCACATCGTGCGTAATCAGGATCACCGTGTGGCGTTCCTCGGAAAGGATGCGCAGCAGTTCGGTGCGCATCTTCAGGTTCATCAACGCGTCCAGCGCGGAGAAGGGCTCGTCCATGTACAGGATCTCCGGCTTGACCACGAAGGCCCGCGCCAGCTCCACCCGTTTCAGCATGCCGCCCGACAGTTCGTGCGGATAGCTGTTCTCGAAACCCTTCAAGCCCACCATCTCCGCATAGTGATCGGCCAGCGCCGACTTGTCGCCATGGCCGTTGCCGGTCAGGCCGAACATCAGGTTTTGCTGCACCGTCAGCCACGGGAACACCGAGCCATGCTGCGAGATCGCGATGCCCTTGGGACTGGGCCCGCGCCGCACCATGCCGTCGATGCGCACCTCGCCCTCGCTGGGCTGCTCGAAGCCGGCGATGATCTTCATCAGCGTCGATTTGCCGCAGCCGGACGGGCCGACGATGGCGACGAATTCGCCGTCCTTCACATCCAGGCTGACGCCGCCGACCACCGGCAGCTCCTTGAAGTTTTTCTTGATATCGTTGACGACGATTTTAGCGTCCATAGCGCCACCTTACCGATTTGAGGCCTTCGAGTTTGCGCATCACCGCGTCCAGTATCAGGCCGATGATGCCGATGATGATCATGCCGGCGATGACCAGGTCATAGCGGTTGCCGGCGTTGCGCGAGTCCATGATCAGGTAGCCCAGGCCGGAACGCAGCGCGATCATCTCGGCCGCCACCACCACCAGCCACGCCACGCCTAGCGCGATGCGCATGCCGATGATAATCTCCGGCAGCACCGCCGGTATGATCACCTGCCGGAACAGCGTCGTCTTGGAGACGCCGAAGTTCTCCGCCGCCCGCAGGTAGCGCCGCTCGATGGTGTGCACGCCGGATGCGGTCTGCACGATCATCGGGAACACGGCGGCGATAAAGATCAGGAAGATCGGCGACAGGTTGCCCACGCCGAACCACAGGATCGCCAGCGGTATCCACGCGATCGGCGAGATCGGCCGCAGGATCTGGAAGATGGGATTGAGCGTGGTGTAGGCGCCATCCACGCGGCCCATCCACAGGCCGAGCGGAATCGCCACCGCCGCCGCCAGCCCGAAGCCGGTACCGACGCGGAACAGCGAGGCGCCGATATGCTCCCACAGCGTGCCGTCTTCGGCCAGCTCCAGCGTGCCGGTCACCACTTGCAGCGGCGTCGGGAAGATCACGCTCTCGGTCTGCACCACCACGATCCACCACACGGCGATCAACGCGGCCAGCACCGCCACCGGCGGCAGGATTTTCTTGAGTTTTTCCATAACGTCCAATTAAGTTGAGAACATATGCGGTGCGCGTGCCCAGGCACGCAATGCGCGCCACTTCAGGCGCGGCCAGCCGGCGGTTGGCATGGCGTCGACCACCACCCGCATTTGTCCGCTGGCGTGCGCGGTGCAGGCGAAGTCGTTGACGGAGACGGTTTCGAACGGCAGCCGGAAGCTCTGGCCCGGCATGATCAGCACCGGCCCGAAAATCTGCGGCACGCTGTCCTTGTTGCGCAGCAGGAGCACGTCGTTCGCGCCCTGCGTCAGATGGATTTCGGCAGGCAGGATCTCCACCTTGTCGCCGGCCATGCGGCGCGCCCAGGTGCCGCTGGGGATTTCAAACAGCTCGTCGCGCGAGGGCAGGGCGAGCGGCGCCAGCGCGGCCCATGCGCACAGGGCCACGACGCCGGTGGCGGCAAGGCCCAGCGCGATGACTGCCGGTTTGCGTAGACGCTGCGTACTCAATTCTTCAACAGCAGCGTGGCGTCGTGCACCACGTCGGCGGCGGTGCGCCCGAACGGCAGCAACGCGCGCAAGCTTCCCTTGCGATCGACGAAGTACAGGTACGAGGAATGGCCGACGATGTATTCGGTCTTGCTACCGTCGATCATCTTCTTGGTGGCGGTGATGCCGTAGTCCTGGCGTACGCGCGCCATTTGCTGCGGCGTGCCGGTGGCGCCGATGAAGGTCGGATCGAAAGCGCGCAGGTAGTTCCGCATGCGCTCGGGCGTGTCGCGCTCGGGATCGACGGTGACGTAGATGACCTGCAACTGGCTGGCCTGCGCGCCCATCTGCCGGCGCGCCTCGGCCAGCATCCCCAGCGACACCGGGCAAACATCCACGCACGAGGTGTAGCCGAATTCGAGCAGCACCAGCTTGCCCCGGTACTGGCTCAGTTTCAGGTCCTTGCCGTCCGAGCCGCGCACCGTGAAGTCGGGCGCCATGCGCGGCGGATCGAATACGCCGGCCTTCAAGCCGAGAGTGTCGGCGGCTCGCGCACCGAAGGCGATCGACATTGCGATCGCCAATAACGCTATCCTCAACTTGCTCATATGTTGATGGCCACCGGCTTGATGGCCTTGACGAAGCTCTCGTCCACATAAGACTCGTAGGCGATGGGGTGTTTGATGGTGCCTGCTTCGATCGACAGCTGCATCAATTCGTCGAACTCGGCGCGTATCATGCGCAGGTCGCCGTAGGTCACGCGGTCGGCCGGGTTCTGCATCACGAAGCGCAGGATGTTCGGGTCTTGGTTGAAGTACTTGCGGCCGGCGGCGATGGTGATCGCCTTCTCGCGGCTGACCGGAGTCGAATCGAGCCAGCTGCCGGCAGCCTGCACGTAGTTGACCAACTCCTGCACCAGCGGGCGGTTTTCCTTGATCAGTTCTTCGCGTACCGTCAGCACGCAGCAAATGTAGTTGCGCCACTCGTCGCGCGTCATCGCCAGCGGACGGGCGTAGCCTGCGCGCTGCGCTGCGGCGCCGAAAGGTTCGCCGGTGCAGTAGCCGTCCACCGCCTTGGCGTACAGCGCGGCCGGCATGTCCGGCGGCGCCATCTCGACGATCTCGATGTCCTTGGGCGTCATCTTCTCGCGCGCCAGCATTTTGCGCAGGAACAGGAAGTCCACTGCGAAGCGGCTTGGTATGGCGATGCGCTTGCCGCGCATGTCGGAGAATTTTTTATAGGCCGAATCGGTGCGCACCATGATGACGGCGCCCGAACGGTGGCCCAACGAGACGATCTTGACCGGGATGCGTTTGTCGGCAAGGTCCATCACCAGCGGCGCCAGCATGTAGGCGGCCTGGATGCGGCCCGTCATCAACGATTCCTTGATTTCGGGCCAGCCGTTGTATTTGCTGTATTCGAAGCCGCGCGGCAGCGCGCCCGGCTTGCCGGCGTCGGTGGCCTTCGCCATGCAGGCCACCGGCAGCGTCAGATTACAGGTGACAGGCAGGCCACCGACCTGGATAGGCGCATCGGCCGCGCGGGCGCTGGACGGCAAAATCAGCGGCAGCGCAGGTGCTGCAGCGGACAACAGGCCGCCCAGCAAGCGGCGGCGCAGCGGTGAATCGGGGGAGGGATCGTCTCTGGTGTCCATGGCGCTTGGCCGCATAGTATTTTGCTGTAATTGTACTACAGCCCCTTGCGGACCAGCACCGGATCGGCGCGATACACATCCGGCGCGATACGCTTCAGGTTCTCGACCTTCGGCAGGTCGTTGAAGGCGATGTACGGGTGGCTGGGGTGCAGCGTCAGGAAGTTCTGGTGATAGGTCTCGGCCGGGTAGAACGCCTTGTCCATTTCGATCCTGGTCGCCAGCGGCTTCTTGAACACGCGCGAGGCATCCAGCTGGGCGATGTACTTTTCCGCCACGCTGCGCTGCGCCGGCGTTTGCGGGAAGATCGCCGAGCGGTATTGCGTGCCGCTGTCCGGCCCCTGGCGATTGAGCTCCGTCGGATTGTGCGCCACCGAGAAGAAGATCTGCAGCAGCTTGCCGTAGCTGACCTGCGCCGGATCGTAGGTGATCTTCACGCTTTCTGCATGGCCGGTATCGCCGCCGCTGACGGCGTCGTAGTTGGCGCTGCGGCTGTCGCCGCCGGCGTAGCCTGAGACGGCGTTGCTGACGCCCTTCACGTGCTGGAACACGCCCTGCACGCCCCAGAAGCAGCCGCCGGCAAAGATAGCGGTGGCCGCATGCCCGGCGCCGGCCGGTTCGTCGACAGTCGGCGGCGCGATCACCACCGCGACTTCCGCCGATTCCGCCGGTTGCTGCCAAAGTGCCACGCCGAAGATGGCCGCGCCGACCAGCGCCGCTGGGCCGCCCCAATTTTTCAGGATACTGTTCATGATGTGCTCTCCGTTTCAACCAAAGGTAAAGGCGTAGGCTTGCACGCCGGGATCGAGGAATTCAATGCTGAAGATGCGGTCGGCGATGCTGCCGGACTGCCGCACCAGTTGATACAAACGCTGGCCGGTGATGGTGCCGCTGCCGTCGGCGCCGATGTCGGTGCCGTGGCTTGCGCCCGGCGCGGCGCCGTCTATCGTCACGCGGAAGCGTACCGGTTTGCCGTCCTTGCCGGGGCCGAGCACCAGGTGCAGGTCGCGCGCGTGGAAGCGGTAGACGATACGGCCCATGCCCTGGTTCAGCGTGACCTGGTCCGGCTGCGACAGCCAGTTCCCGGCCAGGCCCCATTGATTCAACGCTGGCTGCGATGGGGCGGTGTAGCTACGCGGCTTGTCCGCAGCCTGGCCTTCCGGCGAGGCGAAGTTCCGTGCGCGCTCGTAGCCCAGGTAGGTCTCAGGCGAAGCCACCTGTCCCATGTCGGCTGCCTGTTGCACGCCCTTGGCGTCTTCCGCGCTGACCACGGTGTTGGCGACGTCCTTGCGGCCCGCTTCTTCCAGCAGCTGTTGGATCACCTGCTCGGACTGGGCGTATTCGCCTTCGCCGAAATGGTGATGGCGGATCTGGCCCTTGGCGTCGATGAAGTAGTGCGCCGGCCAGTACTGGTTGCCGAAAGCGCGCCAGATGGCGTAGTCGTTGTCGACGGCGACAGGGTAGGTGATGCCAAGATCCTTGATCGCCTTGCGGACGTTGCCGACATCTCGTTCGAAGGCGAATTCGGGAGCGTGCACGCCGATCACCACCAGGCCCTGGTCGCGATATTTTTCCGCCCATGCCTTCACGTACGGCATGGTGCGCAGGCAGTTGATGCAGGAGTAGGTCCAGAAGTCGACCAGCACTACCTTGCCTTTCAGCTGGGCTGCGGTCAGCGGTGCGGAGTTCAGCCAGTCGACTGCGCCAGTCAGCGGTGGCAGCTTGCCTTCCACCGGCAGCGTGTCGTCGGCCGGCGCCGCGCCGTGCATGGCCATCATGGCTGGGCCCTTGCCGGTCATCGCCGTGCGTGACATCATCGCGCCGCCGGCCATCATGGCGCCCGAGCCGTCTGCGCCATCACCGTCGCTGCCGCTGCCACTGCCGCCGCGCATGGCGCCGCCAGCCATCATCGCGCCGGAGCCGCGCAGCGCGTCGCCCTGCGGATCGCGCGGCGACAGCTTGTCGATCAGCTTCTGCTCCAGACCCGCCGTCGCCACGGTCGACACCCTTGTCAACAGTCCTGTATCGAGCCCGCTGGCAATCGCCGCCACGCCACCGAGCATGGCCACGCCCAAGCCGCGTCGTATCCATTCGCCCGCGCCCAATGAACGCTTCATCGCACTGAAGACCTTACCACCGATGAGCAGCGCCAACGCCAACGAAGTCGCCGCGCCCGCCGCATAGGCCAACAGCAGCAGCGTAGTCCCGGCACTGGCGCCGTTCAGCGCCGCGCCGGTCAGCACCAGGCCGAGTACAGGGCCGGCGCAGGGCGCCCACAGCAGACCGGTCGCAATCCCGAGCAGGAACGACGCCCGCGCTCCGGACCAAGCGCCATCGCCAGCCGCGGCATCCGACGCCTGTGCCTTGCTGGACAGCTTGTCGCCCAGCGCCACCAACGGCTTGGTCAAGCGATCCGCCAGATGCGGCAGCATCAAAGTCAGACCGAAGAACGCCATCAGCGCCATCGCCAGCCAGCGGCCATATTGGTTAGCCTGTACCACCCAGCCACCGCCGACCGCCGCCAGCGTCGCCACCAGCGCAAAGGTCAGCGCCATCCCTGCCAGCATCGGCAGGCCGCTGCGCACAAACGGCTGGCCCGTGCGCGCAAACACAAACGGCAGCACCGGCAAAATGCACGGACTGAGAATGGTCAGCGCGCCGCCCAGATAAGCAAGAAGTATCAGCAACATGATGTTCAACCTCCGTCAAGCAGCGCCGGGCGTGAAAGTCAGCGCCAGACCGTCGATGCAATAACGCAGGCCGGTCGGTTCCGGGCCGTCGTCGAACACATCGCCCAGATGCCCGCCGCAGCGGCGGCACTGTACTTCCGCGCCACGGAAACCCAGCGACGTCGTGCGGCTGGTGTAGACGCCGCGTTCCAGCGGCTTCCAGAAACTGGGCCAGCCGGTGCCGCTATCGAACTTGGTCGCGGACGAGAACAAGGGATTCTGGCAGCCGGCACAGAAGAATTTACCGGCCCGATGCTCCTTGTAGAGCGGGCTGCTGAACGGCCGCTCCGTGCCGCCGCGCCGCAGAATCTCATACTGCGCGGGCGAGAGCAGGGCGCGCCATTCGGCGTCCGTGTGGCTTACTTCCCAGGCCGGAGCCGGAGCGGCGTGGGCGGCGCGCCATTTTAAAGCTGCGGCGCCTGCCATCAGGGCGGCGCCGCTAGTCAGGAGAAATTTGCGTCTGGAAGTCATGGGAACTCCATAAAGTGGAATGTCGATGCAGCCATTGTGGCCGGGAAGGGCTGGCGAAATCCTCACGTAAACTTCAATTAAATGTGATACTTTCCAAGGCAGGAATCCCGCACAATGGCGGCATCCAGACTTTTACCCGGCCCGACTGACTATGGATTTACCAAAACGCGTCCTGATCGTTGAGGATGATATGCCTATCGCCGATTTGCTGCGCCTGCATTTGCAGGATGAAGGCTATCAGGTCACCCACTGCGCCGACGGCAACCAGGGCCTGGCCCAGCTGCGCACCGGCGGCTGGGATGCGCTGATCCTCGACCTGATGCTGCCCGGCGTGGACGGCCTGGAGATCTGCCGCCAGGCGCGGGCGATGGCGACTTACACGCCCATCATCATCACCAGCGCCCGCTCCAGCGAAGTGCACCGCATCCTCGGCCTGGAGCTGGGCGCGGACGATTACCTGGTCAAGCCATTCTCGGTGCTGGAGCTGGTGGCCCGCGTCAAGGCGCTGCTGCGCCGTGCCGACGCCATGGCCCGCAACCAGCGCAACGAATCCGGCGCATTGGAGCTGAACGGCGTGCGCCTCGATCCGCTGACCCGGCAGGCCCAGGTCGAAGGCCGCGCGCTGGACCTGACGCCGCGCGAATTCGACCTGCTGTACTTCTTTGTCAAGCATCCGGAAAAAGTGTTCTCGCGGCTGGACCTGCTCAACCAGGTGTGGGGCTACCAGCACGACGGCTACGAACACACGGTCAACACCCACATCAACCGCCTGCGCGCCAAGATCGAAGCCGATCCCGCCGACCCGGCCCGCATCCTGACCGTGTGGGGCAAGGGCTACCGCTTTGCCAACGGCGGGCCTGCGGAATGAACCTGAGCTTATCGCAGCGGCTGTCGCTGGTGTTCTCGGTGCTGCTGCTGGCTTGCTGCGGCGCGTCCGCATGGTTGCAGATCCGCGCCAACATCATGCATGAGAAGGAAGTGGTGCAAGGCCTGTCACGCGGACTGGCGCGCAGCATCGCACTCGACGCGCAGCTGATGCACGCGAACAGCGATCCCGCGCCGGCGTCCGGCGTTCCAGCCAGCGAAGGCCTGGGCCCCGAAGCCGTACGCCGCCTGTTCGGCCAACTGATGGTGGTCAATCCCAACGTCGAAGTCTACCTGCTGGACATGGACGGCCGCATCGTCGGCCACGCCGCGCCGGCCGGCCATCTGAAACGCGATCATGTGAACCTTGAACCCATCCGCCGCCTGCTGGACAACCAGCCCTTGCCGATCCAGGGCGACGATCCGCGCAGCGACAGCGGCCGCAAGGTCTTCAGCGCGGCCGTGCTGCGCATGGACGAGCGCAAGGTCGGCTACATCTACGTCATCCTGCAAAGCGAGGAGCATGACCGTCTCGCCGCCCGCGCAACCGCCAGCTCGGTGTTGCGCACAACCTTGTGGTCGATGGCGATCGTGGCCTTGCTAGGCTTGCTGGCCGGCCTGGTTGCCTTCCGCCTGATCACGCGGCCATTGCATCGCCTGACCGCGACCATGCGCCAGCTCGACACCAAGGCCGAGCAGCTGGTGCTACCGCCGCCCAACGCCGGCGGGCGGCGCGACGAGATCGCGATCCTGGAGCGCACCTACGGCGAGATGGCTGAGCGCATCAACGAGCAATGGCAGACCATGCGCCAGCTGGATCACGAACGCCGCGAGGTGGTGGCGAACATATCGCACGACCTGCGCACGCCGCTTGGCTCGCTGCACGGCTACCTGGAGACCTTGTCGCTGAAGGACGAAACGCTGGATGCGGCGGGCCGCCAGCACTACCTCGGCATCGCGCTGGCGCAGAGCCGCAAGGTGGGACGCCTGGCGCAGGCCTTGTTCGAGCTGGCACGCCTGGAGCATGGCGCGGTGGCGCCGGAGATTGAGGCCTTCTCGCTCAGCGATTTGATACAGGACGTGTTCCAGAAATTCGAATTGCGCGCCGAGGAAAAACAGCTGCACCTGAACGCCGTGCTGCCCCATCCTGCACCGATGGTGCGCGCGGACCTGGGCATGATCGAGCGCGTGCTGACCAATTTGTTCGACAACGCGATCCGCCATACGCCGGCTGGCGGCACGGTGGAGATCACGGTGGGGCCGGGGGGGCAAGATCAGGTTCGCATCACCGTCAGCGATACAGGACCTGGCATCCCGGTGGATATGGAGGATGTGCTGTTCCGCCGTCCGTTCGCGCTACGTGGCGAACACAGGGAAGGGGGGCTGGGCCTGCTGATCGTCAGCCGTATCCTGCAACTGCACGACAGCACCATCGAATTGGTCCGCATGCCGCAACGCGGCGCCGTATTCCGCTTTGCGCTGGCGATGGCTTAAGCTGGCTGCAAAGGCGCGCGCCAGCTGTTCAGATAGTGCTGCGGCGTCTTGCCGAGTATGCGGCGGAACATCGCGCTGAACGCGCTCGGACTGGCATAGCCCAGCGCCGCAGCGATCTCGCCCACGCTGTCGCCGCGCTCCAGCCGGCCGAAGGCCTCGGCCAGATGCACCTGCTGCACCCACTGGCGGTAATGCAGCCCGGTCTCTTTTGGGAACAGGCGTATCAAGGTGCGCGCGCTGGCGCCGGCTTCGGCGGCCCAGTCCTCGATGGTGCGCGGGCTGCCAGGATCGTCGACGATGGCTTCGCACACGGCCAGCAGGCGCCGGTCGCGCGGCCAGGGGATTGCGATCGGCACCGTCTCCGCCGCCGCCAGCTCGGACAGGATCAGCATCGCCAGGTGTTCGCCACGGCCGGGCAGCGGATATTCGATCGGCTCATCCAGCAGCGACAGTATCAGCTCGCGCAGCAGCGGGCTGACTTCGATCACGCGGCAGGCGTCGCCGAAAGCCTGCGCCGTCACGGCTTCGATGTAGATGGTCCGCATCGTCACGCGGCTCAGCGAGGTCCATTGATGCACCACGCCGGGCGGGATGAACAGCGCGCGGCGCGGCGGCAGTATCCACACGCCGAAGTCGGTCTTCACCTTCATCAGACCTTCGGTGGCATACAGCAGCTGCGCGCGTTCGTGGCTGTGCGGTGTCACCGACACGCCATGCACCTCGTCGCGCGCCATCGCCGTGACCACGCGTGGCACGCGCTGGTAATCGCGATGGTCGCTGCTGCGTTGGAGAGCTTTCATTGTCACTTATTCGACGAAAAATGGAATAGATAGGATTTTCGGCCATATTACACTGGCTCGCATGAATACCTCCACATTCGCTTCCGCCAGCCGTCCCCACGGCGACACCGTTATCTCCATCCTCGGCGCCGTCGCCCTGGTCCATCTGCTGAACGACCTGACGCAGGCGATGCTGCCGTCGATCTATCCGATGCTGAAGGCGCAGTTCGGCCTGACGTTCGCGCAGGTCGGCCTGATCACGCTGACCTTCCAGTGCACCGCCTCGCTGCTGCAACCTTGGATAGGCCTGTACACCGACCGCCGCCCGCTGCCTTTCCTGCTGCCGCTGGGGATGGTCTCCACGCTGATCGGCGTGCTGATGATGTCTGTCGCCGGCAGCTTCCCGGCTTTGCTGGTGGCCGCTGCGCTGATCGGCGTCGGTTCCTCGACCTTCCACCCGGAGGCTTCGCGCGTGGCGCGCATCGCCTCGGGTGGGCGGTTCGGTTTTGCGCAGTCGCTGTTTCAGGTTGGCGGCAATGTCGGCTCGGCGCTCGGGCCTTTGCTGGCTGCGGCCATCATCATCGGGCGTGGGCAGGGCAATATCGCCTGGTTTGCGCTGCTCGTGATGGTGGCGATTGTGGTGCTGGTGCGCGTGGGCCGCTGGCACAGCGCGCACCTGGCCGGACTGCCGCGCAAAACCGCATCGCATGCCGTATCGCCTTTATCCAAAGGCCGCGTTTATGGCGCGTTGACGGTGCTGGCGCTGCTGGTCTTCTCCAAGTACATCTACATGTCCAGCTTGAGCAGCTACTACACCTTCTACCTGATCGATAAATTCGGCCTGTCGGTATCGTCGGCGCAGCTGTATCTTTTCCTGTTCTTGGCGGCGGTGGCGGCGGGCACCTTCATGGGCGGGCCGATCGGCGATCGTATCGGCCGCAAGCGCGTGATCTGGATCTCAATTCTCGGCGCGGCGCCGTTCACGCTGATGCTGCCTTACGTCGGCCTGGCCTGGACGGCCGTGCTGTCGGTGGTGATCGGCTTTGTGATCTCGTCGGCGTTTTCCGCCATCGTGGTGTTCGCGCAGGAGCTCATGCCGGGCAAGGTCGGCATGATTGCGGGGATATTCTTTGGATTGATGTTTGGCGTGAGCGGCATCGGCGCCGCCGCCATGGGGCATATCGCCGACGTAGCCGGCATCGCCTATGTGTACAAACTGTGTTCGTTCCTGCCGCTGCTGGGCATACTCACGGTGCTGCTGCCGCATATCGAGCAGCCGCACCGTTAGCCAACGTCATTCCCGCGCAGGCGGGAATCCATACTGAATCGGCTCCGGTCGCGCCGCATGGATTCCCGCTTTCGCGGGAATGACGCCTTAGGACTCGATGAAGCGCATCTTGAAGTTGCGGCCTTTGATGGCGCCGAAGTCGCCGCCCAGCGGGTTGTTCTTGCTGAGGCGCTCGAAGGCATCGTAGGCCACGCGGCGGTCGATCGCCACGTAGGTCTGGAACTCGAACACGTTGATCTTGCCGACTTGTTCTTTCGAGAGGCCGGCGTCGCCGGTCAGTGCGCCCAGCAGGTCGCCCGGACGCAGCTTGTCCTTCTTGCCGCCCGAGATCACCAGCGTCATCATCGGTGCCGGATCGACGCCGTATTCGTTGTCGTCCAGGCTTTTCAGGTCGAACCATTCGACCGGCGCCTTCTGGTATTCCTCGATCAGCTTGACCCACTTCTTCTCGTTCGGCGCGCACAGCGACAGGGCCAGGCCTTGTTCGGCGCCACGGCCGGTGCGGCCGATGCGGTGGATGTGCACCTCGGTGTCCTTCGACACGTCGACGTTGATCACCGCTTCCAGGTTAGGGATGTCCAGGCCGCGCGCGGCGACGTCGGTGGCCACCAGCACGGAGCAGCTGCGGTTGGAGAACAGCACCAGGATCTCGTCGCGTTCCTTCTGTTCCAGTTCGCCGTACAACGCCATGGCGGAGAAGCCTTTCGATTGCAGCTCTTCCACCAGCTCGCGGCATTGCACCTTGGTGTTGCAGAAGGCGATGGCCGATACCGGCTTGTAGTGGCCCAGCAGGCGCGCCACGGCGGAGGTGCGCTCGTCGAAGCCGATCTCGAAGAACAGCTGTTCGATCTGGCTGTTGTCGTGCTGCGCTTCGACCGTCACTTCGACCGGATCGGCCAGGAAGGAGTCGGTGGCGCGGCGGATGTCGTCCGGGTAGGTGGCCGAGAACAGCAAGGTCTGGCGACGTTTCGGGCAGGCGCTGACGATGCCGGCGATTTCGTCGTAGAAGCCCATGTCGGTCATGCGGTCCGCTTCGTCCAGCACCAGCGTTTCGACCTTCGACAGGTCCAGCGTGGCGCGGCCCAGGTGATCGCGCACGCGGCCCGGCGTGCCGACCACGATGTGGGCGCCATGCTCCAGCGAGGCGATCTGCGGACGCATCGGCGAACCGCCGGTCAGCACCAGCACCTTGACGTTGCCGGTGGCGCGCGCCAGGCGGCGCAGCTCATTGGCCACCTGGTCTGCCAGTTCGCGGGTAGGGCACAGCACCAGCGCCTGCACGGCGAACCAGGCGGGATTGAGCTTGGCCAGGATGCCGATGCCGAAAGCGGCGGTCTTGCCGCTGCCGGTCTTGGCCTGGGCGATCAGGTCGCGGCCAGCCAGCACCGACGGCAGGCTTTGCGCCTGGATCGTCGTCATCTCCTTGTAGCCGAGCGAATCGAGATTGTCCAGGAGGGCGGTGGTCAGCGGCAGGCTGGAAAACGCGGTGGAGTCGGTGGATGTCATGGTGTCAGACCTGTTCAAAAAGGACGTGGTCACAGTCTAACAGGCTCGCTGACGCTGTGATAATCGGGTTGTTATTAGTTTGGCGCCCACACCGGCAAGCCGGTGAGGTCCAGGTTTTCGTCGCGCACCCAGACCGGCAATCCGGAGGTGTCGGTCGGTTCCAGCAGTTCCAGTTGCACTTGCTTGAGTGTGGCGCGCTTGCCGCGTGGCGGCGGCGGACGCTTTGCTTCCGGTTCGAGCGGCGCGGCCGGGCTGAAGCCGGGCAGGTCGAACGTAGCGTTATCTTTTTTATCTCTCATCTGAAAAAAAACAAAAGCCCGGCTGTAGCAGTCGGGCTCAGTGTAAGTTAAGGGCGAAGTGTAACACAAAGCCCAAACTCAACGGAAGCTCAGCGCTCCCGTCAGGTCGCCCGGCGGCAGCGCGTTGCGGGCGGCGAAAGCGTCGTTGCGCAGCTTCAGGCCTTCCAGCAGCGGCAGGCCGTGCAGGCGGGTGATGAAGCGCATGATCGAGGTGGTGTCGTAGAAGCTGTGATCGACCTGGCCTTTTTTCGCGTACGGCGAGACCACGATGGCCGGGATGCGCGAGCCCGGGCCCCAGCGGTCGCCCTTCGGCGGCGCCACGTGGTCCCACCAGCCGCCGTTTTCATCGAAGGTGATCACGATGACCATGTCCTTCCACTGAGGGGACTTCTTCAGGTGCTCGATCACGTTGGTGATGTGGGCGTCGCCCGACTCGATGTCCGAGTAGCCGGCGTGCAGGTTCAGGTTCCCTTGCGGTTTGTAGAAGGTCACCGCAGGCAGCTTGCCGGCGATGGCGTCGGCGATGAATTTGTTCGAGATCGGGCTGTCGCCCAGGCCACCGTCGCGCAGGTGTTCCGCGCGCGCGGCGGTGCCGGGGGCGAACTGCTTGAAGTAGTTGAACGGCTGGTGGTGGTACTGGAAGTTAGGCTTCTCGCCGCCGCCGCGCGCGTCGAGCGCCGCCTGCCACGCGCCGCCGTACCATGCCCAGCTGACCTTCTTGGCCGACAGCAGGTCGCCGATGGTGTCGTAGGTTTGCGGCGGCAGGGTGCCGGCATCTTTTGGATCGGCCAGCAGCGGATCGCCGTCGAAGGCAGGGCGGATGTAGCTCGGCTGGTAAGGCGGCGCCATGGTGTTGACCGCGTAGCCGTCCGGCGTGATGGCGCCGTTGTTGGTGTAGATGGGATGACCATCCATCGCCGAGGCGGGGCTTTCCTTGGTCACGGACAGGCGCATGCCGGTCGGGCCGTCGTCCAGCACCGCGATTTTCTTCTTGGCGGCGGTGTCCTTGGCGTTGAAGTATTCGGGCGTGCGGCCGGAGATCAGGAACTGGTGGTTCAGGTAGGAGCCGCCGAAGGCCGCCATGAAGAAGTTATCGCACAGCGTGTACTGTTCGGCGATCTTCCACAGGCCGAGGTTTTTGCTGGTCTCGCCGTAGTAGCCCATGACCATGCCGCCGGTGTTGCCCCAGGCCGCGAAGCCGTCGTTCTTGCCGCCGTTGATCTGCATCTGGTTCTGGTAGAACAGGTGCCACAGGTCGCGCGTGATGACGGCTTCCGGCAGCGGCTTGCCTTCGATGTCGACCAGTTTGAACGGGCCGTTCGGCAGGTTCTTGACGTCGTCTTCCTTCAGCACGTATTTTTTGCCGCCGATGTCCTGGGTATTGGGCACCATGCCGCCCCAGGCTTTCGGCAGCGTGGGCAGCACGGAGCCGTCGAAGTCGCGCTGCTGGCAGGCGGCTGCGGTGGCGGCCGACAACGGCGCGGCGGTGCCGGGGAAGTTGGCGAACAGGTTGTTGAAGCTGCGGTTTTCCAGGTAGATCACGACCACGTTCTTGATGTGGGCTTGCAGCTTGGCGTCCAGCGAGCCTTTGGCGGCGGCCGGCTTGGCGGTGGCGGCTTCGCTCAGGACGGGCAGGGAAGCGGCCATGCCGGTAGCGGCTGCGGCCTGGAAGATGCGGCGGCGCGATGGACTGGCGGGAGCATCCTGCTCCTGTTGGGCTGAAACCTGAACTTGATCCTTCACACGCGTCTCCCTAGGTAACCAAAAAGAGCAATTGTGACAGTTTTATGACGGATTGGGTATATCGAGGATAAGGCTGCACGCCAAGGGAATCGGCGCTGTAAACAGAAAAAGCCGTTGATTCCTGAAAGAAATCAACGGCTTATCGAATCTGGTTGCGGGGACAGGATTTGAACCTGTGACCTTCGGGTTATGAGCCCGACGAGCTGCCAGACTGCTCCACCCCGCGTCTGAGGCCCGAATTATACATAGGCCTTTTGTATTCCGCAAGGGGAAAAATAAGAGCCACTTATATTCATCGGGATTTTTTAAGCAGTACTTATGTTTATCGCATCTTTACGGGTAGACTCCTTGTAATTGTCTCAATATAAAGGAAAAAAATGATGCCAGCAGTGGAATTTCGGCGTATGAAGCAAGTGTTCGTGGCGGCGCTTGTAGCGTGCACGCTCCTGGGGTGTTCCAATCCCCATAACTACGAGGTCGCGAAGCTGACGGACGAGCAAAAACAAGAAATCGGCAAGAAACTCACCGCTGACGAAGGCGCCAAGCTCATGGGGTATGTCGCTCGTAGCCTTCTCGCCGGCCAGGAGCCGCCCGCGGGCGTCACCGTTGGCCAGGCAATCAAGGATCAGGAGGCATGGCAGGCCAAGGAAGAAGCCGAGGCTGCGAAAGCGGAGGCGTTAAACAAGAAAGCGCTAGCCGAGCGCAAGGCCCAGCAGGAAGCCTTGGAGAAGATGCTGGCGGTCAAGTTGATGGGGAAACATAACTCGACCGGGGAATTTCAGCAACGTGTAGTGTTCATGGACCTTACCTTCACCAATAAAGGCGACAAGGATATCGCTGGCTTCAAGGGCATTCTGCATTTCACCGACATGTTTGGCGACAGCATCATTGATATCGTCTGGTCCAACGAACACGGCGTCGACGCCAGGCAAGGTATTTCGGAGAAAGGCGCCGGCATGACGATTAATCAGTTCTTGCCGGACCATATGAGAATGTGGAACGCCGAGGCTGACAAGATCAAGCTGAACTTTGAAGTCCAGGCCATCGTGTTCAAAGATGGCACCCGGCTCGACGTTCCGGGCTAGACTGCTGTCCCAGCCTGGTTGGCAGCCAGGCGCCACAGCGACGTGACTTCGGCGGCACGGGCTGCGTGCAGCGGATCGGTCGCATCGGCGGCGCGCGGGTGGGTAGGGCGCACGTCGTGGCGGTCGATGACTTTCAGGCCGGCGGCGGCGATCCATTCCATCAGGTCTACACGCGGACGCAGGCCCAGGTGCTCGGCCAGGTCCGACAGGATCAGCCAGCCCTCGCCACCCGGCGTCAGATGGGCCGACAGGCCGGCCAGGAAACCGCGCAGCATGCGGCTGTCCGGATCGTAGACCGCATATTCAATCGGCGAGCTCGGACGCGCCGGCACCCACGGTGGGTTACACACCACCAGCGGCGCCCGGCCTTCAGGGAACAGATCCGCTTCCAGCAGCTCGACCTGGCCGTCCAGGTCCAGCCGCGCCAGGTTTTCGCGCGCGCAGCTCAGCGCCCGCTGGTCCTGGTCGGTGGCGATCACGCGCGCCACGCCGCGCTTGGCCAGCACCGCCGACAGCACGCCGGTACCGGCGCCGATGTCGTAGGCCAGCTTGACGCCGGCCGGCAGCGGCGTATTCGCCACCAGTTCCACATACTCGCCGCGCACCGGCGAGAACACGCCGTAATGCGGGTGGATGCGCGCGTCCAACGCCGGGATCTCCACGCCGGTGCGGCGCCATTCGTGCGCGCCGATCACGCCCAGCAGCTCGCGCAGCGAGGCGACGAACGGTTCCTCGAAGCGGCCGTAAGCCTCGTTGCAGGCCAGCTGCACGTCCGGCGCGCGGCGCAGCGGGATGGCGTAGGCGGCGTCGAAAGGAATCAGCAGCATGGCCAAGGTGCGCGCGCGTTGCGATTGCGCCTGGCGATGCAGGTGGAAGGCTTCGGTCGGCGTGGCTGGCACTTTGGCCTGCTTGGCTTTCTTGGCCGGCTTGGCCTTGTGGTCGGCGCGGCGCGCCAGCGCTTGCAGCAGCTGGCGGGCGTTCTGGAAGTCGCCGCGCCACAGCAATGCCGTGCCTTCGCAGGCCAGGCGGTAGGCCACGTCGGCGTTGGTGCGGTCGTCGGCGATGACGACGCGTTTCGGCGGCGCCATGCCGGCTTCGGAGCGCCAGCGCGCGGCGCACTGCACGCCGTTCTCCTCCCAGTGGATCTGTTGCGGCGTAGGGGAGGCGGTGGTTTGTGCGGACATGTCGGGGCAATCGGTAGGTGTAATAAGCGGAAGCACAAAAAACGCCGGGGATGGTGTCCATCCCTGCCGGCGTTTTGGTGTTGAGGCGCTTATTATACTTGGCGCTTAGCTGGTGGCGTCTTTGGCGGTGGTCGAGATCGGATCGTCGGCCGGCGCGGGCAGTGCGCTCACGCCCGCCGGTCCCGCCTTGATGGGGGCCGATGCCGTTTGCACATCGGTGGCGTCGGTAACGTCGCCGGCCGGTTTGGCCTTGTCGGCGGCGGTAGGCGCGCTGTAGGTGTTGGTGTCCTTGCTGTTGACCAGGCTGAGAAGACGCAGCGACAGGTTGCGCAGCGTATTGCGGTCGATGCCGTTGCTGGTCTGGCTCGGCGAGCTGTCGCCGGTCGACAGCGCCGAGTGCAGGTCGCGGCCGATCAGTTGGAACAGGTCGGCCAGCGTGCCCGGGAAGTCGATGTTCGGCACTTGTACCGAGGGCAGGTTGTCGGTGCTGGCGCCATTGGAAGCCACTGGCCGCTTGCTGGCGGCGTCGCTGGATGGCCGGCTGTCGCTGGTGCTTTGACTGTCGCCGGTGCTCTGGCTGGCGGCGCCGCTCAGTTCAGCGTCGTACTGCACTTCCACTTCGAAATCGAATTTGCGGCCGTCGGCGGTGGTGATCGTGCCCTTGCCGATGAAGTGCGAGCTGTCGATCAGGTCGAAAGCGGCGGCGTCGCTGCTGCCGTTCGGCCCCGAGCTATGCTGCACGCCTACGGCGAAGCTGGACGAGGTGTCCAGGCTGGCCGAGTCGAAACTGATGGTCGCATTCTTGCCTGCGTCGCCGAACAGTGAGGTGGCGAAGCTATTGACGAAATCCTGTGCGAAATCGACCGTCGCATTGCCGACTGTGGCCACATGCTGCGCCAGCGCGTCGTTGGACAGCGACGCCGGCGAAGAATTGGCTGCCTTCACTGGCGCGGACGCGGTCGGGCCGGCCGTCTTGCCGTCATTGCGCGTGTTGGCGCCATAGAGGGGCGCTGGCAAAGCGCGGGGGCCGAGAGCAGGTAGGATAGACATGGCAGGTTCCAGCGGATTCCGTTTGATAGTACTTCTATAACGGTGCCGCTGGCGATTTCTTGAGGCCTGCGCAAAGATTAATGATGGTGGGTCCAGCCTTCCGGCGCCGCCAGGTAGGAAGCGACGGCGTCTTTCTGGCCGATGGCGTGGTGTTTGACTTCACCGCAGGCGCAAATTCCCAGGTAGGGCTGGATGTGCGAGCAGGCCGACACCTTTTGCAGGCGGACTTGCACGGCTTTGGCGCATTTCGCGCATTTGAAGGTCAGGGTGCGTGGTGCTTTTAACATGGTTGCTCTTGGTTGGACTGGCAAAGGCGGGATTCTATCACTCAGGCATAGATGTCCAGCTTGGGCGGCACCAGCGGCGGCGTTTCGTAGGTGCGCCGGACTTTGGCGGCGTCGCCGGACTCTGAACCCGATCCCGGGCCGCTGAGCCGGGCCGCCGCCTGTTCCAGCTGCTCCGTCGCCAGTTCGGCGCGGGCTTGCAGTTCCAGCTGCGCCGCCTGGGCCGCCACCGCGCGGTCGGCGCCGGAGGGATCGGCCGGCGCCAGCGCCGCCGCCTGTATCGTGTGGGCCCGCTCGATGGTCTCTTGCGGCGTGCGGCCGGGCGATGTATCGATATGCACCTCGCCGCCGATGGCGTAATCGACCCCGTTCGGCCCGCGCTGATAGGTGTAGGAAGCGCCGGAAGTGGCCAGGCCGCCGGCGGTGGCCATATGCGCTTGCTCGTGCTGGCGCACCTCGGTGTCGCGGGCTTTCAGCTGGGCGACCAGGGCCAGCGCCTCCGGCGTCAGGTTGGTGACGGAGTCGCTGCCGGAAAAATTGGTGTTCGGGGATGAGCTGGTCGAGGCGGAAGCCGGCCCCGCAGGCGTGACCGACGACGTCACCTGCGCCGGCGGCGTCGCGCGCGCCGGCGGCTGGCTGGCGGAACTCGGTGATATGGCGCCTATGCTCATGGTGGTGTGCATTGCCTCCTGCTCGTCTGAATGATAGCAAATCTGTAGCAAATGGTTGCAAATTAGCGGAGGCCCGCAGGTCAACTGGCGCGGCGCGCCCGCGTTGAAGGTCTACTGGGGATCATCTTCCACCAAAGAGGCAAGACCATGGACCAAAAGAAGCAACCGAGCAAAGAATCTGTGCGGCAGTGGTTGCAGACGCAAATCGCGGAACGGCGCCCGCCGCCGGACGCCCAGCAAATCCGCCGCGAGCTGGGGTGGGAGATGCTCAAGCTGGAGCGAAAGGAGCGCCGCGAACGCTAGGAGTTTCTAGTCGCTGACAGTGGCGATCAGCGTGTGCAGCAGCTGGTTGACCTTCGCGCCCATCGCATCCGAGCCGTAGTCGCCGGCGGTGATGACCACCGTCAGGTCCAGCTCCGGCACGATGAAGATGCGCTGGCCGCCGTTGCCGAAGGCGGCGCTCCACGACGTGCGGTGGCCATGCCAGGCCGCCGTGCCGTCCCACCACTGGTAGCCGTAATGCAGCTCGTCCGGCTGGTTGCCCGGACTCCGGAAGCCCACGCTCAGGCGCGGCTTCAGCGATTCATCCACCCATTCCTCGGCCACGATCTGGCGGCCGTTCCAGCGGCCGTGGTTCAGCATCAGCCGCCCCAGCTTGGCCATGTCGCGCGGACGCAGGCGTAGTCCCGCAAACGCCGCCGGCCGGCCGCGCAAGTCGGTCACCCATTCCCACTGCAGGATGCCCAGCGGTTCGAACAAGTCCTTGCGGGCCACCTCGATCCACGGCTGGCCGCTGACGCGGCTGACGATGTCGGCCAGGATGGTGGTGCCGCCGCCGTTGTAGTTCCACACCGCGCCAGGCGGCGCGACGATGGGGCGCTCCAGCACATAGCGCAGCTGGTCGGTTTTCCAGAACAGCCGCAGCTCGTTGTTGGGCTGCGCGCCTTCGTCCCACTTCCAGCCGCCGCTCATGGTCAGCAGGTGTTCGAGGTTGACGGCGTTCAGCAGCGGCGTTCGCAGGTCCTGGTATTCGGGGTAGTAGTCCAGCACCGGCGTGGTGAGCGCGCCGATTTTGCCGCGCTGCTTCTCGATGCCGACCAGCAGGCCGATGACGCTCTTGCCGATCGAGCGCACGTCGTGCAGCGTGTCCGGTCCGAATTCGACCGTCGGCGCGAACGGCGGCCATACGCCCAGTCCGCGCCGGATCGAGCGGTCCTTGCCGGTGCGGTACATCTCCGCCACCAGCTTGCCGTGGCGTTCAATGACGATGCCGTGGATATTGTCCTTGCCCCGGGCCAGCGCGGTCAGCGTGACGCACAGCGCGTTGGCGTTGAAGCCCGATGCTTCTGGCGCCGCAAGTTCCCAGCCATCGCCTTGCGCGAATGGCGCGGCGCAGGGCGCGGCATGGGCAAGCGGCAGTGCGGTCGACAAGCAGAAACACAGACGAAGCAGCAATTTCATGTAGCAGCCTGAATTATCAATAAAACACCATTCTACTGCACTGTGACCGCGCTTTTGCCACCTGCCGAAGGTTGTACCAATATTTTCACGGCGATCCGTTCGGTCATTTCCTGCACGTGCGAGATGACGCCGACCTTGCGGCCCATCGCTTGCAGGCCGTCCAGCGCATCCATGGCCACGCGCAGGGTTTCTGCATCCAGGCTGCCGAAGCCTTCGTCGATGAACAGTGATTCGACGCGCACGCGGTTGGACGACAACGAGGCCAGTCCCAGCGCCAGCGCCAGCGACACCAGGAACGATTCGCCGCCGGACAGCGAATGCACCGAGCGCATCTCGCCGCCCATGTCCTGGTCGCGCACCAGCAGGGCCAGCGACGGGCTGGCCGGGTTGTCGATGCGTTCCAGCTGGTAGCGCCGCGCCAGGTGGTTCAGGTGGGCGTTGGCGTAACCCAGCAGGACGTCCAGCGTGAATTGCTGGGCGTAGTTGCGGAACTTCTTGCCGTCGGCCGAGCCTATCAGGTCGTTCATGCGCGCCCAGCGCTGTTCGATCGCTTCCTGTTGCTCGATCTCGGCCAGCATGGCTTGCGATTGCTGGCGCTTGGCGTCGTCCTGGGCCAGCGCCAGTTGCAGGGCGGTGGCTTGGTCGTGGGCTGTTTTGCGTTCGATCGCCAGCTCGTTCAGTGCGGCGGCTAGCAGTGCGATCGGCGTTTGCTCGTCTGCCGACACGCGCTCCGGCGGTGCGGATAACTGGTGCTGCTCGCGCTGGCGCTGGCGTTCATTGAGCACGGTGGCGGCGTTGTCGGCGGCGCGGTCGATGGCTTGCAGCGCGGCGCGTTCGGCGTCGACTTCCTCGGCGGAGTGGGCCAGCAGTGCGTGCAGGTGCTCCAGGTCGCGCAGGCCGGCGTCGGGCTGGCGCTGCTGGAATGCGGCGATCCAGTCGGATAGCGTGGCCGCCGCCGATGCCGATGCGCCGTGCAGTGTGGCCAACCGTTGCGCGGCCTGGGCCTGCGCCTCGTCCGCGCGGGCACGGGCGTGAGCCGCTTGCTGCGCGGCGGTTTGCAGGCCGGCGAGGCGCTCCCTGGCGGCGTCGATGGCGGCGATGAGCGCCGTTTCGACGTCGCGCACTTCCTTGCCGCCCCACAGCGCCATGCGTTGCTGCTGCATGTCTTTGAGCGCGGCATCGGCGCTGCTGTAGATAACGCGGGCGTTGACGGCGTCCAGGCCGGCCTTGGCCTGCGCTTCATTGAGCGCCTTCACCTCGACGTCGACGGTGGCGATGGCTGCGGCCCGTTCGTCATAGGCGGCGCGTTGCGCCAGCCATTGCCGGCTCTCGGCCTGGCGGGCTTCGTAGAATCGGGCGGGGCCGGCCTTCCAGTCGTCCTTCCACTCGTCGCTCGGGATGTCGCCGCCGCTGAAGGCCGGGTCCAGGTCGGCGAGCAGGGCGCTCAGCGTCAAGGCGATTTCGATGCGCTGGTCGTCCAGCGCCTTGTGTTCCGTATTCGATTGCGCCAACGCGGTCTGCGCCTGCGAGGCGACGCTTTGCAAGCGCGTGTGCTCGGCCGCCGCCAGGTCGTAGGCCGATTGCGCCTGGTCGCGGGCGATGCGAGCCGCATGCAGGGCGCGTTCCTGCCGTTCGATGGCTTGCAGCGCGTCGCGCACCATCTCCAGTTGCGCGACGAACCAGCCGGTGCGCTCAGGCTCCGGCGGCAGCGACGCCGCCAACTGCGACGCGGCTTCGTCCCGGTCCGAGGCGTGCAGGTGGCTGTGCCACGCGGCGGCGACGCGCTCCAGCGCTTGCGCCACGGTGCGGCCTTCGCTGGCCAGCGCGTTCAGTTGTTCAAGGCTGGCCTGCTCGGTGGCGCGTTGCGCCGCCTGCTGGTTGACATTGGCCTCCATCTGCTGGCGGCAGCGGGTGACTTCCGCCTGGAACTCGGCCAGCATGTCATGCAGGCCGTCGTTATCGTGGCGATACGGATGTTCGTTCGATCCACATACCGGGCAAGGCGTATCGTCTTCCAGCGCGGCGCGCAACGATTCCACGTTCCTGGCGCAGGCGGCTTCCGCCAGCTTCAGCGAACGCTCCGCCTGCGAGAAGGTGGCCAGGATGCCGACGCCTTCCTGCTGCGCCACCTTCAGCTGGATCTCAGCCGCTTCCACCGCCTGCCGCAGCTGCGCGGACTGCGCCTGGATATGCGCATGGCGCGATTGCCGTGCATCGAGTTCGATCCAGATTCTTTCTGCGGACGCCAACTGATCACGGCGCTGCTCCAGGTCGTGGCGCGATGTCTGCAACTGTTCGGCGGGGAAGGCCGCCAGCGTACGCGCCGTCTCCTGCCGTTGCGCTTCCAGTGTTTGCAGGGTGACGCTGGAGGCGGCCAGCTTGCCGCTGGCGTCTGCCTCTTCGTCACGATGGGCCTTGGCGTTGCGTTGCACGCGGGCCAGCGCGCCGCTCAGCTTCTCGGCTTGTGAAGCAGCTTGGCCGGCCTGCACGAACAGTACATCCCAGCGCTCCCACGACTGCGCCATCGTCTGCCATTGTTTGTGCTGCGCCAGCCAGGCGACGCCTGCTTCATGCTGCGCGCCCAGGCGCTTGCGTTCATCCTGGCGTTCGGTTTGCGCGGCCCTGGCGGCGGCATCCGCCTGATCGGCCTTTTCGCACGCGGCTGCGGCCTGGCGGTAAGCGGGCAGCATGGCTTCGATGCGGGCGTCGAGCGCCTTGGCCTGGTCCAGCTGCGGCGCGGCTGCGCGTTGGGCTGCTTCCGATTCCTGCACTTGCGAGGAGGCCTGCGCTTGCGCCGTCGTGGCGCGCTCCAGCGCCTGCGCTGCGAGCGCGGCATCCTGCGTGCTGGCGGCGATGGCCGCTTGCGTGGCTGCGATGTCGGCGGCGATGCGGTCGATCTCACCGGCCAGCGGACGCGCCGGCTGCACAGCGGCGATGCGCGCCAGTGCGGTGCGGCGCGGCGCCGATGCTTCCACTTCGGCGACGGCGGCCTGGCTGGCCTGCAGCGCCGACTGCTCTTCTTCAGCTAGTTTCTCGGCCTGTTTATGCCAGCGCAGTTCCTGTTCCAGTTCGGCTTTGCGCTGTTCCAGCACCTGCAGCTCGGCGGCTGCGGTCGCGCTGTGCGCTTCCAGCTCGCCGCGCTGATCTGCGCTCAATGGCTTCTGGTCGGCCAGGCGGGCGCTCAGTCTTTGCAGGGCCGCCTGTTCCAGCTTGGCGCGTTCGAAGGCCCGCATCGAGATCTCGCTGTAGACGGTGCTGCCGGTCAGCGTCTCCAGCAGCTCGCCGCGTTCATTGTCCTCGGACTTGAGGAAGGCGGAGAACTCGTTCTGCGCCAGCAGCACGGCGCGCGTGAACTGCTCGAACGACAGGCCGATGCGCTTCTCGATTTCCACCTTGACTTCGGTCTTGGTGCCGCCGATGGCTTGCAGCGACGGCAGCAGATGCAGCGTCATGGCGGTCGGTTGCAATGCGCCTTCGGCCTTTGTGCGCGAACGGCGCACGCTCCAGCGGGCGCGGTACGAAGCGCCGTCGTTGCCGACGAAATCCACTTCCGCGTAACCCTCGGCCGTGCCGCGACGCAGCAGCGTGCGGGTGTCCTGCGTGGAGACGGTCTCCGCGCCGACGTCGGTCAGGTAGCTGCGGCCGGCGACCTTCAGCAGGCGCGGCGTGGCGTCGTACAGCGCCAGGCATAGCGCGTCGAGTAGGGTGCTTTTGCCGGCGCCGGTCGGGCCGCTGATGGCGAACAGGCCGGTCGACGCCAACGGCTCCTGCTCGAAGTCCACGCCGAATTCGCCCGCCAATGACGCCAGGTTCTTGCCGCCGATTTTCAGGATTCTCATGGCTGCCCCGGCGTCAGCATCAATTCAGCGAAGGCGCTCAACTGGTCGGTCGGCGCATCGTTGTCGAACCTTTGCCGGTACAACTGGCGGAAGATATCGTCCGGCTTGAGCTGCTCCAGCTGGTCCAGCGTCATCACCTCGTCGTCGATGGAGGTGCTGCGCGCGGCGCTGGAGGTCTCGATCTTGGCCAGCCGCACCGGCTTGCCGTCCAGCGCCGCCTCGATGCGCGCGCGCAGGCCGGGCTCCGGCGCATCCAGCCGCACCCGCACCTCCAGGAAGGGCTGCTGCTCCGGTTCCGCCGGTTGCCCATCCAGCACATCCAGCGCCGCCAGTTCCTCCAGCACCTGCGCCAGCGGCGCCGGTTTGGCGGGGATGCGCAGCAACTGGACCGCGCGCGGCACCATCAGCGGCGCGATCTCGCGCACTTCGCCGCCTTCGATATCGATGCGCAGGATCTGGTGCTGATAGCCCACCTCCGCAAACGACAGCGGAATCGGACTGCCGCAATAACGGATGTGCTGCTGCTTGCCGACGCTTTGCGCCAGATGCAAATGCCCCAGCGCGGCGTAGACGATGGCCGGGTCGAAGATCCCCGCCGGCAGCATCTCGGTGCCGCCGATGACGATGCGGCGTTCCGAATCGTTGGACATCTGGCCATCGACCATGTGGCAATGGCCCATGGCCAGTATCGCCTGGCCTGGCTGGCGTTTGGACAGCGCCAGTTCCAACGCCTGTTTGTAGAGCAGGGCGATGCCGGCCAAATACGGGTCGGCGCCTTCCTCCGCCGCCACGCGAGGCACGTCGCCTGGGCGCAGGAAGGGCACCGCCAGGCACCAGGCTTCCACCGCGCCGCCACGGCCGGTCAGCGGCAGCACCAGCTGCTCCAGGTCGATCTCGCCGTCCGCCTTGCGCTGCACGCTGCCGACCACCCGCGTGCCGTGCGCTTCCAGCAGCGGCCCGGGCGCCTCCAGCCGCCCCGGCGAATCGTGGTTGCCGGCGATGACCACCAGGTTCAGATGCGGCACGCGCTCCCTGGCCTGCTGCAAAAATCGATACAGCTGCTTCTGCGACACGGCCGACGGATTGGCGTTGTCGAAGATGTCGCCGGCGATCAGCAGCGCGTCGGCCTGTTCGGCGGCGACGGTGTCCAGCAGCCAGTCCAGGAAGCGCTGGTGCTCGTAAGTACGCTCGAAATTATGCAGGGATTGGCCGAGATGCCAGTCGGAGGTGTGCAGCAGACGCATGAAGATGTGTAATCAAAACAGCCGGGAAGCGCACAATATAGCGCAAGATGGCGCCGGATGAGTTGATAAAAGTGGATCGGCCTGCCGCTAGGCCGCGTTGCTGGTGGTCGTCGGCAGGGCGGGACCGGCGCGGAAGGTGTTGCGGCCACCTTGTTTGGCCTCGTACAGCAGCACGTCGGCGCGGTTCAGCAGCTCGGCCGGGGTAACATCCTCGCCGCGGTAGTAGGCCAGGCCGATGCTGGCGGAGATCGACACCACCGTGCCATCCAGGTCGAACGGCGCCTGCATCGCGGTGACGATCTTGGTCGCCAGCGCATCGGCGGCGTCGACGCGGGCGATGCGCTCCATGATGATGGTGAACTCGTCTCCGCCCAGGCGGGCGACGGTATCGCTGGCGCGCACGGCGTGCGTGAGCCGCCCCGAAAAAGCCCTCAGCAGCGCATCGCCGACGCTATGGCCAAAGGTGTCGTTGACCGGCTTGAAACGGTCGATATCCATGTACATCACCGCCATCAGGCTCTGGTTTTCGCGGCAGGAGGCCATCGTGTCCTGGAGCTTTTGCAGGAAGCCGGCGCGGTTGGTCAGCCCGGTCAGCGCGTCGACCTGCGACAGCTTGAGCAGGCGCTGTTTCTCGCGCTTTTGTGCCGTGATGTCCTGCCGCATGACGTGGAAGCCGATCACGGTGACGCCGTCTTCGTCCATCTGCGGGATGTAGACCACCTCGAAAGTGCGGCCGACGGTGGTATCGGGATCTTCCTCTTCGAAGGTCAGTGTCTCGCCGGCCAGCGCGCGTTTGATGTAGGGCGTCAGGAATTGATAGCGCTCCCCGCCCATGGTCGCCTCGATGCTCTTGCCCAGCACCGTCACGCCGGTGCGGTTGAATTCCCGCTCGTAGGCGACGTTGTGGAAGCGGTAGATCTCCTCCGAGTCGACATACGCCACCATCGCCGGCAGCGTGTCGGCGATGGTGCGCAGCCGCGATTCGCTCTCGCGCAGCGCCATCACCGATTTGCGCACGTGGGTGATGTCGTCCACGGTGCCGACGAAGCCGTAGATCTGGCCGTCCACCACCATCGCCGCGACCTTGAACGAGATCCAGATCATCATGCCGTCCGGGTGCACGCAGCGCACTGTGTCCTGGTAGGGCGCGCGGGTTTTCGCCATGTGGTTCAGGGCCGCCTTCAACACCTGGCGGTCGTTGGGATGGATGGCCCGCATCCACTGGTCGCCCAGCGCCTCTTCGCGCGTCAGCCCGGTGATGAATTCGAAGGTGCGGTTGACGTAGGTGCAGTGGCCGGCGGGATCGGCCCGTATCAACCCAAGCGGCGAGGCGTCGTTGACGGCCGCCAGCTCCGCCTGGTTCTTGCGCATCGCCAGTTCGCTTTCCTTGCGCGGCGTGATATCGCGCGTGGTCACGGCCACGCCGTCGTGGATGGCGACGATCTGATGGTGCAGCCACAGATGGTCCGCGCCCGGCAGGAAGTCGATCTCGAATTCCTCCTCCAGCGGCTTGCCGCTGGCCAGCACCGTCTTGTATTTTTCGAGGAAACCCTTGGTGTGCAGCGCCGGCAGCACTTCGATCAGGCGCTTGCCCTTGACTTCTTCTGCGGTGGAGCCGAGCAGCGCCGCGCCGCGTTCATTCAGGTCGGCGATGGTGAAGTCGACCACTTCCTTGGACGGGCCGCGCATATGGCAGGCCTTTAGCAGGTAGACCGCGTCCATGCTGGCGTCGGCCGCGGCCCGCAACATGGTCTGCGCTTCGGTGATCATGCGCGCGCTGCGCCGCAGGCGGTGCGCCTGTTGCATCAGCAGGCCGACAAACAGCAGCACCAGCACCGAGGCGACGGCCACCGCCCTGTAATAGATGTCGCGCCGGTGCTCGAAGGTCGCCATCGCCGAGGTGACCGGGTTGCCGACCACCGCCAGCATCAGGTAGCGCGGCATCTCGGTGTAGCCGTAGATGCGTTCGACGGCGTCGAACGGATGCGCCAGCAGCAGCTCGTCCGATTGCTGCCCGCCGCCTTGCGCCGCCGTGAAGTCGATCGCGTCGCTGATGATCAGCTGTTCGTCGACGCGGGCGGTGGACATGCCGTTTTCGCGGCTGATCAACAGCACCGCGCCGCCCGGATCGACGGTCAGGCGGTCGTAGTCCTCGACGAAGGCGGCGGGGTCGATCATCACCATGATGATGCCGGCGAACTCGCCGCGACTGTCGTTCAGCCGGCGCGAAATCAGGATCTGCCATTTCTTGGTGCGCGGTTCGACCACCGGGGTCGACACCAGCGGCGTATCGGCCGGATTGTTGGCGTGATGGAGCAACAGCGGCTGTTCGCGCAAGTCCGGCGCGAAGTAGCCGTTGCGGCTATCGATCAGTTTTCCATCGGCGCCGATCAGCGCCAGCGGCAGGTCCAGCTTGGACGGCAGCAGCGAATCGAGCAGGCCGTTCCTGCGGGTGAATTCGGCCAGCCGCAGCGTGCCGCCGGTTTCCTCGTATTTGAGCTTGAACAGCTGCGTCGCGTGGTCGATCTGGCGCAGCAGGTGGTTGGTGTGTTCGGCCAGCGTGCGCGCCAGCGACTGGCTATGCAGCACCGCCTCGTAATGGGCGTTCTGCTTCTCCTGGCCGATCTGGTAGGTCGCGGCCGCCCACATGGCCGCCAGCAGCGCCAGTGCAAACACGGGCAGCAGTATCGCGCGATACAGGCGGCGTATGTAATTCACGAACGGGCGAGTGGCAAAAGGGTTCATCGAAAATCTACGTTCACCGCGAAAAGGAAGCTGCTTGCCATGTGTGGATATTCTGCACGGAAATGTCACGTTTGTGGCTGGCGAGTCAAAAAAAACCGCTTTCCGATCACAGGCAATGTTGATTTCTTTATTAGAATAGCGTTCATGAACGAATTGATCATCAGCCTGGCCGCGGCACGGGCGCTGCACCTGGCGGCGCAGGGACTGCTGCAGCCGCGCCGCCGCAAGGCGCGCCAGGCCGATGTGGTGGACGCGATCCGGCAAATGGGCGTGCTGCAGATCGACACCATCCACGTGGTGGCGCGCAGTCCCTACCTGGTGCTGTGGAGCCGCTTGGGCGACTACCCGCAGCCGTGGCTGGAGCAGGCGCTGGCGGCCGGCCAGCTGTTCGAGTACTGGGCGCACGAGGCCTGCTTCGTGCCGATCGAGGACTACGGCCTGTATCGCCACCGCATGCTGGACCCGGCCGCGATGGGCTGGAAGTATTCCGAGACCTGGATGGTCGAACGCCGCGCCGACGTCGACGCCGTGCTGGCCCACATCCGCGCCAACGGCCCGACCCGCTCCTCGGACTTCGAGCGCACCGACGGCCAGAGCGGCGGCTGGTGGAGCTGGAAGCCGGAAAAGCGCTCGCTGGAAGTGCTGTTCACCTCCGGCGCGCTGATGATCGCGGCGCGCGAGAACTTCCAGCGCATCTACGACCTGGCCGAGCGCGTACTGCCCGGCTGGGACGACAGCCGCATGCCGCACATGGACGACACCCGCCGCGCGCTGGTGCTGAAGGCGGTCAAGGCGATGGGCTGCGCCCGCGCCGGCTGGATCAGCGACTACTTCCGCACCAAGCCGCCGCGCCTCGATCCGGCCGAGCTGGTGGAGCAGGGCCTGCTGCTGCGCGCCTGGGTCGACGACTGGGACGATCCTATCTACGTCCATCCCGACCACGCCGGGCTGCTGGCCGCGGCCGCCGCCGGCACGCTGGCGCCGACCTTGACCACCATCCTGTCGCCGTTCGACCCGGTGGTGTGGGACCGGCGCCGCGCGCTGGAACTGTTCGGCTTCGACTACCGGCTGGAGTGCTACACTCCGGCGGAGAAGCGCCGCTACGGTTACTTCACGCTGCCCATCCTGCGGCGCGGCGCGCTGGTCGGCCGGGTGGACGCCAAGGCGCACCGGCGCGGCGGCGTGTTCGAATTGAAATCGCTGGTGCTGGAGCCGGGCGTGCGCGTCAGCGACCGCTTCGCGCGCGACGTCGCCGTCGCCTTGCAGCGCCTGGCCAACTGGCACGAATGCCCGGATGTACAGATCACCCAGGCCACGCCGGACAGTTTCGCGCCGCTGCTGCGCGCCGCGTTGGCCACCAACACCAAGGAAATGGAAACTGCATGATGGGAGTTCAATGAGTTTGCCCGCCGCCCCCGCTAGTCTGCTGAGCCCCGACGGCCAGCCGCTGTTCGGCCGCTACGCCGGCCAGGTTGGCCATATCGACTGGAGCCAGCTGGCCGCGCCGTTCGCGCGCAGCCGTTTCTGGCGCCGCTTTCACCACAAGCGCTGGCATTACGTGGCGCTGTGCACCGAGCAGATTTTCTGCGCGGTGGCCATCGTCGATCTGGGCTGGACCAGCACCGCCTTCGCCTACGCCTTCGACCGCAGCGACGGCGACATGCTGGCCAACTTCGGCCAGGACGGCTTGCCCGGGCTGTCGGCGCGGCTGGCCGACCATGCCGGCGCGTCGAGCAGCTTCAAGACCCGCAAGAGCAGCATCGCCATCGACAGCCGCGACGACGGCAGTTACGGCCTGACGCTGCGCTGCGACTACCTGGAGATCGACGCCGAATTCGGCCCCGGCGCCTCGCCGCTGCTGCTGGCCACCGGGCCGGTGGAGCGGGGCTCGGTGCATGCGACGCAGAAGTCGTCCGGCCTGCCTTTGACCGGCGAGGTGCGCACCTTCCGCGAGGATTACAACCTGGCCGGCGGCGTCGCCAGCTTCGATTACTCCAACGGCCTGCTGGCGCGTAACACCGCCTGGCGCTGGGCCTCGGCGCACAACCTGGAGATGGGCTTCAATCTGCAGTCGGGCTACTTCGGCGGCAACGAGAACGCGCTGTGGCTGGACGGCCAGGTGCACGCGCTGGCGCCGGTGCACTTCATCTACGACGCCAGCGATCCGCTGTCGCAGTGGCACATCTTCACCGAGGACGATTTGCTGGAGCTGTACTTCACGCCGGAAGGCGCGCGCCGCGACAACAAGAACCTGGTGGTGGCGGCCAGCCGCTATCTGCAGCCGATCGGCACCTTCACCGGTTGGGTGCGCAGCGCGCCCGACCAACCGAAACGCATGGTCACGCAGATGATGGGCGTGACCGAGGACCACGCTTCACGCTGGTAATTCACGCTGGTAAAAAGGCAGGGCCGTCATGAGCATCAGGAATCTCGATCGATTGTTCCAACCGCGCTCGGTGGCCGTGATCGGCGCATCGGACAACCCGCAGCGCATCGGCACCCGCGTGCTGGCCAACCTGGTGGAAGCCGGCTTTGGCCGCGACGGCGGCGCCGTCTGGCCGCTCAATCCCAAGCACCAGGTGCTGCACGACATACCGTGCTACGCCCGGGTGTCGGCCTTGCCGGCGGCGCCGGACCTGGCCATCCTGTGTTCGCCGCCATCAACGATACCGGGCCTGGTGGCGGAACTGGGCGCGCGCGGCACCCGCGCCGCCATCGTCATGACGGCGGGGCTGGCCGATATCAAGGCCGGCAGCCGCAGCCTGCAGCAGGCGATGCTGGACGCGGCCAAGCCGCACCTGCTGCGCATCCTCGGGCCGGGCAGCGTCGGCCTGCAATCGCCGGCGCTGGGGCTCAACGCCAGCTTCACCCATCTCGCCGCCGATCCCGGCAAGCTGGCCTTCGTGTCGCAATCGGGCGCGCTGGGCGCGGCGGTGCTGGACTGGGCCAGCCTGCGCGGCATCGGCTTCTCGCGCTTTGTCGCGATGGGCGAGGGCGCCGACGTCGATTTCGGCGACCTGCTGGACTATCTGGCCGGCGATCCCGGCACCGAGGCCATCCTGCTGTGCATCGAGGACGTCCGCTGCGCGCGCAAGTTCATGTCGGCCGGACGGCTGGCGGCGCGCGGCAAGCCGGTGATCGTGCTGAAAGTGGGGCGCGACGCCGCCCCCGGCGCCGACCTGGTGTTCGACGCCGCGATCCGCCGCGCCGGCATGCTGCGCGTGCATTCCACCGAGGACTTGTTCGACGCCGTCGAAACGCTGGCGCGCCAGCGGCCGCAGCGCGGCGAGCGGCTGGCGGTGCTGACCAACGGCGTCGGCCTGGGCCTGATCGCGGCCGACGCGCTCGAATGCAGCGGCGCGCAACTGGCGCCGCTGTCGGCCGAAACCCTGCGCCTGCTGAAGCGCGCCGACGCGCCGCTGACCAATCCGGTCGACCTGCTGGCCGACGTGCCGGTCGAGCGCTACACCAGCGCGGTGGAAGCGCTGCTGCGCGAAACCCAGGCCGATGCGCTGCTGTTCCTGCACGCGCCCACCGCCATGGTGCCCAGCAGCCTGATTGCGGCGGCGGTGGCGCCGATGATGCGCAACGCCTCCAAGAACGTGCTGTCCTGCTGGCTGGGCGGACGCTCGGTGGCGGCCGCGCGTCAGGTGTTCGCCGATGCCGGACTGCCCACCTACGACACGCCGGAAAAGGCGATCCACGGCTTCCTGCAAATCGCCCAGTACCGGCGCAATCAGGACCTGCTGATGGAAGTGCCGGCGCGCCTGCCTGCGACCGCGGCGCCGGAACGCGCGGCGGCCCAGGCGCTGGTGATCGCCGCCCTGGCCGCCGGCCGCGGCGAGTTGTCCGACCAGGATGCGCGCGAGCTGCTATCGGCCTACGGCATCGCCCTGGCCACGCCGCAGCAGGCCGCGCTGACCGGCCCCACGCTGGCCGCCGCCCGCATCCAGATCGCCACCGATCCGGTGTTCGGGCCGGTGGTGTTCTTCGGCCAGGGCGGCATCGCGGCGGAGGTGGCGGCTGACCGCAGCGCCGGCCTGCCGCCGCTGAACATGGTGCTGGCGCGCGACATGGTCGGCCGCACCCGCGTGGCGCGGCTGCTGGCGCAAGGCCAGACCGCCGCCGACGCCGACGCGCTGTGCCGCACGCTGGTGCAGGTGGCCGACATGGTGGCGGACTTGCCGCAGCTGGCGGAGCTCGATCTCAATCCGCTGCTGGCGATCGGCGGCGGCGTGGTGGCGCTGGCCGCGCGCGTGCGGCTGGCGCCGGCGCGCAGCGACAATACGCTGGCGATCCGCCCCTATCCGCTGGAACTGGAGCAGGAGCTGGACTGGCGCGGCGGCCGCATCCTGCTGCGGCCGATCCGGCCGGAGGACGCGCCGCAGCACCAGGTGCTCTTCGCCGCGCTCGACCCGGACGATGTGCGGCTGCGCTTCTTCACCGCCATGCGCGAGCTGCCGCCGTCGCAGCTGGCGCGGCTGACGCAGATCGACTACGACCGCGCGATGGCCTTCATCGCCACCCGCAACGGCACGGGCGGAGAACCGGAAACGCTGGGCGTGGTGCGCGCCGTGGCCGATGCGGACAATCAGTCTGCTGAATTTGCCATCATCGTGCGTTCCGACCTGAAAGGGCAGGGGCTGGGCTACATCCTGTTCCAGAAACTGGTCGATTATTTCCGCAGCCGTGGCACGGCGGAAATCGTCGGCGACGCCTTGTCGGAAAATCTCGGCGTGCAAAAACTGGTGCGCCATTTCGGCGGCGTGGTTTTGCCACACCCGGAAGCGGGCATGGTGCGGCTTCAATTGTCTTTAAGATAGCATTCGGGGCCGGGTTGTTATATATTGGTACGCATAGCGCCATGGCCTGGGTTTGTTCTAGCTCAAAGCGTGTTTGTCGGCTTTATTTACACTTTTACTTCCGGTCTTGCCGCTCGTCCGGGCGCGCGCAACTTCAGTTTTGGGAGTCAGAATGTTAACTGCCACATATACTCTGGTAGCACTGTCGGTGGAGCACGCAAGTGTCCGCCTCAGTTTGTTATCGTTCCAAAAGTATGTGCGCTCCACGCTGATGCATCAGAACAGCATCACCCTGTCGCAGCTGGAATATGCCTGCGAGAATTTGAACAGCCTGTACCAAGCCTGCCACTGGCGCAAGACCGAGATGTATCTGATCCCCGCGCTGCGCGAGGCGACCGAGCGCGCCGACCAGCTGCTGGACGAGCTCAACCGTCTGAACCAGTCGGCGCTGCTGTCGATCCGCATGCTGCAAGACAAGCTGGGTTCGGTGGCCGAAGTGCGCGACGAGCAGGTCAACCTGATTTGCGACAGCATCGAAACTTTTTGCACCTCGCTGCTGAAGCGGCTGGAGAAGGAAGAGCAGGAACTGTTCGCCATCGCCCGCAACGCCATCGCCGGCGAAACGTGGTTTTCCATTGCGAATCAATTGATGATGCACGACAAGCATCTGGAAGAAATGAAACGTTCCGGCCTGACTCCGGTCGAGGCGGTCGAGGCGGCCAAGCCCAAGGCTGTGGCCGCGCGCAACCTGGCCGGCGCGGTCCGCGTGGTGGACGACGGCCAGATCAGCATCCCCGGTTTGCAGGTGTTGCCGATAGTAAGTATCGAGGAAAGCGCGGCGCACACGGCGCCCGCCACCCTTGTCCGATCGACCCGGCAGCTGCCGGCGATGAAATAACCGCCCAAATAGCATACGCATCGAGCAAATTCCCCTCGCTTTGCTATGATGGTGGTTTTAGCCATCTCATAGCGCATCCATGTTCGATTTCATCTTCAAGCGAACTACCGACCAGGCGGCCGATCAGCAGGCCGCCGTGGCCACTCCCGAGCAGGGCGCCGCCGCTGCCGCATCGGCCGTCCGCCGCGAGGAGCAGGCGCAGCGCGCCGCCGCGCTGGCGGGGGACGAGGCCGCCGCCGTCGAACTGATCCTGCACAGCGAATTTGCCGGCGTGCGCCTGGCCGCCGCCGAGCATGTGCAGTCCCAGGCCCATCTGGAGCAGGTGTTGCAGGCGATGCGCAATACCGACCGCCGCGTCGCCAAGCTGATGCAGGGACGGCTGGATGCGATCCGCTACCAGTTGGCCGAGCAGAACAAAGCCCAAGCCTGCCTGGACCAGGCCCGGCGCTTGTTGCAGGACGAGAAGCTGACGCCCAACCAGGTCGCCGACCTGGACCGCCAATGGCAGGTCACCGCCGCCGTGCCGGCGCTGGCCGAGCCGTTCGCCACCGCGCGCGCCGCGCTGGCTGCGCGGCTGGAAGCCCAAGTCAATTTGCAGCGGACCATCATCGATGCGATGGCGGCGCTGCGTCAGCTGCCGGCCGCCGGCTTGCCGCCGGAAGAGGCGCAGCAGGCGCTGGAGCGCCATGCCGCCGCGCAGGCCGAATACCAGCAGGCGCCGGAACACAACGCCTTGCCCAAGCATTTGCTGAGCGATTTCGCGCAGGCGCTGGAGCAGAGCCGTGCCGCGCTGACGGCCGCCAGCCAGCGTCCCGCCGCCGTGCCGGAAGCCGCGCCTGCTGCCGACTCATTGGCCGACTCACGGGCCGCCGCGCCAGCCGCCGCCGCTACACCAACGTCCGCGCGCGCCGCGCGCGAGCCGAAGAAGCCGGCCGTGCCCAAGGAAACCGACAAGAAATTCCTGGAAACGCTGGATGCGATGGAAGCCGCGCTGGAGCAGGGCTTGCTGCACGCCGCCGCCGATCACGACAAATGGCTCAAGGAGCACAAGACCCGCCTGACGCCGGCCCAGACCGACCGCCTGAACCACGTCCGCGCCGAGCTGAAGCGCTTGGGCGACTGGGCCCGCTGGGGCGGCAACGTCTCGCGCGAGGAGCTGGTCAAGGCGGTGGAAGAGCTGCCCGCGCTGGGCCTGGCGATGAGCGAGCTGGCCAAGAAAGTCGGCAGCATGCGCGAGCGCTGGAAGTCGCTGGACGCCGTTTCCGGCCATGCGCCCAAGAGTTTGTGGGAGCGCTTCGACAGCGCCTGCACCGCCGCCTACGCGCCGGCCGCCGCCCACTTCAAGCAACTGGCCGACGAGCGCCACGCCAACGCCGCCAAGGCCCAGGCGCTGATCGACGAAACCCGCAACATGGCCGCCACGGCGGCCAGCGAGGGCGCGGACCTGAAGAACGTGGCCGCCGCCGGCCAGCGCCTGCGCCAGGTGTGGGGCCGCCTCGGCACCATCGACCGCAAGGAAAAGCGCAAGCTCGACCAGGCCTTCGACAAGGCGCTGGGGCAGATGCTGGCGCCGTTGTCCGAGCAGCGCAAGATCGAAAGCGCCAAGCGCGAACTGCTGATTGCCGAAGCCGAGCAGATGCAGGCTAGCGACCGTCACACGCTGGACAATCTGCGCCGCCTGCAGGAACGCTGGCAGGAGCAGGCCAAGGCGCTGCCGCTGGAGCGCAAGATCGAGCAAGCCTTGTGGCAACGCTTCCGCGCCGCCTGCGATGCGATTTTCGCCAAGCGCAAGGAGTCCGCGCACGCCGCCGACCACGAACGCAAGGCCCACCTGCACGCGCGCGAAGCGCTGTGCCATGAACTGGAAACGGCTACCTTCAGCGGCGACGACAAGGCGCAGTTGGCGGCCATCGCCAAGATCTTGCGCGACACCTCGGCTGCCTGGCATGCCGCCGGTGGCGTGCCACGCGCGTCCGAAGCGCGCATTACGCAGCGTTATCAGGCGGCGGTGGCGACGGTGCAGGCCCAGGCCGACGCGATCAAGCGCCGCGCCGGCGCCGCCCAGGCAAACGCGCTGCGGGACAAGCTGCGCCTGTGCCAGGCGCTGGAAAGCGCGATCGGTACGCCGGCCGACGGCGCGGCCATCGACGGCGCGGACTGGCAGTCGCGCTGGTCGGCGCTGCCGCCGCTGGCCGCCGAGTACGAGCGCGCCTTGCACGGCCGCTTCAACGCGGCGCTGGGCGCATTAGATGGCAAACGCAGCGCCTACGCCGAGCAGCTGGAGCGCAACCGCGCCAAGCTGCTCGATGAAGTGCTGCGGCTGGAGATCGTGGCCGGCGTCGACAGCGGCGCCGAGTTCGCGCGCGAGCGCCTGAAGATGCAGGTGGAAGTGCTGCAATCGTCGCTGAAGTCCGGCCAGAAGCCGCAGAGCGCCGGCACCGCCTACCTGCAACTGTGCGCGATGCCGGCCCTGGCCGACGACCGCACGGCCAGCCGCATCGAGCAACTGTTCCGCCGCATCGGCGCTGCGGAGCGTGCATGAGCGCGGGCGATAGCTTCCAGGTCCGCATCCAGACCGAAGACTTCGACCTGAGCACCGAGCTGGCGCAGCTGCGCGCCGGCAACCCCAAGGTGGGCGCCATCGTCAACTTTGTCGGCACGGTGCGCGACCTGAACGAGGGCGCCAGCGTGGCGGAAATGGAGCTGGAGCACTACGCCGGCATGACCGAGCAATCCATCCTCGCCATCATCGAGCAGGCCCGCCAGCGCTGGCCGGTGTTCGGCGCGCTGGTGATCCACCGGGTCGGCCCGCTCAAGCCGCTGGAGCAGATCGTGCTGGTGGCGGTGACGTCGGCGCACCGCGGCGAAGCCTTCGCCGCCTGCGAGTACATCATCGACTTCCTGAAGACCGAAGCCCCATTCTGGAAAAAAGAGCAAACCCCGGCCGGCGCGCGCTGGGTCGACGCCCGCGTCAGCGACGATGTCGCGCTGAAAAAGTGGAGCATTGAGCCGTAATTGATGTAGCGCATGGATTTGTGATTTAAATAGGCGTCTCCTTGAAAACGGATCGCATACCCCTATGTATGCGATAAGTTAAATTTATCGGAGCAATTCCATGCGGCAAGACAAACTCACCACCAAACTCCAGGAAGCCTTGTCGGACTCGCAGAGTCTGGCCGTAGGCAATGACAACCAGTACATCGAGCCGGTCCACCTGCTGACCGCGTTGCTGAACCAGGACGACGGCAGCGCTCGCTCGCTGTTGCAGCGCGCCGGCGTCAATGTCGGCGGCCTGACCAAGGCGCTGGGCTCGGCGCTGGAGCGGCTGCCCAAGGTGTCCGGCACCGGCGGCGACGTGCAGGCCGGCCGCGAGCTGGTCTCCGTGCTGAACCTGGCGGACCGGGAAGCGCAGAAGCGCGTCGACCAGTTCATCTCCAGCGAGATGGTGCTGCTGGCGCTGACCGAAGACAAATCCGACGCCGGCAAGCTGGCGCGCGAAAACGGCCTGACCCGCAAATCGCTGGAAGCGGCCATCGACACCGTGCGCGGCGGCGCCAAGGTGGACAACGCCGAAGCCGAAGGCCAGCGCGAAGCCCTGAAAAAATACACCCTGGACCTGACCGAGCGCGCCCGCGCCGGCAAGCTCGACCCCGTGATCGGCCGCGACGACGAGATCCGCCGCGCAATCCAGGTGCTGCAACGCCGCACCAAGAACAATCCCGTGCTGATCGGCGAACCCGGCGTCGGCAAGACCGCCATCGTCGAAGGCCTGGCGCAGCGCATCGTCAACAACGAGGTGCCCGATTCGCTCAAGGGCAAGCGCGTGCTGTCGCTGGACATGGCGGCGCTGGTGGCCGGCGCCAAGTACCGCGGCGAGTTCGAGGAGCGCCTGAAGTCGGTGCTGAAGGAGCTGGCCATGGACGAAGGCCAGACCATCGTCTTCATCGACGAGATGCACACGATGGTCGGCGCTGGCAAGGCCGACGGCGCCATGGACGCGGGCAATATGCTCAAGCCGGCGCTGGCGCGCGGCGAGTTGCACTGCGTCGGCGCCACCACGCTGGACGAATACCGCAAATACATCGAGAAGGACGCCGCGCTGGAGCGCCGCTTCCAGAAGATCCTGGTCGACGAGCCGTCGGTCGAGGCCACCATCGCCATCCTGCGCGGCTTGCAGGATAAATATGAGCTGCACCACAAGGTCGCCATCTCGGACGCCGCCATCATCGCCGCGGCCGAGCTGTCGCACCGCTACATCACCGACCGCTTCCTGCCCGACAAGGCGATCGACCTGATCGACGAGGCCGCGTCCAAGATCAAGATCGAGATCGACTCCAAGCCGGAAGTGATGGACAAGCTGGAACGCCGCCTGATCCAGTTGAAGATCGAGAAGGAAGCCGTCAAGAAGGAAAAGGACGAGGCCTCGCGCCGCCGCCAGGACCTGATCGACGAGGAGATCGTCAAGCTGGGACGCGAACTGAACGACTACGAGGAAATCCTCAAGGCCGAGAAGGCGGTGGTGCAGGGCAGCACCCACATCAAGGAAGAGATCGAGAGCGTCAAGCTGCAGATGGAGCGGGCCACGCGCGAGAGCAACTGGCAGCGCGTGTCGGAATTGCAGTACGGCCGCCTGCCCGAGCTGGAAGCCCAGCTCAAGCAGGCCGAGAGCGCCAACCTGAAGGCCGGCGAGGCCGCCAAGCCCAAGCTGCTGCGCACCGAAGTCGGCGCCGAGGAAATCGCCGAGGTGGTGTCGCGCGCGACCGGCATCCCGGTCTCGCGCATGATGCAGGGCGAGCGCGACAAGCTGCTGCACATCGAAGAGAAGCTGCACGAGCGCGTGGTCGGCCAGGACGAGGCGATCGCCGCCGTGTCCGACGCCATCCGCCGTTCGCGCGCCGGCCTGTCGGATCCGAACCGTCCGTACGGTTCCTTCATGTTCCTGGGGCCGACCGGGGTCGGCAAGACCGAGCTGTCCAAGGCGCTGGCCGGTTTCCTGTTCGACACCGAGGAATCGATGATACGCATCGACATGAGCGAATTCATGGAGAAGCATTCGGTGGCCCGCCTGATCGGCGCGCCGCCCGGCTACGTGGGCTACGACGAGGGCGGCTACCTGACCGAGGCCGTGCGCCGCAAGCCGTACAGCGTGATCCTGCTGGATGAGGTGGAGAAGGCGCATCCGGACGTGTTCAACGTGCTGCTGCAGGCGCTGGACGACGGCCGCATGACGGACGGCCAGGGCCGCACGGTGGACTTCAAGAACACGGTCATCATCATGACCTCCAACCTGGGCTCGCACAAGATCCAGGCGATGGAAGAGTCCGATCCCGGCGTGGTCAAGCTGGCGGTGATGGCCGAGGTGCGCTCGCACTTCCGTCCCGAGTTCATCAACCGTATCGATGAAATCGTGGTGTTCCATGGCCTCGACGAGAAAAACATCGGCGCCATCGCCAAGATCCAGCTGGCGATCCTGGAGCAACGCCTGGCCAAGATGGAGATGACGCTGACCATCACCGAGGCGGCGCTGCAAAAAATCGCCGAGGCGGGCTACGATCCGGTGTATGGCGCGCGGCCGTTGAAGCGGGCGATCCAGCAGCAGATCGAGAACCCGCTGTCCAAGCTGATCCTGCAAGGCCGCTTCGGTCCCAAGGACACCATCCACATCGACGCCGTGAACGGCGAGCTGGACTTCAGCTAATCCAGCTAAGCCCCGTGGTGGACGATGCGATTGCGACCGTCGCGCTTGGCGCGGTACAGCGCATCGTCCGCCCGTTTCAACACTTCCTCGCTTGAGGTGTCGCCGGGCAGCATCTCGCTCAGGCCGCCGCTGATGGTGGCGCCCTGGTCCAGCGTGCCCAGTTCCCGCAACTGTTCGGCGATGCGCAGCCGCAGCCGCTCGGCGATCGGCACCGCCTGCGCCCAACTGGTGTGCGGCATCAGGATCACGAATTCGTCGCCGCCCAGCCGGGCCGGAAAATCGGTGGTGCGCAGCTCGCGCCGGCAGACGTCGGCCGTGGTCTGGATCGCCTTGTCGCCGCTCAGGTGGCCGTATTTGTCGTTGATGTCCTTGAAGCGGTCGATGTCGAAGATCAGCACCGAGGCCGGCGTCTTGTAGCGGGCGTGCAGTTCGTGGTTGTCGCCGAGGGCCTGCATCAGCTTGCGGCGGTTGGGCAGGCCGGTCAGCGAGTCGGTCTCGCTCTGCATGCGCAGCAGCGCCTCCAGTTTCTTGCTGGCGGTGATATTGCTGGCCACCCACAGCACGGCGTCCTCGCCCAGCACCTGGTATTCCAGCGCCTGCACCCGGCCTTCGAACCAGATGGTGTCGTCCGGGCCGTCGCTGTCCAGGCCCTTCACATCCTTGCGGTCCAGCCGGTATTCGACCACGTGCAAGCCGTTCTTGGCCAGCGCGACGGCGATCTGCGCCAGGAACCATGCGGCCTTTTCGGCGTTCAGCACGTCGGGAATGCGCTTGCCGACCAGGGTGCTGCCGTCGTGATAGTAGCGGGCGTCGGTGCCGCCGAACAGGGCGGCGTAGGTGCCGTTGCGCGTCAGGATAAATGCCGGGTCCGGCAGCGCCGCGAGCAGCGCTGCGATCTGTTCGCTCGAGAAGAGTGACACGTCGGTCATGCGATACCGCTTTTCCAGTTGTTGAGTTTCCACTAATGTACCGTACTTTCGTCCAAGACAACATTAACGGTGCATTTTTCGAAAACTTGACCGTTTATCTATTTTTCAGCGAAAAAAGCTGTCGGCGTGCTGCCGAAGGTCTTCTTGAACATGGCGGAAAAGGCCGACTGGCTGGCGTAGCCCAGCTGCGCCGCCACCTGCGACAGCGGCACGCCGCGCGCGATCAGCGGCGCCGCGTGGGCCAGCCGCACCTGCTGGCGCCACTGGCTGAAGCTCATGCCCAGCTCGCGTTCGAACAGGCGGGTCAGCGTGCGCTCGGAGGCGCCGACCTGGCCGGCCCAGCCTTCCAGCGTGTGCTCGGCGCCGGGATCGGCGATCAGCGCGTCGCACAGGGTTTTCAGGCGCTTGTCGTCCGGCAGCGGCACGCGCAGCGCCTGGCCGGCGCAGCGCGGCAGTTCGTCGAGGATCATCTCGCCCAGCAGTCGCTCGCGGCCGGACTGCTCGCCCTGGTCGTGCTGCTCCAGCGCGGCCATCAGCTCGCGCAGCAGGCTGGACACTTCGACCACCTTGCAGGCGTCGGGGAAGGGTGAGCGGCTGGCGTGCACGCACAAGGGCCGCAGCCGGGTCGGCTCCAGCACCGTGACGGCGTGCACGACATCCGGCGCGATCCAGATGGCGCGCTGCGGCGGCACGATCCAGCTGCTGTGATTGGCTGTCACCCGCATCACGCCCTGCATCGCGTAGGTGAACTGGCCCCATGGGTGGTGGTGCGGCAGCAACACGGCGTCGGAGGGGAGGTCGCGGCCGGACATGGTCAGCGGCCGGGCGGCAGTGGGGAAGTCGCAATCCCAGTTGAATTGTGTGTGGGTGACGACCGGTATCGGCATGGCGGATTCTCGACAAATGTTGACCTGCTATCTTAAATCGGCCGGGCGCCATATGCTTACACTATGCTTTCTTTTTTTGAAACGGGGAGGCGGCATGAAGGACACATCGTTGCTGCGGCAGGACGCCAGGGTCATCGGCCTGGTCGGGCTGGCGCATGGCACTTCGCATTTTTATCACGTGATCCTGGCGGCGTTGATCCCCTGGCTGAAGCCGGAATTCCATCTTTCCTATGCCGAGCTGGGCTTGCTGATGACGGTGTTTTTCACCGTCTCCGGCGTCGGGCAGGCGATGGCCGGCTTCGTCGTCGACCGCTACGGCGCGCGCACGGTGCTGTTCAGCGGCATCGCGCTGCTGGGCTTGTCGGCGCTGATGCTGTCCAGCGCGCACAGCTACGCGCAGCTGATGCTGGGTGCCTTCCTGGCCGGCTGCGGCAACAGCGTGTTCCATCCGGCCGACTACACCTTGCTGAACCAGCGGGTGTCCAAGGCGCGGCTGGCGCATGGCTTTTCGGTGCACGGCATCAGCGGCAATATCGGCTGGGCGATTTCGCCGCTGTTCCTGACCTTTGTGGCGGCACGCACGGACTGGCGCACGGCGCTGCTGAGCGCGGCCGTTCTGCCGCTGGCGGTGCTGGCGCTGCTGGTCTGGAACCGCCACGCGCTGCGGCCGGAACCGGTCGCCGCGCCGGCGGCCATGGCGGCCGGCGGCGGCCAGGGCAGCGCGTTCAGCTTCCTGCGCTTGCAGGTGGTGTGGATGTGCTTTGCCTTCTTCCTGATCTCGGCGGTGGCGCTGGCCGGCATCCAGAGCTTCGCGGCCACCAGCCTGGTGAGCTTGTACGGCATGTCACTGGCCTGGGCCACCACGGCCTACACCGCCTACATGCTGGCGTCGGCGGTGGGCATGCTGTACGGCGGCTTCCTGGGCGCCGGCAGCCGCCATCACGATCGCATCATCATGCTGGCGTTCGGCACGGCGGCGCTGCTGGCGCTGGTATTGGCCGCCGCCGTGGTGCCGGCCTGGCTGGCGGTGGTCCTGATGGGGCTGATCGGCCTGGTGACCGGCATCTCGGGGCCGTCGCGCGATCTGTTGATACGCGGCGCGGCGCCGGCCAACGCCACCGGCCGCGTGTTCGGCGTCGTGTATTCCGGCCTGGACAGCGGGCTGGCGCTGGGGCCGTTGCTGTTCGGCGCGCTGATGGACGCCAACCATCCGTCGGGCGTATTCATCGGCATCGGCGTGTTCCAGGCGCTGGTGATACTGACCGCGATCGGGGTCGGCAGCAAGACCCGCGTGGTGGGCTTGCCCAAAACAGCATAGAATAGTTGCTATCTTAACCAACACGCACGGGACCGCCATGAGCTTTGCCACCACCGATTTATGCGACGACAACGCCAACCTGCTGGAGGACGGGCGCCTGGCCGTGCTGCCGCCGGTGTTCCTGCACTTTGGCAAGCAGCGGCGTTTTTCCGGCCGCGTGACCACGCTCAAGGTGCATGAGGACAATGCGCTGGTACGGTCGGTGTTGGAAACCCAGGGCGGCGGCAATGTGCTGGTGATCGACGGCGGCGGCAGCCTGCGCCGCGCGCTGGTCGGCGGCCAGCTGGGCTTGCTGGCCCAGGACAACGGCTGGGCCGGCATCATCGTCGACGGCTGCATCCGCGACACCGACGAGATCAATTCCTGCGAAATCGGCGTGCGCGCCTTAGCCGCCCATCCGCAAAAGAGCAGCAAGAAGGGCGTTGGCGAGCGCAACGTGCGGGTCCACATCCAGGGCGTGCCGGTGCAGCCGGGCGATTGGATCTATGCCGATGCCGACGGCATTCTGGTGGCACAACAAATGCTTGCCTGAAGCTGGAAAATATTTTCAAAATGGAAATATTTGTGGTATTTTTGCAATAGAATATTGACAATAGTAAGTTTTCATGTGAAAGTTACAATGCGTCAATTTCCAGGCGCAGGATTATCAGGAGTCCTCCATGAAAAAACTTACATTAGCTGTGTTGTGCGCTCTCGCCGGGCTAACCGCCCAAGCTGCCCAAGTGACGTCACTACCGGGCGGTACAGTTTTGGCGATGCCTGCGTTGAATTACTTTGGTACCGGTCCGCAGAATCTGGCGCCGGGTGTGGACTGGAGCAGTGCTTACAACTATTCGGTCTTCGGCTACACGGGTGGCTACGGTTTTGCCGACAATGGCTCGTGGAGCGGCCTGTCCATGGCTGGTACCAACGACTCGACCAGCACCATGGTGCTGGCGTTCACCCAGGCTGTCAGCGGCGTGGGCGCTTTCTTCAACTACGCGCCGCACTACTTCGGCCCGGCGACGATCGCAGTCTACGATGCGAGTTCAAACTTGATCGAGTCGACCACCTTGACCTTCACGACCAATGGCGGCACGAACCAGGGTGAATTCCACGGTTTCCTGGAAAACACCGCGACGATCAGCTACTTCACCATGACGGGCGCTTACATGGGCGCCACCGACTTCACGGTGGTGGCCGTTCCTGAGCCGGAAACCTACGGCATGCTGCTGGTCGGCCTCGGCCTGCTGGGTGTTGCCGCGCGCCGCCGCAAAGCCTGATCCCTACACCGCATTTCATTGACACCCCGTAAGCCGCGCGGCTTGCGGGGTGTTTTTTCATCTGGCGAGGCTTCCATTTCACATCGCGGAAATGCATGACTGGCGGATATCTTTTTCTCTTCCATTCCAAGAAATACTGTTTCGCATCATGGAAAATTATGGCTATGTACATGATTTTTAATGAAAAATATTTAGTTATGTATCTTATATAAGACTATTGGTGCATGGCACAAAGAGGTCTACTATTTGTTGAACGGATTTCGTTTTTAAATAGGAGAGCACCATGGCAACCCGTGAACAGCAGATCGCAGCCTTGCAACAGGACTGGGACAGCAACCCGCGCTGGAAGGGTGTCACCCGCACTTACACCGCTGAGGACGTGGTGCGCCTGCGCGGTTCCTTGCAGATCGAGCACACGCTGGCCAAGCGCGGCGCGGAAAAGCTGTGGAACCTGGTCAACAATGAGCCTTACGTCAATGCGCTGGGCGCGCTGACCGGCAACCAGGCCATGCAGCAAGTCAAAGCCGGCCTGAAGGCGATCTACCTGTCCGGCTGGCAAGTTGCCGGCGATGCCAACCTGGCCGGCGAAATGTACCCCGACCAGTCGCTGTATCCGGCCAACTCGGTGCCGATGGTGGTCAAGCGCATCAACAACACCTTCCAGCGCGCCGACCAGATCCAGTGGTCGGAAGGCAAGAACGACATCGATTTCTTCGCGCCCATCGTGGCCGACGCCGAAGCCGGCTTCGGCGGCGTGCTGAACGCCTACGAACTGATGAAATCGATGATCGAGGCCGGCGCCGCCGGCGTGCACTTCGAAGACCAGCTGGCGTCGGTCAAGAAATGCGGCCACATGGGGGGCAAGGTGCTGGTGCCATCGCGTGAGGCCATCGAAAAACTGACCGCGGCCCGCCTGGCGGCCGACGTCATGGGCGCCTCGACCCTGGTGATCGCCCGCACCGACGCCGAAGCGGCCGACCTGCTGACCTCGGACGTGGACGACAACGACAAGCCATTCTGCACCGGCGAGCGCACGGTGGAGGGCTTCTACAAGGTCAAGCCGGGCATGGAGCAGGCGATCTCGCGCGCGCTGGCCTATGCGCCGTACGCCGACCTGGTCTGGTGCGAGACCGGCAAGCCCGACCTGGCCTTCGCCAAGCAGTTCGCCGAGGCCGTGCACGCCCGCTTCCCCGGCAAGATGCTGGCCTACAATTGCTCGCCCTCGTTCAACTGGAAGAAGAACCTGGACGACGCCACCATCGCCAAATTCCAGCGGGAGCTGGGCGCCATGGGCTACAAGTTCCAGTTCATCACGCTGGCCGGCTTCCATGCGCTGAACTACGGCATGTTCAACCTGGCGCACGGCTATGCGCGGCGGCAGATGTCGGCCTTCGTGGAATTGCAGGAGGCGGAGTTTGCCGCCGCCGAGAGGGGCTTTACGGCCGTCAAGCACCAGCGCGAAGTCGGCACCGGCTACTTCGATGCGGTGACCCAGTGCATCCAGAACGGCCAGTCGTCGACCACCGCGCTGCACGGTTCGACCGAGGACGAGCAATTCTTCGACAGGAAGGTTGCCTGAGTAAGTGAGGGAGGCGCGGCGCAGGGCGGAACAAGCTGGCTAGCGCCGCGGTGTTTCGTCAGGGCTTGCCGGCCAGGTGCTGTTGCAGATGCTGTTTCAGGCGGCCCTGGAAGTCGTCGATGTCGTTGATGGTGCCCAGGTCGTCGTCAACCTCCAGCATGTGGGTGGTGTGGCCGGGCGCGAACGACACGCTGGCTTCCACCTGACCCTGTTTTTCGGTCAGCGAGTGACCTTGGACCGCGCCCAGGATATTGTTCTGGTCGTCCGTGATGATCGTCATTTTCATACCATGCCTCCGCCTTGCAGGTTGTGGAAGGCGCCGCCTATGCCCTTGTTGTGGATCTGGACGAAATAGGTGGCGTTGCCATTGTTTTCCTTGCGCTTGCCTTGCTGGTCCGCCATGTGGACCGCGCCCAGGTTGGGCGCCTTGACGTCGGCCGAGGCGAACTGCGTGCCATGGTCGCTGGGATAGCTGTAGCTCCAGAACGCCGTTTGCCCCGGCGCCAGGAAGGTCAGCGGACCTACGTTATTGAATGCCATAATCTCCTCCATGAAAGTACGCCGCGCCTGCGGATGCAGCACGGCTGTTCCATCTTAATCACCATGCTGGTGCACGCTTTGATGCAAACGATATGGGCGCTTTTTTGGCGGGCGGCGCTTTCTAGTGGATAATGCCGGATTGTTCCGCACCATCTAATTTAGGAAGTACCAAGCTTATGTTGAGTTACCGCCACGGTTTTCACGCGGGTAATCACGCCGATGTGTTGAAGCATTTCGTGACCATCCAGTTGATGCAGTATCTGAATCAGAAAGATACCGCCTACAGCTATATCGACACCCATTCCGGCGCCGGCGTCTATGCGCTCGACGGCACCTTCGCCTCCAAGAACGCCGAGTACGACACCGGCATCGGCCCGCTGTGGGAGCGCACCGACATGCCGGCGCCGCTCAAGGAATACGTCGACCTGGTGCGCGCCATGAACCCGAGCGGCAAGATGCGCTACTACCCAGGCTCACCCTACATCGCCGACCAGGTCGCGCGCGAGCAGGACCGCCTGCGCCTGTTCGAGCTGCATCCGGCCGATTCCAAGCTGCTGGCCGATAACTTCCGCAAGCTCGACGAGCACGCCGCGCAGCAGGGCATCCGCTCGACCACGCGCGGCAAGCGCGTGCTGGTCACTCGCGGCGATGGCTTCCAGGCGCTGAAGGCGCTGTTGCCGCCGCCGTCGCGCCGCGCGCTGGTGCTGATCGATCCGCCGTATGAAGACAAGCAGGACTACAAAAAGGTCAAGGACACGCTGGCCGAAGCGCTGGTGCGTTTCCCGACCGGCACCTACGCGGTCTGGTATCCGCTGCTGCATCGCATGGAGTCGCGCCAGTTCGCAGACAAGCTCAAGCAGCTGCAATGCAGCGACTGGCTCAACGTCGTGCTGACCACCAACACGCCGATGCCCGATGGCTTCGGCCTGCACAGCAGTGGCATGTTCATCCTGAACCCGCCGTACACGCTGGAGCCGATGTTGAAGGAAGTCATGCCCTACCTGGTCAAGGTGCTGGGCAAGGATTCCGGCGCCCGATTTACGCTGGAGAGCGGCAAACCGACGGGTACGCGCAACACTGCGGTGCGCCGGCCAGTTACGCGCTAGAAAAATATTGTCAGGACGGTATAGGCGGGTATAGTCTCGTAGTTAGCGGATTGCCGCTTGAGACGGCAAACCGAATCAAAGCAGATTGCAGATTGGGAGTTTCCCATGATGATCGCGCCGTCCACCATGCCGTCCAAGCTCGCCGATAATTTCTTTCTTGCGCGCCAGCCCATCCTCAACCGGGGACAGCGGCTGGTGGCATACGAGCTGCTCTTTCGCGACGCCCGTGTCCGCAACGAAGCCTATGTCACCGACGACGCCGAGGCCACCGCCACCGTGATCGCCCATGCTTCCGAGCTGGGCATGGAGCATGTGGTGGGCGACCAGATGGCCTTCGTCAACGTCGACGCCGTCGGCCTGATGAGCGACTTCATCCGTTTTCTGCCGAACGACAAGGTCATCCTGGAAATCCTGGAGACCGTCAAAGCCACGCCGGAAATCCTCGACCGCATCCGCGAGCTGAAGCGGGCCGGCTTCAAGTTTGCGCTGGACGACGTGATCGGCCAGTCCGAGGACGTGCAAAAATTCCAGCCGCTGTGCGACGTCATCAAGGTCGACATCAAGGAAATGCAGCCCGGCACCTTGCCGGCGCTGACGCGCGTGCTGAAGAACCCCAATCAAAAATTGCTGGCCGAGAAGGTCGAGACGATGGAGGAGTTCCAGCAATGCATGGAGCTGGGTTTCGAATATTTCCAGGGCTATTATTTCGCGCGTCCCGTCATCCTCAGCGGCAAGAAGATTTCGCCGTCGCAGCGCAGCGTGCTGCATTTGCTGGATTTGCTCAACACCGATGCCAGCAGCCACGAGATCGAACGCAGCGTCAAGCACGACGCGCTGATCACCTTGAATCTGCTGCGGCTGGTGAACACGCCGGCGGTCGGCGCGCGCTACCGCATCAACTCGGTCGGCCATGCGCTGATGGTGCTGGGAAGGCGCCAGCTCAAGCGCTGGCTGCAGATCCTGCTGTACGTGAAGAACGGCGGCGCGCAGGAATTCACCTCGCCCTTGCTGCAACTGGCCACCACGCGCGGCAAGACGCTGGAGTTGATGGTCGAGCATTTGCGGCCGGGGCAGCGCGTCAGCGCCGACATCGGCTTCACGGTGGGGGTGATGTCGCTGATGGATACGCTGTTCTCCATCCACATGCGCGACGTACTGGAAAGCGTCAACGTGCTGGACGAGGTGCGCGCCGCGCTGCTGCACCGCAGCGGCGACTACGGCAGCATGCTGAACCTGATCGAGCACATCGAGCGCAACCGCGACGGCAAGCTGCTGGCGCAGCTGCTGCACCAGCTGGAGCTGACCCCGGCCGAGCTGTACGCGATCCAGCTGGCCGCGATCGAGTGGGTCACCGACTACACCCGCGGCGTCTGAATGTCATTCCCGCGCAGGCGGGAATCCATGGAACGCATCCATAGCCGGCTCAGTATGGATTCCCGCGTGCGCGGGAACGACTCCGGCTTACTGTCCCAGCAGCAGGAACACGGTCGGCTTCTTGTGGAAGTCCGGCGCCTTCGCGCTTTTCCATTGCGACGCGGTCATGGTGCGGATGGTTTCCGATGGCAGGCTGAGGTCGGTCGCCACGCACACCAGCGTGCCCGGCGCGCAGGCCGCGATCAGCGCTTCCAGCATGGCGGCGTTGCGGTAGGGCGTCTCGATGAACAGCTGCGTCTGCTTTTCCTTGCGCGAACGCAGTTCCAATTCCTTGATGCGGGTGGTGCGCTGCGCTGCGTCGGTCGGCAGGTAGCCGTTGAAGGCGAAGCTCTGGCCGTTCAGTCCGCTCGCCATGACGGCCAGCAGCAACGACGACGGCCCCACCAGCGGCCGCACCGGAATATTGTGCTGATGCGCCAGGCGCACCAGGTCGGCGCCGGGATCGGCCACCGCCGGCACGCCGGCTTCCGACACCAGTCCGCCGTCCCGTCCGGCCAGCAGCGGCGCCAGCAGGCCCGCCAGCGCGGCCGCCGGGGTGTTCACGTTCAGTTCGCAGATGGTGATTTCCTGCAGCGGCTTGGCCAGCGGATGCTGGGCGTTGACCAGCTTGAGGAAGGCGCGCGCGGTCTTGGCGTTCTCGGCGACGAAATAATCGAGCTGCGAGGTGATCTGCTGCACTTGTTCGGGCAGCACGGAGGCGAGCGCTTCAGTCTCGCCCAGGGTGTTCGGTATTAAAAAGAGGGTGCCGGGCATAAAAACAGTCAAAGATTAAAAAAGGAAACGCCTATCTTGCGCAGCATGCCTGTCAGCGCGATCAAAGGCAAGCCGGTGAGGGCGGTCGGGTCGCTGCTGTCGATGCGTTCCAGGATGGTGATGCCGAGCGCCTCGTTCTTGGCGCTGCCGGCGCAGTCGTAGGGCCGCTCGATGCGCAGGTAGGCGTCCAGCTCGGCATCGGGCAGGTCGCGGAACTTTACGACAGTCTGGATGTCTTCTAATTGGAAGCTCTGGTCGCGGCCATCCCACACGCATAGCGCGGTGTGGAAGATCACCTCGCGGCCGCGCATGGTCTGCAGCTGGGCCAGCGCGTTGGCATGGTTGCCCGGCTTGCCGATTTGCTGGTCGTCCAGCGTGGCGACCTGGTCGGAGCCGATGACGACGCGGCCCGGCATCTTGGCGGCCACGGCGGCGGCTTTTTCGCGCGCCAGGCGCAGCGCGGTGGCGCTGGGCGTCTCGCCGGGCAGGGGGCTTTCTTCGATGTCCGGCACCGCCACGTCGAACGGCAGTTGCAACCGTGACAAGAGTTCCTTGCGGTAGGCGGAGCTGGAGGCGAGTACGAGTAAACTTGATGTCATGTGGGGAATGTTATATGCTCTGTCGCCGGACGTGCCAGCGGCACAAAAAGAACGAAAAATACGCTAAGGCTTTGACTTGACGATGAAAACCCTGTTATTATCGCAGGTTTTCCGGGGAAATTTCTGTAATGAATGCTATTGTGATCGACGCCTTTGATTTTTGTCGGAGCAACGGCAGCCAGCACGGCACGACGCCTGTTGCCGAAATGACCCGTTTGACCAAGGATTGTGCCGATACGTCGGGCACGATCACCTGGAAAGCAGTAGGGGGCACCAGCAAGATGGGCTTCCCGCAGATGACGCTGTCGGTTACCGGCACCGTGCAACTGGTCTGCCAGCGCTGCCTGACGCCTTACGCGCACACCATCGACGCCCAAACGGTGCTGATGCTGGGCAAGGACGATGAGCAAGCTGACGAGATCGAAGAAATGCTCAACGACGAGACGATCGATGTGATCGTCGGCAGCCGCAGCATGGAGCTGATGGACTTGGTGGAGGATGAAGCGTTGCTGGCCCTGCCGCATACGCCGAAACATGATGACTGCCCCGAGACCGCTCTGCTGGACAAGGCAAAAAGCGAAAAGTTGTCGCCGTTCGACGCCCTCAAGGGCCTCAAATCCGAATAAGTAGTGTTGTAAAGAACGTGTCAAACGCGTGTAGTAAATCGAGTATGGCAAGTCAGCAGTGAAATGTAGTAAATCTCAGTTTAACTATGCCGGTTAAGTTTTGCCGGCAGGATACTCGATTCGCATGTATTTGCTGGTCGAATGTGTTAAAATTTTAGAACTTATGTATTAGGAGTCATTAACATGGCAGTTCAACAGAACAAGAAGTCCCCTTCGAAGCGCGGTATGCACCGTTCGCACGATTTCCTGGTTGCTCCACAACTGGGTATCGAGCCAACCACCGGTGAAACCCACCTGCGTCACCACATCAGCCCTAACGGCTTCTACCGTGGTCGTAAAGTCCTGAAAACCAAAAACGACGAGTAATCGACGCTTTTGCTGGACCCGGAAATAGGCGGTGCTACGTGGATAACTCGCGAAGCATCGCTTTTTCTTTATCATCGGCTGCAATCCTCTTTTGCACACCGTCATTTTGAAACGCGTAGACCTGGAACCGGTTGGTCCGCAGCTTGCCGCAGCTTGCCTCGCAAAGGCTGGAGCGTGGTACTGAATCAAAACAAATGACAATCAAAATTTCTATCGACTGCATGGGCGGAGATCACGGCCCCTCGGTCACTATCCCCGCAGCTATTTCCTTCGTCAAACGCGAGCCTGATGCTGAACTGATTTTGGTCGGTTTGGAAGACGTTATCCGCGCGGAACTCAAGAAGCATCATGCCGAGGCGCATCCGCGCCTGAGCGTGGTGCACGCCTCCGAACAAGTCACCATGGACGATCCGCTCGAAGTGGCCCTGCGCCGCAAGAAGGATTCGTCGATGCGCGTCGCCATCGAGCAGGTCAAGGACGGCAAGGCGCAAGCCTGCGTCTCGGCCGGCAATACCGGCGCGCTGATGGCGGTCTCGCGCTACGTGCTCAAGACCATGACCGGCGTCGACCGTCCTGCCATCTGCGGCATCATGCCGAACCAGAAGAATGGCCCGACCTATATGCTGGACCTGGGCGCCAACGTCGATTGCGAACCGCATCACCTGCACCAGTTCGCCATCATGGGTTCGGTGCTGGTCTCGGCCATGGAAAAAATCGAACGCCCGACCATCGGCCTGCTGAACGTCGGCACCGAGGACATCAAGGGCAACGAAGTGGTCAAGGCCACCAGCAAGCTGCTGCAGGCCGATCACGAGCGCGGCGCGCTCAACTTCTACGGCAACGTCGAGGGCAACGACATCTTCAAGGGCACCGCCGACATCGTGGTGTGCGACGGCTTCGTCGGCAACGTCACGCTGAAGGCGGTGGAGGGCGTGGCGCGCTTCTTCGGCGACACGCTGCGCACCGAATTCAAGCGCAACCTGTTGACCATGCTGGGCGCCTTGCTCGGTGGCGGCGCGCTGAAGGCGGTCAAAGACCGCTTCCAGCCATCGCGCCATAATGGGGCCAGTCTGCTGGGCCTGCGCGGCCTGGTGTTCAAGAGCCACGGCGGCGCCGATGCCTATTCATTTGAATGGGCGATCCGACGGGCGTATGATGCTGCAGAAAATGATGTGTTGGGACATATCTCGGAAATGATCGCCGAGCTCATGCCGCGCAACACCGAAATTCCGGAAGTACCTGGCTCAACTATTTAGTGGACGGTAGACGGCATGACTTTGTACAGCAAAATTATAGGCACCGGCAGCTATCTGCCGGAAAAGCGGGTGAGCAACCAGGATCTGGCTGATCAACTCGCCGCCAAAGGCATCGAGACTTCGGACGAATGGATCGTCAGCCGCAGCGGTATTTCGGCGCGCCACTTCGCCGAGCCTGAGCAAAAATCGTCGGACCTGGCGGTCAACGCCGCCAAGAAGGCGCTGGAGATGGCCGGCCTGGAGCCGAACGACATCGACCTGATCGTGCTGGCCAGCTCGACGCCGGACTTCTTCGGCAGCTTCCCCAGCACCGCCTGCATCGTGCAGAAAAAACTGGGCATCACCAACAATGGCGCGGCGGTTGACGTGCAAGCCGTGTGCAGCGGCTTCGTCTACGCCGTCTCCACCGCCGACGCTTTCATCCGCGCCGGCGTGCACAAGAACGTGCTGGTGATCGGCGCCGAAGTGTTCTCGCGCATCCTCAATTTCGACGACCGCACCACCTGCGTGCTGTTCGGCGACGGCGCCGGCGCCATCGTGCTGAGCGCATCGGAAGAGCCGGGCATCCTGGCCACCAAGCTGCACGCGGACGGCCGTCATTCGGACATCCTCAGCGTGCCGGGTTCGGTCGATGGCGGCGCGGTTGCCGGCAGCGCCTTCCTGTACATGGATGGTCCCGCCGTGTTCAAGCTGGCCGTGTCGGTACTGGAAAAAGTCGCGCACGAAGCGCTGGACAAAGCCAATATGACCGCCGACCAGATCGACTGGCTGATTCCGCACCAGGCCAATATCCGCATCATGAACAGCACCGCCAAGAAGCTGGGCCTGCCTGCCGAGAAGATGGTGGTCACCGTCGACCAGCACGGCAACACCTCGGCCGCTTCGATCCCGCTGGCGCTGGACGTCGCCGTGCGCGATGGCCGCATCAAGAAAGGCCAGCACATCATGATGGAAGGTGTGGGCGGCGGCTTCACTTGGGGCGCGGTTTTGGCGCGGTTTTAACGGCCTGAATTAGAATTAGAGTTCTAACGGGCTCAGCGGTAGTAAGCCTGTCACGATGGCATGCTAGCGTAGCGTTCAATAAAAATGAGATGGATGAAGTATGACTAAATTTGCTTTTGTATTTCCAGGCCAGGGTTCGCAAGCGATCGCGATGATGGACGGCTTCGCCGGCAACCCGGTGGTGGCGCAAACCATCGCCGAAGCGTCCGACGCGCTGCAGTTCGACCTGGGCAAGCTGATGGCCGAGGGTCCGAAGGAAGACATGGACCTGACCACCAACACCCAGCCCATCATGCTGACCGCCGCGGTCGCCGTCTACCGCGCGTGGATCGCCGCCGGCGGCCCGCTGCCGTCCATCGTTGCCGGCCACAGCCTGGGTGAGTACTCGGCGCTGGTGGCTGCCGGTGTGATTTCGTTCAAGGATGCCGTGCCGCTGGTGCGCTTCCGCGCGCAGGCGATGCAGGAAGCCGTGCCGGTCGGCATGGGCACCATGGCCGTCGTGCTGGGCCTGTCGGACGACGACGTCCGCGCCGCCTGCACCGAAGCCGCCGCCGCCGTGCCCGGCGCTGTGGTCGAAGCGGTCAACTTCAACGCGCCGCTGCAAGTGGTGATCGCCGGCGACACCATCGCTGTCGAGCGCGCCTGCGAGATCGCCAAGGCCAAGGGCGCCAAGCGCGCCATGAAGCTGCCGGTGTCGGCGCCGTTCCACTCGTCGCTGCTGAAGCCGGCGTCGGACCGCCTGCGTGACTACATGGCCGAGCTGACTTTCTCGGCGCCGCAGATCGCGCTGATCAACAACGTCGACGTCGCCGTGCTGAACGATCCGGCCAGCATCAAGGATGCGCTGGTGCGCCAGGCCGCCGCGCCGGTGCGCTGGGTTGAAACCATGCAGAAGGTCGCCGCCGAAGGCATCACGCAAGTGGTCGAGTGCGGTCCGGGCAAGGTGCTGATGGGCTTGACCAAGCGCATCGACGCCACCCTGGTTGGCGACGCCATCACCGATCAAGCCTCGCTGGAACGCGTGTTGACCGTGCTCAAATAAGCTAGCGGGTCTTCAGGCACACTCCCTAAACGTTTAAGGATACAAATGAATTTAGCAAATCAAGTTGCCCTGGTAACGGGCGCATCGCGCGGCATCGGCAAGGCCATAGCCCAGGAGCTGGCCCGTCAAGGCGCCCGCGTGATCGGCACCGCCACCACCGAAGCCGGTGCTGAAGCGATCTCGGCCTACCTGGCCGAGTTCGGCGCTGAAGCAGGCAAGGGCATGGTCCTCAACGTTACCGACGCCGAGCGCTGCGCCGCCGTCATCGACGAAATCAGCAAGACCTGGGGCGCCGTCGGCATTCTGGTCAACAATGCCGGCATCACGCAGGACCAACTGGCCATGCGCATGAAGGACGAGGAGTGGGACAGTGTCATCGCCACCAACCTGAGCTCGGTCGGCCGCCTGTCGCGCGCCGTGCTGCGCGGCATGATGAAGGCCAAGACCGGCCGTATCATCAACATCACTTCGGTGGTGGCGTCCTCCGGCAATCCGGGCCAGATGAACTACGCCGCCGCCAAGGCCGGCGTCGAGGGCATGGGCCGCGCGCTGGCGCGCGAGATCGGCAGCCGCAACATCACTGTCAACAGCGTGGCGCCGGGCTTCATCGACACCGACATGACCAAGGCGCTGGGCGAAGAGCAGCACGCCGCCTTGCTGACGCAGATTCCGCTGGCGCGCCTGGGCAAGCCCGAGGATATCGCCGCGGCCGTGGCCTTCCTGGCGTCGCCGCAAGCGGCGTATATTACCGGTACCACCCTGCACGTGAACGGCGGGATGTACATGAATTGATGTGTTCCGGTGGCGTAAAATCCACCGGTTCTCGTCTTTTAGCAGTGATTTCGGATTAGTTGTAGGCAAATACGCAGCAGCTACCGAAATTAGTTTTTCAGTGCGCAAACCTGATAAAATGCGCGCTTTCCGTAACAAACAAAATGGAGCCATAACATGTCGGATATCGAACAACGCGTTAAGAAAATCGTCGCTGAGCAACTGGGCGTCGCCGAAGCAGACATCAAGATCGAATCCTCGTTCGTCGACGACCTCGGCGCTGACTCCCTGGACACCGTGGAACTGGTGATGGCCCTGGAAGACGAATTCGAAATGGAAATCCCTGACGAACAAGCAGAAAAGATCACCACCGTGCAGCAAGCGATCGACTACGCTACCGCCCACGTCAAGGCGTAATTTCTGCCCGATCGACTTTAGGAGAATCGCTTGAGAGGTTCTAAAAACCGTCGTGTTGTCATCACCGGCCTGGGCGCCGTGACTCCGGTCGGCAATACTGTTGCCGAATCGTGGGCCGCGATCACCGAGGGTAAATCCGGGATTGCCAACATCACCAAGTTTGATGCGCAAGCTTTCACCACCAAGTTCGCCGGTGAAGTCAAAGGCTTCAATATCGAGGATTACATCCCCGCTAAGGAAGCGCGCCACATGGATACCTTTATCCATTACGGCATGGCGGCCGGCATGCAGTCGGTGCAAGACTCCGGCATCGTCGTCACCGAAGAGAACGCTGATCGTATCGGCGTCATCATCGGTTCCGGTATCGGCGGCCTGCCGCTGATCGAAGAAACCAAGGAAGAGTACGACAAGCGCGGTCCGCGCCGTATCTCGCCGTTCTTCGTGCCTGCCTCGATCATCAACATGATCTCGGGCAACCTGTCGATCAAGTACGGCATGCGTGGTCCTAACCTGTCGATCGTCACGGCCTGCACCACCGGCCTGCACTGCATCGGCGCGGCTGCCCGCATGATTGAGTACGGCGACGCCGACGTCATGGTGGCCGGCGGTGCGGAATCGACCGTGTCGCCACTGGGTCTGGGCGGTTTCGCCTCGGCCCGCGCGCTGTCGACCCGCAACGACGATCCAGCGACCGCGTCCCGCCCTTGGGACATGGACCGCGACGGTTTCGTGCTGGGCGAAGGCGCTGGCGTGATGGTGCTCGAAGAGTACGAACACGCCAAGGCCCGCGGCGCCAAGATCTACGCTGAACTGCTGGGGTTCGGGATGAGCGCTGACGCTTATCACATGACCTCGCCATTGGAAGATGGCAGCGGCGGCAGCAAGTCCGTGATTGCAGCGCTGGCCAACGCCGGCATCAATCCGGACCAGGTGCAATACCTGAACGCACACGGCACGTCGACCCCGCAAGGCGACGTGGCGGAAGTGCAGGGCATCAAGCGCACCTTCGGCGCGCACGCCAAGAACATGGTGATCAATTCGACCAAGTCGATGACCGGTCACCTGTTGGGCGGCGCTGGCGGCCTGGAAGCAGTGTTTACGGTACTGGCGGTACACCATCAGGTGTCGCCTCCGACCATCAACATCTTCAACCAGGACCCTGCTTGCGACCTGGACTTCTGCGCTAACGTGGCCCGTCCGATGAAGATCGAGTATGCAGTCAAGAACTCGTTCGGCTTCGGCGGCACCAACGGTAGCCTGGTGTTCGGCAAGATCTAAAGTCCGTAAAAAGTTCGACTTCGCGTTGAACTAATCCCCGCGATCCCTGTCAAAAACAGGGTGAGCGTGGATTCGGCGCCGGCATTCGCCGGCGCCAGAATTGCCCGGCCTTCGCGGCCGGCGCTTCCGATTGTAATTCCCAATTTTGTTGAACCGTTGTTGAACGCATGCTGCTGTCATGTCGATTGCGGTTTCCGTCATCGTTCGCCCCTCGTCCGGTTTGCGCTTGCTGCATGCCGGCGCGTGTTGCTGCGCGATCATGTCGGCCGCCGCCTGTCCCGGCTGGTGCGCGCCATTGTGTTGCGTGCTGGCCGGGCTATTTGGCCTGTGGCGGGGGCGTCCGTATCGTTTTGCACGTCAGCTTGATATTTCCGCTGTCGGCCAATTGCGGCTGACGGTATACCGGGAGACGGGGATGGCGCTGCGCCTGCTGGAAGGCTCGACCATATGGCCGGGCTTGCTGATGTTACGGCTGGGCGACGGCGACGGCAATGTGCAGCTGGTGACGGTGTTGCCCGACAGCGTGACGCCCGCCGACTGGCGCGCCTTGTCGCTGGCTAGCCGGGCCATCGCCACACGGGCTGAAATAAAAACGCGAACACTGTGAACTTCTTGCAGCGGGCTAACTCTATAGCATATGGCTATATTATTCGGCCGCGCTGCATGCCACCGAGGAATGCAGGAGTGACGACAGAACGTGAGTGCGACCAGGTGCTGGTGGACCGGGTACGGGATGGTGACAAGCAGGCGTTTGATCTGCTGGTGGCGAAGTACCAACGCCGGCTGATGCGCCTGCTGTCGCGCATCGTCCACGACCCGGCCGAAGCCGAGGATGTGGTGCAGGAGACATTTATCAAGGCCTACCGCGCGCTGCGGCATTTCCGCGGCGACTCGGCCTTTTATACGTGGCTGTACCGCATCGGCATCAATACCGCCAAGAATTTTCTGGCGACGCAAGGGCGCCGCACGCCCACGTCGACCGAAGCCGACGCCGAACAAGCCGAAGCCTTTAACGATGGCGAGCATTTGCGCGACATCAATACGCCGGAATCCATGCTGGCAAGCAAGCAGATCGCCCAGACCGTCAACGCGGCGATGGATGCCTTGCCCGTGGATTTGCGCACCGCGATCGCCTTGCGCGAGATCGAGGGACTGAGCTATGAGGAAATTTCCGACATCATGGCCTGTCCGATCGGCACGGTGCGCAGTCGCATTTTTCGCGCCCGCGAAGTCATCGCCGAAAAATTGAGGCCTTTGCTGGATTTGCCGGTTGACAAGCGCTGGTAAGCGGCGAATGATGGCAATTGTTATTGGCGTCTGGCAATGCGCCTGCGGCTGGCGTAGCGGACTTGTTTTGACATGGCGGGAAACGCGATGGATACCCAGAAGAGACTGCACGAAAACATCTCGGCGCTGGCCGACGGCGAGTTGGCGGACAGCGAGCGGGAGCTGGCCCTGGCGGCGCTGGACACGGCGGAAGGGCAGGCCGCCTGGCGCGCCTACCATCTGACCGGCGATGTGCTGCGCGACCAGGCCCGAGGCGAGCTGAGCGACGGCTTCAGCGCCTCGCTGGCAGCCCGCCTGGCAGCCGAGCCCGCCCATGTCCCCGACGCCGCGCCGGCGGGCCGCGCGGCCGATGCCCAGGCGTCCGATTCGGTCCAGTCGTCGGCCGAGTCGCGGGCGGATGTCATCTTGCCTTGAAACGCATACGCTTATAAGATCTGCGAGCGCGCCATCAGGCGACTTTTCGCTTACCATACGCTAGCCTTAGCCTCGCGCAACTTGCCCGAGGGGTATTTGCGTTCCAGAACTTTATAAAGACCGATACTTTCCATGAAAAATAATTTCTCTGCTGGTAGTAAAACTCTTTCTGCGCTGCTGGTCAGCGCAAGCGTATGGATGTCGCCGGCCGTGCTCGGCATGGCGACCGCAACGGCCGCCGCGCCGGTCACCGGCGCCGTCATCGGCCTGCCGGACTTTGCCGACCTGGTCGACCGCGTCGGTCCGGCCGTGGTCAACATCCGCACCACCGAACGCCTCAAGCTGGGCAGCCGCGGCAACGCCGACGGCCAGCCGGGCGAAGAGGAAATGCAGGAATTCCTGCGCCGCTTCTTTGGCGGCGCCTTGCCGCAGCCGGGCAATCCCGGCGGCAAGAGCACGCCGCGCCGCCGCCAGGCGCCGTCCGACGAGCCGGTGCAGCGCGGCGTCGGTTCCGGCTTCATCCTGTCGGCCGACGGCTATGTGATGACCAATGCCCACGTGGTCGACGGCGCCGATGAGGTGTTCGTCACGCTGACCGACAAGCGCGAGTTCAAGGCCAAGGTGCTGGGCGCCGACGCCCGCACCGATGTCGCCGTGCTGAAGATCGAGGGCGACAAGCTGCCGTTCCTGATCATGGGCGATTCGGACAAGATCCGCGTCGGCGAATGGGTGATCGCGATCGGCTCGCCGTTCAACCTGGAAAACACCGTCACCGCCGGCATCATCTCGGCCAAGCAGCGCGACACCGGCGACTACCTGGCGCTGATCCAGAGCGACGTCGCGGTCAATCCCGGCAACTCGGGCGGCCCGCTGATCAATATGCGCGGCGAGGTGATCGGCATCAATTCGCAGATCGCCACGTTGTCGGGCGGCTACAACGGCATTTCCTTCGCCGTGCCGATCGACGAGGCGATCCGCGTTTCGGAACAATTGAAGAAGAGCGGCAAGGTCACGCGCGGCCGCATCGGCGTGCAGATCGGCGAAGTCAGCAAGGAAGTGGCGGAATCGCTGGGCCTGAAGAGCGCGCAGGGCGCCGAGGTGTCGCTGGTGGAGCCGGGCGGTCCTGCCGACAAGGCAGGCATCAAGGCGGGCGATATCATCCTCAAATTCAACGGCGTGCCGGTGAACCGTTCGTCCGACCTGCCGCGCCTGGTGGGCGGCACGGCGCTGGCCAGCAAGGCCACCGTGACGGTGTGGCGCAAGGGCCAGCAGCTGGAGCTGGCGGTGACCGTGGCCGAGCTGGAGGCGGACAAGACCGCCAAGGCCGGCAAAGGCAAAGGCAAGGGGAGCGGGGCCGAGCCGGAAGCTGTGGTCAAGGCCAACGCGCTGGGCTTGAAGGTCAGCGACCTGACGGCCGAGCAGAAGAAGGACCTGGGCGTTGACGGCGGCGTGGTGGTGGACTCGGCCGAAGGCGTGGCCGGCCGCGCCGGCGTGCTGGAAGGCGACGTGCTGCTGCAGTTGAATAACGTCGAAGTCAAGGACGCCAAGCAGTTCAACGCGGCCGTAGCCAAGCTCGACGCGAAGAAGGCCTCGGTGCTGCTGGTGCGCCGCGGCGACGTCGCGCAGTTCGTTTCCGTGCGTCCTAGCGCCAAGTAAAGGCAGATTGAGCCGCGCAGTACCCCGCGAAGGTCGGGGTCTGCCCCCGTACGGGGTCAGACCCCAGGTCGCCGCAATGCGGGGTGAGCGGTTCCCGCATACCATGCACTTCACCCTCTACTCCCGCAGCTACTGCCACCTCTGCCAGGACATGCTGGACGCCCTGATGCGCCTGCAAACGCCGGAACGGACGATCACCGTCGACGTGATCGACGTCGATGCCGACGATGCCCTGGTGGCCCGTTTCGACGAACTGGTCCCGGTGCTGTACGCCGACCTGTCCCAGCCCGAGCTGTGCCACTACTTCCTGGACGAAGCAAAAGTGCAGCAACTGCTCAACTCTGCTTAATAAATAAGCATTTCCACGACATTTTTTGCCCCCGAACCTTAAGCAATATGCATTTCGCACCGCATAAGTCGGCCTTTCCCCTCTGAAATCCGGTAAAATGCGGGGGTAGAAAAGCTTCCGTTTTGCTTTTAGTGGCTGTCATCAAGGCGCTCGCCAGGGCATTACCGCCCCGCTCGGAGCGCTTTTTTCGTATTGCGCTCTGTTTCCGCGCCCCGTCGTTTCAAACCCGTTTTTGAATATTTGTTAATGAACAACATACGCAATTTTTCCATCATCGCCCACATCGACCACGGTAAATCCACCTTGGCGGACCGTATCATTCAATTGTGCGGTGGCTTGTCCGAACGCGAGATGGAGTCGCAAGTGCTCGATTCGATGGATCTGGAGCGCGAACGCGGCATTACGATCAAAGCACAGACCGCGGCCCTGCAATACAAGGCCCGCGACGGCCAGATCTACAACCTGAACCTGATCGACACCCCAGGCCACGTCGACTTCTCCTACGAAGTGTCGCGCTCGCTGTCCGCCTGCGAAGGCGCGCTGCTGGTGGTCGACGCCTCGCAAGGCGTGGAAGCCCAGACCGTGGCCAACTGCTACACCGCGCTCGACCTGGGCGTGGAAGTGGTGCCGGTGCTGAACAAGATCGACTTGCCGAACGCCGATCCTCCGACCGCGATCGCCGAGATCGAAGACGTGATCGGCATCGAAGCCGGCGACGCCGTCCACTGCTCGGCCAAGACCGGCCTGGGCGTGGAAGACGTGCTGGAATCGATCATCGCCAAGGTCCCGCCACCGAAGGGCGACCCGGATGCGCCGCTGCAGGCGCTGATCGTCGACTCCTGGTACGACGCCTACGTCGGCGTGGTGATGCTGGTGCGCGTGATGAACGGCACCCTCAAGCCGAAGGACAAGATCAAGCTGATGGCGACCGACTCGCTGCAGTTGGTGGAAGACGTCGGCATCTTCGCGCCGCGCTCGGTCTCGCTGCCGCAGCTGTCGGCCGGCCAGGTGGGCTTCATCATCGCCGGCATCAAGGAATTGAAGGCCGCCAAGGTGGGCGATACCGTCACCCTGGCCAACCGTCCTGCCGCCGCGCCGCTGCCAGGCTTCAAGGAAGTGCAGCCGCAAGTGTTCGCCGGCCTGTTCCCGGTCGAAGCCAACCAGTACGACGCGCTGCGCGACTCGCTGGAAAAGTTGAAACTGAACGACGCCGCGCTGATGTACGAGCCGGAAGTATCGCAGGCGCTGGGCTTCGGCTTCCGCTGCGGCTTCCTCGGCCTGCTGCACATGGAAATCGTCCAGGAGCGCCTGGAGCGCGAATTCGACCAGGACCTGATCACGACGGCCCCGACCGTGGTGTACGAGGTGGTCATGCGCGACAACAGCATCATCAAGGTGGACAATCCATCGAAGATGCCGGAGCCGACCAAGATCAACGAAATCCGCGAGCCTATCGTCACGGTCAACCTGTACATGCCGCAAGAATACGTCGGCTCGGTGATCACGCTGTGCATCAGCAAGCGCGGCGTGCAGATGGACATGGCCTACCACGGCCGCCAGGTCAAGCTGGTGTATGAAATGCCGATGGGCGAGATCGTGCTGGACTTCTTCGACAAGCTGAAATCCACCTCGCGCGGCTATGCCTCGATGGACTACGAGTTCAAGGAATACCGCGCCTCCGACGTGGTCAAGGTCGACATGCTGATCAACAGCGAAAAAGTCGATGCGCTGGCCATCATCGTGCACCGTTCCAACTCCGCCTATCGCGGCCGCCAGGTGGCAGCCAAGATGCGCGAACTGATCCCGCGCCAGATGTTCGACGTGGCGATCCAGGCCGCCATCGGCGTCAACGTGATCTCGCGCGAGAACGTCAAGGCCTTGCGCAAGAACGTGCTGGCGAAGTGCTACGGCGGCGACATCAGCCGTAAGAAGAAGCTGCTGGAGAAGCAAAAAGCAGGTAAAAAACGCATGAAGCAAGTGGGCTCGGTAGAGATTCCACAAGAAGCGTTCCTGGCAATCTTACAAGTGGACGACAAATGAACCTGCAAGTGATCTTAGGTAATTTTGCTTTAATCCTGTTCGTACTGATGTTGATCACCGGTGTGATCTGGTTCCTGGATGTGTTCTACCTGGCCAAGCAGCGCCGCGCCGCCGCCGACCGCGCGCTGGCCGACTACGACGCCCGCAACGCCAAGCTGACGGCCGACGGCATCAAGGTCGACAACCAGGGCAACCGCGCCGCGATCGAAGCCGCTCTGCTGCGCCAGCCGACCTGGATCGAATACTCGGGCAGTTTCTTCCCGGTGATCGCGCTGGTGTTTTTCCTGCGTTCGTTCCTGTACGAGCCGTTCAAGATCCCGTCGTCGTCGATGGTGCCGACCCTGCTGGTGGGCGATCTGATCCTGGTGAACAAGTTCACCTACGGCATCCGCCTGCCGGTGCTGAACCAGAAGATCGTGCAGATCAACAATCCGCAGCGCGGCGACGTGATGGTGTTCAAATATCCGATGGATATGAGCCAGGATTACATCAAGCGCGTCATTGGCGTGCCGGGTGATAAAATCACATATGAAAACAAGCGCTTAACGGTGAACGGCGTGGAAGTGAAGTACACGCCGCTGGACGACTACCTCGACGACGAGCACCTGCAATACAACAAGCAGTTCCAGGAAAACCTGACCGGCGTCAGCCACCGCATCCTCAACAACGAGGCTGCGCCTACGCTGAGCCTGGATGGCGTGAAGAAGTTCCCGTACAGCGAAAACTGCACCTACAAGTATGAAGGCTTCACCTGCGTAGTTCCGCAGGGCAATTACTTCATGATGGGCGACAACCGCGACAACAGTGCGGACAGCCGCTACTGGGGCTTTGTGCCGGACAAGAACATTGTCGGTAAAGCATTCTTCGTATGGATGAACCTGGGTAACCTGCGCCGCATCGGCAGCATCCACTAAACATCGACGCTCAGCGGGCCTTGGCGAAAGGGACTAAGATGCAATCAAGCTTAAAGCAGCAGAAGGGCGTTTCCCTGGTCGGACTGATCATCGTGCTGGCCGCGCTGGGCTTCATCGGCGTGCTGGCGCTGAAGATCGTGCCGACCTACACCGAGTACCGGGCGATCCAGAACGCCATCGTCACGGCCAAGGCCACCGGCGGTTCCGTGCTGGAAATGCAGAAATCGTTCGACGCCAACGCCACCACCGGCTACATCAGCTCGATCACCAGCCACGATCTGCTGATCGCCAAGGAAAACGGCGAGTTCGAAATCAGCTTCGCCTACGAAAAGAAAATCCCACTGGTCGGACCGGCCAGCCTGCTGTTGGAATACCAGGGCACGACGTCGAAAAACGGCGTGCCGGCCCCGGCCAAGACCGATCAATAAGTCAGTAAAGAATCGTACAGAACAATGAATCTTCAGTTATTGCAAAACCGTTTAGGCTATACGTTCCAGGATGCTGGCCTGTTGCAGCAAGCCTTGACGCACCGTAGCCACAGCAGTTTGCATAATGAACGACTGGAGTTCCTGGGCGATTCGATCCTGAACTGCGTGGTCGCGTCCATCCTGTACGAGCGTTTCGTGACGATCGACGAGGGCGACCTGTCGCGCCTGCGCGCCAACCTGGTCAAGCAGCAGTCGCTGTACGAGATCGCGCAAAAGCTGGAGCTGTCGCAGTTCCTGCGGCTGGGGGAAGGGGAATTGAAGTCGGGCGGTTTCCGCCGTCCTTCGATCCTGGCCGACACGCTGGAAGCGCTGCTGGGCGCCATCTTCCTCGACGGCGGCTTCAACCCCGCGCGCGATGTGATCCGGGCCTTCTACATTCCCATCCTGGAATCGGTGGACCCGCAAACCCTGGGCAAGGACGCCAAGACCCTGCTGCAGGAATTCCTGCAAAGTAAGAAGATTTCGCTTCCGCTGTACAATGTGGTTGCCACCCATGGCGCCGCGCACAGCCAGGAATTCGAAATCGAGTGCCTGGTGCCCAAGCTGGGCATCCAGGTCTACGGCCGTGGCGGAAGCCGCCGCGCCGGCGAACAGGCCGCCGCCAAACTGGCGCTGGAAGTGGCCGAACAAGCGTTGGTGAAGACACCGGCCGCCGGCCGCAAGTCCAAACCGCGCGCTGCCCAGCTCAAGCTGGCCGGCATCGCCACCGTGCAGACGACCGAGGCCGGTAATGAACCGTCGCCACCGCCTGCCAAAGCAGCAAACAAGTAAAAAGAGAAACTGAAATGAATACCGAAACGACCTCCGCCAACTTCCGTTGTGGCTATATCGCCATCGTGGGCCGCCCGAACGTGGGCAAATCGACCCTGATGAATACGCTGATTGGCGCCAAGGTCAGCATCACCTCGCGCAAGGCGCAAACCACGCGCCACCGCATCACCGGCATCCAGACCCACGACGACGCGCAGTTCATCTACGTCGACACGCCGGGCTTCCAGACCCGCCACTCGAACGCGCTGAACAAGACGCTCAACAAGACCGTCACCAACACCCTGATCTCGTCCGACCTGATCCTGTATGTGATCGAGGCGGGCACCTTCGGCCCGGCCGACCAGCAAGTGATGGACCTGCTGCCGTCCGAAGTGCCGGTGATCCTGGTGATCAACAAATCCGACCGCGTCAAGGACAAGGCGGTGCTGCTGCCGTTCGCCCAGCAGGTCGCGGCCAAGTTCAACTTCGCCGCCATCGTGCCGGTGTCGGCCAAGCTGCGCTTCCAGCTGGACGGCCTGGAAAAAGAGATCAAGCGTTTCCTGCCGGAGAACCAGCCTATCTTCGGGCCGGACGACATCACCGACCGCAGCGAGAAATTCCTGGCGTCGGAAATCGTCCGCGAAAAACTGTTCCGCTTCGTCGGCGACGAGCTGCCTTACACCAGCACCGTGCTGATCGAGCAGTTCGAGCAGGAGGGCGACCTGCGCCGCGTGTTCGCCGCCATCTTGGTCGAGCGCGATACGCACAAGTCCATGATCATCGGTAACAAGGGCGCGCGCCTGAAGGAAGTGTCCACGCAAGCGCGTTTGGACATGGAAAAACTGTTCGGCGGCCCCGTGTACCTGGAGATCTGGGTCAAGGTCAAATCCGGCTGGGCCGACAACGAAGCGGGTCTGCGCGCCTACGGCTACGAGTAAGAAAGAGGGGCGATGTCCACCACCACGCTAGACGCCGACATCGCAGCGGCACCGCAGCAGGCCGCGCCTGAGGCGGAGCGTGAAGTGGTGCCCGCCCCGGCAGCACTAGCAACCCCTGCAGCACCAGCACCACCCAAACGCCCGCGCGCGCCGTCGCGCGAGCGCACCTTCGGCACCAAGGTTGCAGGCCAGCCGGCCTTCGTCCTGCACAGCTATCCCTACAAAGAAACCAGCCTCATCATCGACCTGTTCACACGCGACTTCGGCCGCGTGGCTTTGATCGCCAAGGGCGCCAAGCGGCCGCACTCGCAACTGCGCGGCGTGTTGCAAACCTTCCAGCCGCTGTCCTCCAGCTGGGTCGGTAAATCCGAACTGCGCACGCTGACCGAGGCCGAATGGGTGGGCGGCATGCTGCCGCTGGAAAAGACCGCGCTGCTTTGCGGCTTCTACCTGAACGAACTGCTGGTCAAGCTGCTGGCGCGCGACGACGCGCACCCGCGCCTGTTCGACCACTATGTCGCCACTTTGAACCAGCTGGCGCACAACGAACCCGCGCCCATCGTCTTGAGAAAATTCGAACGGGCCCTACTTAAAGAGACAGGCGTCTCCGCCGACCTGACCCGCTGCACCGAAACCCGCCGCGCCGTGCAGGCCGACGTGGTCTACGTGGTGGACCCGGAACGCGGCCCGCGCCCCGAGCGCGCCGCCGACCCGTGGCCGCGCGTGGCCGGCAAGACCCTGCTCGACATGGAACGCGAAGACTACCAGGACGCCGCCACCCAGGCGCAGAGCAAGCAGCTGATGCGCTTCCTGCTGGCGCACCACCTGGGCGGCGCGCCGTTGAACACGCGCCAGATCCTGATCGACTTGATGCAGTTATAACTAGATAAACGGTATAAACTAATGAGCTTCCTGCAACCCTCCGGCACCATCATCGACCTCGGCGTGAACATCGACCACGTCGCCACCCTGCGCAACGCGCGCGGCACCACCTATCCGGATCCGATCCGCGCCGCGCTGCTGGCCGAGCAGGCCGGCGCCGACTGCATCACGCTGCACCTGCGCGAAGACCGCCGCCACATCAAGGACGCCGACGTGATCGCGCTGGCGCCCCAGCTGCTGACCCGCATGAACCTGGAAGCCGCCGTCACCCAGGAGATGATCGACTTCGCCTGCCGCATCAAGCCGTCCGACGTCTGCCTGGTGCCCGAGAAGCGCACCGAAGTCACCACCGAAGGCGGCCTCGATGTCGTCACCCATTTCAAGGCCGTGCAGGCCGCCGTCAAGCAGTTGCAGGCCGAAGGCATCCGCGTCAGCCTGTTCATCGACGCCGATGAAGCGCAGATGAACGCCACCGCCGAAATCGGCGCGCCGGTGATCGAGCTGCACACCGGCCGCTATGCCGACACCGAAGGCGCCGAGCAGGCCGCCGAGCTGGAACGCATCCATCGCGGCGTGCTGTACGGCGTATCGAAAGGCCTGAAGGTCAACGCCGGCCACGGCCTGCACTACACCAATGTGCAAGCCATCGCCGCCATCCCGGAAATCGCCGAGCTCAATATCGGCCACGCCATCGTTTCCCATTCGGTGTTCGTCGGCTGGGAAAACGCCGTGCGCGAGATGAAGGCCATCATGGTCTCGACCCGCCTGGGACGGGCCAAGTGATCTACGGCATAGGTACCGACATCTGCAAGATCCCGCGCATCGAGGCGGCGCTGGCGCGCCACGGCGATCGTTTCGCCGCCAAGATCCTCGGTCCGCAGGAGATGGAAAAGTACCTGGCGCGCAAGGCCAAGAACGCGGCGCGCGGCATCCGCTTCGTCGCCACGCGTTTCGCCGCCAAGGAAGCGTTCTCCAAGGCGATCGGCCTGGGCATGCGCATGCCGATGACCTGGCCGGCCGCGCAGATGCTCAACGCGCCCAGCGGCAAGCCGATGATCGTCTGCAGCGGCGTATTGAAGGAATTCATGGACAAGCATAAGCTGTCGGCACAGGTGACCGTCAGCGACGAAGAGGAATACGCCGTCGCCTTCGTGATAGTGGAACAAGCAAATTAAGCTACATCATTCCCGCGCAGGCGGGAATCCATAGAACGCCAGCTCAGCATGGATTCCCGCTTTCGCGGGAATGACGGAGCGGCTGCCAGAGGTGAGAATTGACTGACGAAGTAACCATCGTGCCCGACCCGCGCGAACAAGTACTGGCCACCGTGGCCAAGCTGCCCAACCTGCCGGGCGTGTACCGCTATTTCGACGCCGACGACAAAGTGCTCTACGTCGGCAAGGCACGCGACCTGAAGAAGCGCGTCTCCAGCTACTTCCAGAAAAACCTCAGCAGCCCGCGCATCGCCATGATGGTCGAGCGCATCGCGCGGCTGGAGACCACCGTCACCCACAGCGAAGCCGAAGCGCTGATCCTTGAGAATAACCTGATCAAGGCCCTGAGCCCGCGCTTCAACATCCTGTTCCGCGACGATAAATCGTACCCGTACCTGAAGATCACCGGCGGCGACGCGCCGCGCATGGTCTACTACCGCGGCGCGGTGGACAAGAAGAACCAGTATTTCGGCCCGTTCCCCAGCTCGTGGGCGGTCAAGGAATCGATGCAGATCCTGCAGAAGGTGTTCCTGATCCGCACCTGCGAAGACAGCGTCTATTCCAACCGCACCCGCCCATGCCTGCTGCACCAGATCGGCCGCTGCAGCGGACCGTGCGTGGACCTGATCAGCAAGGACGACTACAAGGCCGACGTCGAAAACGCCGCGCGCTTCCTGCGCGGCCGCCAGAGCGAAGTGATGGCCGACCTGGAAAAGAAAATGCACGCCTACGCCGGCGAACTCAAATTCGAGCTGGCCGCCGGGGTGCGCAACCAGATCCAGTCGCTGTCGCGCGTGCTGCACCAGCAAAGCATGGAAACCACCGGCGACGCCGACGTCGACATCATCGCCGTGCTGGTGCAGGGCGGCCGCGCCTGCGTCAACCTGGCGATGGTGCGCGGCGGCCGCCACCTGGGCGACCGCGCCTACTTCCCCAACCACATCGGCGACGCCGCCGCGATTGCGGAAGAACCGATCGAACTTGAGGTGCTGGCCGCCTTCCTGGTCCAGCACTACACCGAGAAATTCATCCCCGGCACGCTGATCCTGAACATCGAATTCGACCACCCGGCGCTGATGCAGGCCTTGCAGGAGCAGTGCGGCCACCGCATCAACCTGATCTTCCAGCCGCAGGACCAGCGCCGCAAATGGCTGGAGCTGGCGCAGAAGGGCGCCGAGATCTCGCTGGCGCGGCTGTTGTCGGAGCAGGGTTCGCAGCAGTCGCGCACGCGCGCGCTGGTCGAGGCGCTGCAACTGGAGCCGGAAGACATCGACGCGCTGCGCGTGGAATGCTTCGACATCTCGCACACGCAGGGCGAGGCCACGCAGGCCTCGTGCGTGGTGTTCCATCACCACCAGATGCAGAACGGCGAATACCGCCGCTACAACATCAACGACATCACCCCTGGCGACGATTACGCGGCGATGCGCCAGGTGCTGATGCGCCGCTACGAAAAGGTCGCCAACGGCGACGGCGTCATGCCGGACGTGGTGCTGATCGACGGCGGCAAGGGCCAGATCGAAATGGCGCGCCAGGTGTTCGCCGAGCTGGGGCTGGATATCAGCCTGATCGTCGGCGTCGCCAAAGGGGAAGGGCGGCGCGTCGGCCTGGAGACGCTGATGTTCGTCGACGGCCGGGCCTCGCAGGAGCTGGGCAAGGAATCGGCGGCGCTGATGCTGGTGGCGCAGATCCGCGACGAGGCGCACCGCTTCGCCATCACCGGCATGCGCGCCAAGCGCGCCAAGACGCGCCAGACCTCGCGTTTGGAGGAGATCGAGGGCATCGGCGCCAAGCGCCGCCAGCGCCTGCTGGCGCGCTTTGGCGGCCTGCGCGGGGTGGTCGACGCCAGCATCGAGGACCTGAAGCAGGTAGAGGGCATCTCCAGCGCCCTGGCCGAAGAGATCTACCGCCAACTGCATTGAGGCGTGCACAACAACAGTGCGCTGGTTTAATGTGCTGCGGCAAGGTAGACTAGCGGCGCATTAACAATTTTCACGGCCGCACTAATTTCCGAGCTTATGCCCTTCAATATACCGATACTGTTGACCTGGTTGCGCGTTGCGCTGATTCCGCTGGTGGTAGGCGTCTACTATCTGCCCACCACCGTCCTGCCCGTGGCGGATCAGAACCTTGCGGCCACGCTGGTGTTCATCGTCGCCGCCGTCACCGACTGGTTCGACGGCTTCCTGGCGCGCCGCTGGAACCAGACCTCGGCCTTCGGCGCCTTCCTCGACCCGGTCGCGGACAAGCTGATGGTGGCTGGCGCCCTGCTGGTGCTGGTGCAGCTGGACCGCGCCAACGCCGTGCTGTCGTTCGTCATCATCGGCCGCGAGATCGCCATCTCGGCGCTGCGCGAATGGATGGCGCAGATCGGCGCCTCCAAATCGGTGGCGGTCAGCTCGCTGGGCAAGATCAAGACCACAGCGCAAATGACGGCCATCCCGCTGCTGCTGTTCCATGACGTGCTGGCGGGCGCCATCGACACCCAGTTCTGGGGCTCGCGCCTGCTGGAAGTGGCGGCCGTGCTGACGGTGTGGTCGATGTTCTACTACCTGCGCCTGGCGTGGCCGCTGATCAAGGAAAAAGCGGGCACGCTGAGTTAATAACAAAATGCTATGATCTGGCGAAGCTCACCACACCAGATCAGGAGCACTCGCCATGGCGTTTTGGAGATTCCTGGCCGCTTGCGCGGCAACCGCAATCTGCCTGGCAGCGCAGGCGCAGCAACAACCCTTCGTCTGCCGCACGCAGGAAGCTGGCCTGGGCCAGCCCAGCGTCGACAACCAGGACGGCATCGGCCACCCCGTGGTCGATGAAAACAGCGGCGCCATCGTCGGCTACAGCCGCAATTGCGGCATCGCGACGCGGGTCCAGTACTTCTACCTTGCCGGCAGCCGCTTCAAGCCATTCGATCCCGCCACCGGCTACACCGCGCCGCCCCCAGACCTGACGACGATACAGCGCAACGGCGCGGCCGTGCCGTTCGTGGTGCGGGTTGAGGTGGGCACCATTAACCGCTTCGTCTACACCATCGCCATGCTGGCGCCGGCCGCCAGGCCCGAGCCGGCGGCCTGGAACCGCAAGCTGGTGTACTGGCTGGGCGGCGGTGTCGGCATCGGCCATCATCAAGGCTTGCCGTTGTGGTTCAAGCCCGGAGGCTTGAGTGGCAACGAGCGGCAGCTGATGGTGCCCATGCTGGAGCAGGGCTACGCCATCGTCAGCTCGACCGGCAATGAGGCCGGCGTCCACTACAACATGCGCCTGGCCGGGCAGACCGCCATGCTGACCAAGGCCCGCTTTGTCGAAGCCTATGGCGCGCCGCTGTTCACCATCGGCCTGGGTGGGTCGGGCGGGGCGGTGCAGCAGTACCTGTTCGCGCAAAACCATCCCGGCCTGCTGGATGGCGGCATTCCGCTGCAGTCCTATCCCGACATGATCACGCAGACCATCCCGGTCTCGGATTGCCCCTTGCTGAGCCAATACTTCAAGGACGAAGTGGCGCTCGATCCGGCGTCGCCATGGGCCAGGTGGACCAGTCAAATCGCTATCGAAGGCATGAACGCCAGCGACACCGCCAAACACGCCTGGACCGGCGCCGCCGGGTCAACCGAGTGCATCAACGGCTGGAAGATGGCGATCGTGACGGTGCTGAACCCGCGCTACAAGGACGACCGCTACGACCTGGCCGCGACCTTCTACCGCTATCCCGCCGGCGCGTTCGACAAGGTCAAATGGACGCACTGGAACGATCTGGAAGACATCTACGGCACCGATGCGAAAGGCTATGCGCCCATCTCTGTCGACAACGAGGGCGTGCAATACGGCCTGCAGGCGCTGAGGGCAGGGCGGATCGGCGTCGACGAATTCCTGCGCCTCAACGCCTGCGTGGGCGGCTGGAAGGAGCAGGCCGACTTCGTGGATTGGCAGGGCAAGGACGACCCCTACGACAGCCACAACATGCTGCGCAGCGCCACCTGCCGCGATCCGGACGGCACGCCCTCAGCGCGCCGCAGCGGCAGCGTCGACGCCATGCGCAAGGCTTATACGTCCGGCCAGGTGTTCACCGGCCAGCGCCTGGGCATTCCGATGATAGACCTGCGGCCCTATCTGGAGCCGGAGCTGAACATGCACAACGCGCGGCAGGCCTTCTCAGTGCGGGCCCGCCTGCAAGCTGGCAATGCTCGCGATGCGCAGAACCAGGTGATCTGGTTCACCCGCACCGAGGCCGACATGCCGGCCCGGGTGCTGGAGGCCTTGTCGGTCATGGATAAGCGCCTGAGCGGCGGCGCGCCGCCGGCGGAGTTCACCGACCGCTGCATCGATACCGGCGGCGCCGTGATCGCATCCGGCCCGGCGGCTTGGGACGGCATCCTGGACCGCAAGCCACCGGGCGCCTGCACCAGGGCCTTCCCGCTGTATTCCAGCCCGCGCATGGTCGCGGGGGAGTCCCTCAAGGGCGACATCTTCAAGTGCGCGCTGAAGCCGGTGGCGCAGGCGCTGCGGGACGGCGGCTATCCCGCCGGCGTGGCCTGGACGGTGCGGCAACAGGCCAGGCTGCAGCGGATTTTCCCGCGTGGCGTCTGCGATTACAGCCAGCCGGACCAGGGCCGGCCGCCGGTTTTGGAGCGGAACCGATAAGATTGGCATCAAGGCCATTGACAGGCGTCATGGATCCTCTATAATGCTGGCCTGTTGTTGATGACAGCGACGCGGGAGTAGCTCAGTTGGTAGAGCGCAACCTTGCCAAGGTTGAGGTCGAGAGTTCGAGACTCTTCTCCCGCTCCAAGTTATCAAGAACTAAGTAGCACTGGCAATATTGATCGCTAGCTGCTATGATGTTGGACTCCAAATGCGGGAGTAGCTCAGTTGGTAGAGCGCAACCTTGCCAAGGTTGAGGTCGAGAGTTCGAGACTCTTCTCCCGCTCCA
>NZ_JAQQPR010000031.1:0-86545 GCF_036688705.1 Duganella sp. S19_KUP01_CR8 | reverse complement strand
GCGTTGAAGGCTGCGGCGACCAAGGCCCCGGCGCGCCAGACGGCCACGGTGGCGGGCGACGACTGGGAAGAGTTCTAACAATAAAGTAAGCCACTATCTGGCGCAGCAGCAAAGTCAAGCGGCCCTCGGGCCGCTTTTTTTTACTTTGATCCGGCTCAATCGAGGCGGTGCTTGCCGGTGCTACGGTGGCAGCTTGACTATGCTGCCGCGAGGAGCGAACATGCCTGTCAACGATGATCCCAGCCGCATTGAAAATGCCTCACGTGCCGCCTATGATGGAAGAGCAGAAGTGCGCTTCGCTGCGATAGAAACACGCCTCGCGGCGCTGGAGGTCGATGTGGCTGTGATACGGACAAGTTTTGCAACCAAAGATGATGTGCAATCATTGCGCGAGGAAATCCACGCCGCTACCGAGCGCATCATGAAAGTGCTGTACGAGCACAAACTGGAATTCAACAATGCGCTAGCCGCGCAACGTGAAGATTTTCATGTCGCGCTGGTCAGGCAACGTGAGGAATTCGGCGCCGCCCTGGCTCGGCAGCATGAAGAATTCAGCACCGCCTTGGCTCGGCAGCATGAAGAATTCAACATGGCCCTGATGGAACATCGCGTTGAACTTCATAAGACCTTGATGAGTCACACCTGGAAGGTGTACGGCCTGGCCATCATGCTACTTGGCGGCGTCTACTACATCGCGCGTTACGTTCACTGAAACTACTCGTAAGCCGCAAGGCGCTTTTGCTCGTCGGCGGAGAAAATGGAGTCGCGCAGTTTCTGCAGCGAGGCCGGATCCGTGCCCGGCGTCAGCTGCTGGCGCTGCGCCAGATAGACGGCGATGCGGTGGCGCCAGTCGGCTTCTTCGATGTCGACATCGGCCAGGCGGGCCGCCGCTTCCGGCGATAACGCCGCTGAACGTATGCGGTAGATCTCGTTGTCGCCCATGCCTTGTTGGCGCGCCTTTGCCACGGCTTCCTCCAGCCGCAGCACCTTGGTCGGCGCATCGCGCTCGTCGCGCAGCTGTTGCGGCAGCCGCGCATCCAGCGCGGCGATGCGCTCCCTGCGCTGCGCATCGGTCAGCTTCTTGTCGGCGTTGATCTCCAGCCGCGCCAGCGCGTCCAGATCGTAGGCGTCGCCAGCGCTGAACAGTCCCTCGGATTCGGCCTCGGTGAAATACGAGCGGCGCAGGCGCTGCATGGCCTCCAGCCGCTGACGCGCACCCTGCGCCAGATCCAGCGTGGCCGGCAGGCTGCGCTCCTCATCGACCAACGCGCGCTTGTAGGCCAGGTAGGCATCCAGCAGGCGCTTGGCCTGCGCCGCCGGCGCGGCGCTCAGGCGGCGATCCAGCTCGCGGCCGATCTCCACGCGGATCGCCTCCAGCGGCTTCTCGCCCAGTCCCGCCAGATAGTAGTCGAACAGGTAGGCCAGCTCCGCGTTGACGGTCAGCTTGTCCGCCGTGGCCTGGCGCACGTCGCCGTCGGGCCGTGTGCCGATCATCGACGGCACAAACGCAAAATAGTTAGGATCGGCGGCGCGGGCCCGCGGCGCTTCGCTGCGCGGCAGCCCCAGATACAGGCCGACGCCGACTACAGCGGCCAGCGCGCCGAAGCGCAGCAGTTTTGCGTTTGTGCTCATCATGCGCTCCTTACAGTCCCAGTCCCTGCAGGCGATTGGCCTGCTGGCGGAAGATGGTCACCGGGCTGGTCTCGAACAGGTTGGTGATGCCCACCAGTTGATTCACTTCGTCCAGATGGTTCATCGCATAGTCGTCGCGGATCACGCGGCCCAGGTGGCTGGAGCAGCTGCTGACCAGGCCATCGTTCTTGGCGCCGTTGAAGGCGATCGCCGTCAGGGCCAGCACCGGATCGCTGGCGTCCAGCAGATTGGTGTAAGGCTGCGCGCCGCTCCACGAGAAGTAGTACACGCCGCGTACCTGGTATTCGCCTTCGCCGCAGGCCGACGTCGGCACGCCCTCAGGATGCCTGCCGTTGAAGGCCAGCGTGCCGGCGGTGCTCAGCGAAGTGGCGGCCGCGCGCGCATTCTGCGGCAAGGTCGGGCTGCCGGACAGGAAGCTGATGAAGCCGGAGACCGCGTTGGCCAGGCTGTAGGTCACGTCCGGCACCGCGCCGATCAGCACATCGGCCACCCTGGAACCCTTGTTGACGCCACCGACGCTGCTGACCGAAGCCACCAGGTCCGGCCGCACCGACGCCACGTAGCGCGCGGTGGGGCCGCCGTGGCTATGGCCGATCAGGTTGACCTTGGAAGCGCCGGTCGCGGCCAGGATCTGCTTGACCTGCACCAGCAACTGCTCGCCGCGCACCTCGGTGCTGTTGGCGGCCGACACCGACGTCACATACACATTGGCGCCGCCGCTGCGCAGCCCCGAGGCGATGCCGTAGAAGTAGTCGACCGGGCCGATGTTGTCGAAGCCGAACAGGCCGTGCACCAGCACGATCGGGTATTTGGTTTGCGTGTAGCCGGCCGCCCAGGATGGCGCGGGCAGGGAGGTCAGGGCGATCAGGCAGACCGCGAGGTACTTCCAGAAGCGTTTTGTCATTGAAGTCTCCGATTATATTTTGAGGTCCGGGTATTTCCCCGGTCATCAAAATGTAGCACCGCGCCGCTGGCCTTGCAGTCCGCACGCTAGGCCTTGGGAGCCAATCTGATGGGCTGCTGATCCCAGTTGTTTTCCTGCGCTATAATCGAGACCAAAACTCAAATAAAGAGACTACCTTGCCGTCGCGATTCGACTTCCAACAATTTCAGGGGATGACGCCGCTGGACGGCGTCAATATCTGGGCATATCTGCTCGACCACAACGCTGACCGCATCACCGTCAAGCGCCGCAAGCCGGCGCTGGAAAACCTGGAGCGGATCTTCCGGGCCACCTTCAAGCTGGCCAACGACGTCGGCTTCCGCGCCATGAACCTGCGCGACCTGTGCCAGGAGACCGGCCTGTCGATGGGCGGCTTGTACGGCTACATCAGCAACAAGGACCAACTGGCTGAGATGATCGGGGACGTGGTGCGCCACGCCACCCAGGAGATGCCGCGTCTGTTCGACGACGTCACCGATCCGCTCGACAAGCTGGAAGCGCTGATGCGCGCCTCGATCTACGTGTCCGAGATTCTGCAGCCGTGGTTTTATTTCGTGTTCATGGATTCGCGCGTGCTGCAATCGGCGCAGCGCACCACGGCCAAGGAATCGGAGCTGCACGTGCAGGCCTTGTTCGCCGGCGTGATCGCGCAGCTGCCGCAGCGTCCCGCCGGCAGCCCTGAGCTGCAGGCCGCGCACATCATGGCGATGTTCCAGGACTGGTATGTGAAGCGCTGGAAGTACCGGGCTGCCGATGTCAGCCCGGACCAGTTTGCGGATAGCGCCGTGCGCATGATGCGCGGCTACCTGGCTTCCTGACTTAGTTGGCTGGCGGTGGCGGCGCCGTGCCGGCCGGCTGCGGCGCCACGTTCTCCGCGCCCGGCGCCACGTCGTCCATGTCCAGCGTATGGCGCGCGGCGTCGCCGGTGAACTCGTCGAACAGCCACTCGCCATTCACTTGCGTCAGCCCGGCCGGAACCTGGCGCTCCTGCGCCGGACGGCTTTGCAGCGCCACCTTCATGTAGTCGATCCAGATCGGCAGCGCCACGCTGGAGCCGAACTCCTTGCCGCCCAACGATTTCGAATCGTCGTAACCCATCCACGATACCGCCACGATGCCGCCGCCGTAGCCGGCGAACCAGCCGTCGACCGCGTCGCTGGAGGTGCCGGTCTTGCCGGCCAGGTCGGGGCGGCCCAGGCGGGCCACCGCGGCGCCGGTGCCGGTGCGCGTGACCTGGCGCAGCAAGCTGTCGGTGACGAAGGCGTTGCGCGGATCGATGACGCGGGCGTCGTCCGGCAGCGTGGTGCGCGGCTTGGCTTCGGAGATGATCTTGCCGCTGCCGTCGACGATTTTGGCGATCAGGTAAGGCTCGACCGTGTAGCCGCCGTTGGCGAACACCGAGTACGCGCCCACCAGCTGCGCCGGCGTGACCGAGCCGGTGCCCAGCGCCATGGTCAGGTTCTTCGGATGCTTGGCCAGGTCGAAGCCGAACTTGCCCAGGTAGTTGTGCGCGTACGGCACCGTGATCGAGCGCAGGATGCGCACCGAGGCCACGTTCTTCGATTCGGCCAGCGCGGTGCGCATGGTGATCGGGCCGTCGAACTTGCCGTCGTCGTTTTTCGGGCTCCAGGCCTCGTTGCCGGTTTCGGCGCCGGTCAGGTCCAGCGGCACGTCGTTGATCAGGGTCGCCGGCGAGAAGCCTTTTTCCAGCGCCGCCGAATACACGAACGGCTTGATCGAGGAACCCGGCTGGCGCCAGGCCTGCGTGACGTGGTTGAACTTCTGCAGGTTGTAGTCGAAGCCGCCGACCATGGCGTGATAGCCGCCGCTGACCGCATCGATGGAGACGAACGCCGCCGCCACCTGCGGCACCTGGGTGATGCTCCAGCTGTTCTTCTCCTGCATGATGCGGATCACCGCGCCGGGACGCAGGCGCACCGTGTCCTTGGCCTTGTCGGTCAGCGCGTTGGCGGCCAGGCGCAGGCCGTCGCCGCTGATGGTGATCTCTTCGCCGAACGGATTCTGCACCTTGACCGATTTGGCGCCGACTTCCAGCACCACGGCCGGGATCAGGCGGTCGCTGCCCGGACGGCGCTGCAGCGCGTCTTCGATGGCGTCGTCGCGTTCTTCCTCGCCGGCCGGCAGCGTGATGAAGGCTTCCGGGCCGCGGTAGCCGTGGCGCTGGTCGTAGTTCAGCACATTGCGGCGCACCGATTCGTAGGCCGCGTTCTGGTCGGCCTTGAGGATCGTGGTGTAGACGCTGATGCCCTTGGTGTAGGAGTCTTCCTTGAACTGGGCGTACACCACCTGGCGCGCCAGTTCGGCCACGTACTCGGCGTGGGTGTCGAAGCCCTGGCCGCGGTGGCTGATGTGCAGCGTTTCGTGCAGCGCCTTCTGGTACTGCTCCTCGGTGATGTAGTCCAGCTCGCGCATCGACTTCAGCACCACGCGCTGGCGTTGCTTGGCGCGCTTGGGATTGACGGCCGGGTTGTGGCGGGCCGGATTCTGCGGCAGGCCGGCCAGCATCGCCATCTCGGCGATGTCCAGGTTCTTCAGCGATTTGCCGAAGTAGACCTGCGACGCCGCGCCGAAGCCGAAGGAGCGCTGGCCGAGGTAGATCTGGTTCATATACAGTTCGAGGATCTGCTCCTTGCTGAGCGCCGCCTCGATCTTAAACGCCAGCATGACCTCATTGAGCTTGCGGCCGTAGAATTTCTCGCGGGTGAGGAAGAAGTTGCGCGCCACCTGCATGGTGATGGTGGAGCCGCCCTGGCGCATGGCGCCGCCCAGGTTGGCGCGCGCGGCGCCCAGCGCGCGGCGCCAGTCGATGCCGTTATGCTCGTAGAAGCGCTTGTCCTCGATCGCCAGCACCGACTTCTTCATCATCTCCGGGATGTCCTTGATCGGCACGAAGTCGCGGTGCTCCTCGCCGAATTCGCCGATCAGGGCGTTGTCGGCGGTGTAGATGCGCAGCGGGATCTTGGGCCGGTAATCGGTGATGACTTCCAGCGACGGCAGGTTGGGCGCCACGTACAGCAGCATGTAGGCCAGCAGCAGGCCGCCGGCGATCAGCGCGGCGACGCCGGCCACGATAAAGCCGCGGATGGCGTTGCGGCGGGTCAGCCATTTGGACAGATTGATGGGGGAAGCAGTCAAGGCGTAGTCTCACGGTAGCAACGGTAGGCGCGATTATAGACCAACAAAATTTGGGCACACTTAATTGAAAAGTGGCTTTTTATGCAAATACGGTCACTCACCCCTATGACTATTGGTGATTTTGTCGTAACGTAACAGATATCTGAGTTAAATCGCTTTATCACCGGGAAAAACATGGCGGAACCGCAGCACACTCTCGATTGCGACATCCTGATCGTAGGAGGCGGTATCAACGGCGCCGGCATCGCGCGCGATGCGGCAGGGCGGGGCTTGTCGGTGGTGCTGTGCGAAAAGGACGACCTGGCCTCGCACACCTCGTCGGCCTCCACCAAGCTGATCCACGGCGGCCTGCGCTATCTGGAGTATTACGAGTTCAATCTGGTGCGCAAGGCGCTGATCGAGCGCGAGGTGCTGCTGCGCGCCGCGCCGCACATCATGTGGCCGCTGCGCTTCGTGATGCCGCACGCGCCCAGCCAGCGCCCGGCGCTGATGATACGGGCCGGCCTGATGCTGTACGACCTGCTGGCCAAGCGCGAGCTGTTGCCGGCGTCGGCCGGCATCAACCTGCGCACGCATGCGGCGGGCAAGCCGCTCAAGCCCGAGTTCCAGCGCGGCTTTATCTATTCCGACGGCTGGGTGGACGACGCCCGGCTGGTGGTGCTGAACGCCATCGACGCCTGCGAAAAAGGCGCCACCATCCTGACCCAGACCGTGTGCAGCGCACTGACGCGCAAGGCGGACGGCTGGGAAGCGGACCTGCACAAGAGCGGTTGCGGCGATGTCCGCGTCAACGCGCGCTACGTGGTCAACGCGGCGGGGCCTTGGACCGCCAGCCTGCTGCATGCGACGCTGCCGAAGGAGGGCGGCGGCAATCTGCGGCTGATCAAGGGCAGCCATATCATCGTCAAGCGCATCTTCGAGCATGACAACGCCTACATCTTCCAGCACCCGGACGGCCGCATCGTGTTCGCGATTCCGTATGAACGCGACTTCACGCTGATCGGCACCACCGATCTCGATTATCGCGGCGACGCCAACCAGGTCGCCATCAGCGAGGACGAAATCGGCTACCTGTGCGAGCTGGCCAGCCAGTACTTCGTCAAGCCGATCGTGCCGGCCGACGTGGTGTGGACTTATTCGGGCGTGCGGCCGCTGGTGGAGGACGGCGCCGACGCCAAGGCCGTCACCCGCGACTACCGGCTGGAGGTCGACAGCGACGGCCCGCCGATGCTGAGCGTCTTCGGCGGCAAGATCACCACCTTCCGCAAGCTGGCGGAGGAGGCGGTCGACCTGATCGCCAGGTCGCTGGGCAACCGCCACGGCGCCTGGACCCACAACGCCTGCCTGCCGGGCGGCGACCTGTATGGCGCCGAGCCGCAGAATCGTTCGGTGCTGGAATTCGACACCTGGGTGCGCAACGTGCAGGGGCGCTACAGCTGGCTGCCGCCGTTGCTGGTGGCGCGCTACGCCCGCGCCTACGGCACCCGCATCCACACGCTGCTGGGCCGGAAGGAAGGCGTAGCCGAGATGGGCGAGGAGATCGCGCCGGGCCTGTACGCGGCGGAAGTGGAATACATGCGCCGCTATGAATGGGCGCGCAGCGCGCAGGACATCCTGTGGCGGCGCTCCAAGCTGGGCCTGCACCTGCCGCCGGACACCGGCGACAAGCTGCAGGCGTGGCTGGCGGCGCACCCGTTCCAGCACAAGCAAGCGGCATAAAATAAAAAAACCACCAGCCAGAGCGCGCTCAAGATCGCGCTCTGTGCCGGTGGTTTTTTTATTGGAGCTAGAGCGCTTACTTCACGCCGTGCATCAGCTTCTGGATCAGCGGTGCGATCAGGAACAGCAGCACGCCGGCGGCAGCCAGTGCATAGAAGCCGTAGCTGTAGCCGACCAGCGCGGACGACACCGACATGCCGGTTTCGCCGCTGACCGCCGAAGCGAAGATGCCCGACAGGTTGTTGCCGATACCGGTGGACAGGAACCAGCCGCCCATGCCCAGGCCCACCAGGCGGGTCGGCGCCAGCTTGGTCACCATCGACAGGCCGATAGGCGACAGGCACAGCTCACCGATCGATTGCAGCGTGTAGACCATGACCAAAGGCCAGAACGGGATCTTGTTGTCGGCATTGACCAGCATCGACAGCGCGAACATCAGCAGCGCGAAGGCGGCGCCGTTGAACAGCAGGCCCAGGCCGAATTTACGCGGAATCGATGGGTTTTTACTGCGCATGGCGACCCAGATGAAGGCGACGATCGGCGCGAAGCCGATGATGGCCAGCGAGTTAAAGATCTGGAACCAGGCCACAGGGAAGGTCCAGTTGAACATCTGGCGGTCGACGATCTTATCGGCCAGGAAGGTGAACGAGCTGCCTGCCTGTTCGAAGAACATCCAGAACATGATATTGAAGAAGAAGATCAGCAGCATGGCGATGACCTTGTCGCGGGCGACCTTGCCGTTCTTGACACCTTCGATCAGCAGCATCACTGACAGCAGGACGAACAGCACGGACAACACCATTTGCAGGTTCTGCGCGCCGGCGGCCAGCAGGAAGTACACGACCGGGATCACGCACAGCGAGCCCAGAGCGACGTAGATCATGCGCTTCGGATCGGCGTTCGATGCGTCTGGCGCGCCGATGCCTTTCAGGTTGCGGCGGCCGATGAAGAACCACACCAGGGAGATCAGCATGCCGAAGCCGGCGGACATGAACACCACTTTGTAAGCAGGCATGCCGTGGGCGCCGAAGATGGCGGTGGCCAGCCATTCGGTCAGTACCGGTGCGACCAGCGCGCCGGAGTTGATGCCCATGTAGAAGATGGTGAAGCCGGAATCGCGGCGGGTGTCGGCGGCGCCATACAGCTTGCCGACCATGGTCGAGATGTTCGGTTTGAACATGCCGTTGCCGACGATGATGGTGGCCAGGCCAAACTGGAATACCGTCTGGTCGGGGAAGGCGATCATGAACAGGCCGGCCGACATGAAGGTCGCGCCGATCAGGATCGAGCGCTGGTAGCCGAGGACACGATCGGCCACGTAGCCGCCGAACAGCGCGGCGGCATAGACCAGCGCCAGATAGGAGCCGTAGATCAGGTTCGCTGGGGCCTCACCGGTAGCGTCGCCGTTGTAGAACTGGGCCACGACGTAGAGCACCAGGGCCCAACGTATGCCGTAGAACGCGAAACGCTCCCAGAACTCGGTCATGAACAACATCCACAGCGGAGCAGGGTGACCCATGATCTGCTTGAATTCGGGAATAACGACTTCCGTATTGGTGGTGGTAGCACCGCTCATGCGGCTTCTCCTAATTTTATGATCTATGAAAAGTGTCTCAGGTTCCCTTGTGGGGAGCCAAATTGGGCGCCATTTTAATCTACAAATCGATCCGGCCGTACATTTTGATGGTTGGCCTGCAAAGATATGTCTTTTGTGCTAATAAATATGCACAATCCTGCTATGGCAATCTCCACCCCAAAACTCGCCGGTTTGTCGTATATTGGCACTGCAGGCTTACCTGTTATGCATCGAAATGCATCGAATTTGAATAAGGATTTTCGCATCATGGAACATGACGTTGTCGATACCCTGATTTCGCCCGAAGGCCAGTTGGAAGTGCTTTCGAAGGCGGAAGTAAACAAGCTGCTCGACACTAGCCAGGGCGGTCTCTATAACATCTTCCGCAATTGCGCACTGGCCGTGCTCAATTGCGGCAGCACTATCGACGATGGAAAGGAACTGCTGGAACGATACAAGTCATTTGAGATCAGCATTGTGCAGCGCGAACGCGGCATCAAGCTCGATATCAAGGGAGCGCCGGCGATCGCCTTCGTCGACGGCAAAATGATCAAGGGCATCCACGAACACCTGTTCGCGGTGCTGCGCGATATAGTCTTCGTCAGCAACGAGGTGACGGACAATCCGAAGTTCGACATGGGCAGCACCGAAGGCATCACCGATTCGGTGTTCCATATCCTGCGCAACGCCGGGGTGCTCAAGCCTATGCTCAATCCCAACCTGGTGGTGTGCTGGGGCGGGCATTCGATCAACCGCGCCGAGTATAACTACTCGAAGGAAGTCGGCTATCAAATGGGCTTGCGCGACCTGGATATCTGCACCGGCTGCGGCCCCGGCGCGATGAAGGGCCCGATGAAGGGCGCCACCATCGGCCACGCCAAGCAGCGTTTGCACAAGGGGCGCTACCTGGGCATCTCGGAGCCGGGCATCATCGCGGCCGAGTCGCCGAACCCGATCGTCAATGAGCTGGTGATCATGCCGGATATCGAGAAGCGGCTGGAAGCGTTCGTCCGCTCGGGCCACGGCATCGTGGTGTTCCCAGGCGGCGCCGGGACGGCCGAGGAGATCCTCTATATATTGGGCATCCTGCTGCATCCGGATAATGCCGATATCCCGTTCCCGCTGGTGTTCACCGGACCGGAGACTTCGCGCGAGTACTTCGTGCAGATCAACCAGTTCATCCACGATACGCTGGGTCCCGAGGCGCAGCAGCGCTACAAGATCATCATCGACGATCCTGAGCTGGTGGCGCGCGAGATGCAGGCGGGGATCAAGCAGGTGCGCGAGTTCCGCAAATCCCGCAGCGACGCCTACTACTACAATTGGGGCCTGAAGATCGACCCCGAGTTCCAGCATCCGTTCGCGCCGACGCACGAGAACATGCGCAACCTGAGCCTGCACAAGAACCAGGAAGTGCATCTGCTGGCGGCCAATCTGCGCCGGGCGTTTTCGGGTGTGGTGGCGGGTAACGTCAAGGACGAGGGCATACGCGCGATCGAGAAGTTCGGCCACTTTGAAATCCATGGCGACAAGGAGATCATGGGGCCGATGGACGCGCTACTGGCATCGTTCGTGGCGCAGCATCGCATGAAGCTCGCGGGCAAGCAGTACACGCCTTGCTATCGCGTGATCCAGTAACACCAGACGGCGTCCGCGCGCAGCCGGCGCGGGCGCCGGATCAATTCAGGCGACAACGGCTGGCATGGGCAAATCGATGGTGAACAGACAGCCGTGACCGGGCTTGCTGTCGACCGTGAGCGAACCGCCATTCGCTTCGACGCTGCGGCGCGCGATCGACAAGCCTAGCCCCAGGCCGCTCTTGTTGGAGCCACTCTGCGTGAACGGCAAGAACATGTCGCGGGCAGCTTCCGGGCTAAGTCCCGGTCCGCTGTCTTTGACCTTGACGCGTATGCGGTCGGCGCCGACGTCGACACTCAGCGTGACAACGCCGTCCCTGCCGCTGAACTTGAATGCGTTTTGCAGCAGATTTCCCAGCGCCGAGAACAGCAGGTCCTTGTCGGCATCGATCATCAGCGTGGAAGAAATCTCTTCGACATGCAAGCTGCAATTCAACAGTTTCGCTTCCAGCGCGGCAGCGTATTTAACTTCTCCAATAAAATTCGCGAGACTGAAAACGGAACGGTGCAGTGACATGCCGGGGCCGATGCGGACCTCGGCTAGTGACCGGTCTATCAGCGTTCGAAGGCCCACCAAGCTGCGGTCGAGCACGCTTCCGGTGGATCCGAGCAATCCTACATTCCCCGCCTTGATGGCTGCCAACGCCAGCGTTGCAGTATTCAGATGATTACGGAGTTCATGCGCAAAGAAGCCCAGGCGCTCATTCGCTTCCAGGGCTTGCTCGTCGGCGATGACCAGGTCGCGGTGCTCGCTAAAGCCGGTCACGGCGTCGGCTATACCGTTGTCCAGGCAACGATTGAGCGTCCGGAACTCATCGATGGTGAAGGTTTCATTCAGGTCAATCGAAAGGTCGGTCACGGCTTGGCAAAGGTCACCGTAGTCATGAACCACCTCATTGATCGAATAGCCCAGCGTCAAAAGATCGGCGCCGTGGATGGCGGCCGACACACCTACTTCGGCGCGGCAGTCGGGATCGCCGGACGAGAGACCAGAGATAGTCTGGGCGGCAGTAGCTGCGCCTTTGTCTTCAGCTTTGAGCGTACGAATGAGCTGATCAAGGAACATGGGAATACCATGTTCCAGCTGCTGCCGGTTCGGATATCTATCTAGGCGGCTGGACACCTTGTCGCGGCAACGCCGCTCTAGTTCAGTCCGGTTGGAGACCAAGAAATCGTGCATCATAGCTATTCTCGCAGGCGCCCCAATGCTCAATGTAGGCGCCCGCGCAGAACGGCGCTGTGGGTGGGGTGGGCGCCAAGGGCTGGCCCCAATGTTGCGCGTTATGATGTCGTGCGTCTGTGTGTTTTCGAACATTGCTTGCCGCACCATTTTTTGGAACGAACAGACCCGGTCTTCGCGGTCGGCGTGACAATCCGCGCATTTTTATCGGCATCGATTCGTTACACTACCCGTCCTCAATCACTATGGACTATTCGAGTGGTGGCGGCAGTTTTATGACGTCGGGCGTGAATAGCTACATGCGCCTGATCCACCGTGACAAAATTGTCTTCGAACAGGCGAGGGAGATCGAGCCTTGGCTGGGCCTGGACAAGCCGGCCTTTTTTGTCGAATACTCTTCGGTTGACTGGGGCGAATACCTTGTCCATGAAGCGGCAGGCAAGCCGGTGGTTGAGCGCATAGAAGAGGGGAATATGCACCATAGCGGTCGGCGGCGCGTTTACGCCGAGGGCTTCCCCTTTGGCTATCCGTGGCGTTCGGGTGTCAGGTATTTCCCGCGCGCGGAGACGCCAGGGGGACTGTTCAGCGTGTTCCCCGCGAAGACCAGGGAGCTGCCGCAACCAGTCGACCTGCTGAAACGCCTGGACGCTTACACCTTGGCTGCGATTTCGCCCGACGAGACCTCGTTTGCCTATGTCGACAGCATGGAAGCCCCAACGTTCATATTGGTCGTCGATGCAAATGGCGAACGACGAGACCCCATTCCGATTCCACGTGTCCAGCTGCCGCCCCGGCCCGGCCCCGCAATCAATCCATATGAGCGCGTCTGGTCCTGGTTCAACGCCACTTACACATGGCAGCGGGATAGCAATGGCAAGTGGTCAGCCAAAACGGTGGCGCCGGCCGAGCGCGCGGCCGCCAACCCGGTTGAGGAGATCTTTCTCAGTGACCGGACCGGCTACCGCAGTTGTTTCACCGCCGCCGACGCCTACTGCCTGACCAGCTGGCACCAGGCCAGCAGCGCCGAAGTGGCGAAGGAGGAACCCGGCGATGCCGCGCAGCCGCTGGTGTATGCGCCGTCGATCCCCATCAAGGCCTTTGGCGCCAACGCCAAGCTGCTGGTGTACCAGCGCTCGTTCTGGCGCAACAGCGGCTATCTGCTATACACGGACGCCACGCCGGCGCAGGTGGTAGCTCAATACGTGCAGCGCCTGGAGCGGCGCAAGATACCGTATGTGCGTTCCGACCAGTGCCCCGGTTCGGACAATGGGAGCGTGGACTGCAATGCACTGCTCAAGTCCCGTCTCAACATCACGCGCAGATACGACGATTGGCTGATACGGAAACTCCGCAACGCGGGGCCTGGCGCGACGATGTTTGTGTTGCCGGATCTGGTGATCTCGTTTTCGACATCGGAACAGGGCAGCACCGCCATTCTAACGGTGTACCGGGGCGATCTCGCGCGCGCGGAGTGACTTACTTCGCCACCTGCTCGGCGCGGGGCGCGAAGTTGTCGAAGCCGTAGCTGCCGTAGATACGTTTGACCGTGCCGTCGCGGTACATGGCGCGCAGTAGGGTGTTGAGCCGGGCCACCTCGTTGGAGTCCATGCCTTTGTTACAAGCCAGGTACATGTCGTAGTGGGCGAACGCCAGCACCGCTTCCATGCCGGTGATGCCCATTTCATTCATGATGTATAGCCCTGGCAGACGTCCTTCCGACCACAATTGGATGCGCTGCATCTTCAGCTTGGGCGCGTTGGTGCGGTTGTAGGGGACCATGCTGAGATTGAGCTGGTTCGCGCGCAGCAGCGGCACCATCGCATCGCCGATGATGGTGCCAACGGTGTAGGGCCTGGCGTCCTCCAGGCTATTGAGGTGGATATGGTCCTCGGCGCGCGCATACATCACCCATTCGTTGCGGCCCACCGGGCCTACCCAGGCAAAGCTGGTCTCGCGCTCCGGCGTGCGCGCCATCGAGAACAGGCAGCTGTTGGCGTTCTTGGTGGTCAGCGCCATGGCCCGCGCCCAGGGCATCAAGGCCGGTGCGGTGACGGGCAATTCGGCCCGCCGCATCAGCTCCAGGATAATGTCGGTGGACAGCCCGGTGGCGGTGCGGCTTGCCTTGTCCGCCCAATTAAAGGGCGGGTATTCTTCGGTGTAAAGCGTGATGGTGTCGCTCGCCCGCGCAGCTGCGCACGCGGCGAAAAGCAGCGCTGCGTGCAGGTAAAGCAGCGTGTTGCGACAAACCATGTCGCTTCCTTTCCTTGAAGTAGTGACTTCTTCGGAGATTACTCGCTTTCCTGGGGCCGGTCGAGAATTACCGGGAGCAGGAGGGGAGGCTTGGGTATTCCAAATCACAACTTGGTCTAAATCCGTCCAATCTGGGCTGGTTGAGGCTAAATTAGTCTAGAACGGCCCTCGCAAGGTCTAAAACAGTCCATGAAATCCGGGGTAAAGTCTAATCTGGTCCCAATCCTCAAGCCGAAAGTCTAAAACGAACCATGTTTCCTTTCAGCGGTCTAATTTTTAGACCTGATTCGAAAGGACCCAATCCGAAAAAAAAGCCGCTCAACGAGCGGCTTTGGCTTGATTACTCTTCGCGGCGCAAGTGCGGGAACAGCAGCACGTCGCGGATGTTCGGCGAGTCGGTGATGATCATCATCAGGCGATCGATGCCGATGCCGCAACCGCCGGCTGGCGGCATGCCGTATTCCAGCGCGCGGATGTAGTCGGCGTCGTAGAACATCGCCTCTTCATCGCCTGCGTCCTTGGCCGCTACCTGCGACAGGAAGCGGGCCGACTGGTCTTCCGCATCGTTCAACTCGGAGAAGCCGTTGGCGATCTCGCGGCCGACCATGAACAGCTCGAAGCGCTCGGTGATGCCTTCGCGGGTATCCGAAGCACGGGCCAGCGGCGACACCTCAACCGGGTAGTCGATGATGTAGGTCGGTTCCCACAGCTGCGCTTCGGCGGTTTCCTCGAACAGCGCCAGTTGCAGCGCGCCCAGGCCGGCGGTGGCGAACGGCTTGACGCCGAACTTCAGCAGTTCCTTCTTGATGAACTCAGCGTCGTTCAGCTGCTCCGTCGTGTAGCCAGGCGCGTACTTGTTGATCGCGTCGACGATGGTCAAACGGTGGAACGGCTTGGCCAGATCCAGTTCGCGGCCGCCGTAGGTCAGCGTCGCGGTGCCGTGCGCGTCGATCGCGGCCTGGCGGATGATCGCTTCGGTGAAGTCCATCAGCCAGTGGTAATCGGTGTAGGCCGCGTAGAATTCCATCATCGTGAATTCAGGATTGTGACGGACCGACACGCCTTCGTTGCGGAAGTTGCGGTTGATCTCGAACACGCGATCGAAACCGCCGACCACCAGGCGCTTCAGGTACAGCTCAGGCGCGATACGCAGGAACATCTGCATGTCCAGCGCGTTGTGGTGGGTGATGAAAGGCTTGGCCGCGGCGCCGCCAGGGATGGCGTGCAGCATCGGCGTTTCCACTTCCATGAACTCGTTCTTCTCCATGAAGCGGCGCATCGACGAAATCGCGGCGGTACGCGCCTTGAAGGTGCGGCGCGTCTCTTCGTTCATGATCAGGTCCACGTAGCGCTGGCGATACTTGGTTTCCTGGTCGGCCAGGCCGTGGAATTTGTCCGGCAGCGGGCGCAGCGACTTGGTGATCAGGCGCAGTTCCGACACTTTGATCGTCAGTTCGTCGGTCTTGGTCTTGAACAGCGTGCCAACCACGCCCAGGATGTCGCCCAGGTCATAGTGGTGCAGCGCGGCCATGGCGGCTTCGCCGGTCAGGTCCAGCGTGGCGTAGATCTGGATGCGGCCATCGGCCTTGGGACCCGACGCATCCTGCAGCGTGGCGAAAGCGGCCTTCTTGCCGGCTTCGCGCTTGAGCATCATGCGGCCGGCCAGCACCACGGTCACGGGAGCTGCTTCCAGCTCTTCGCGCGACTTCTCGCCGTACTGCACGTGCAGGTCGGCGGCTTTGTGTTGAGGCTTGAAGTCGTTCGGGAAGGCGATGCCTTGTTCGCGGATGGCGGCCAGCTTGGCGCGGCGCTCGGCGATGATCTTGTTTTCGTCGGGCGGGGTGGCGTTGCCTGCTTGTTCTTGAAGATCCGTAGTCATGGTCTGTTCTTTTGTTGAGGTGATGATTAGTTAATTGCGGCGGCGAAGAGCTCTTCGACATCCAGCTCGCTGAAGTCGCGCACGACCGCGATGACGTTGTCGAATTCGGCGAACGCTTCGGCCGGCAGGGTGGTGGTCAGCACCACCGCGCGCATGCCGGCGCGGCGTGCCGCTTCCACGCCCAGCGGCGCGTCTTCGAACACGATGCTGTTGACGGGCAGGGCGCCGCTGCGCTCGGCCGCCAGCAGGAACACGTCCGGCGCCGGCTTGCCGTGGGCGACGTCGGCGGCGCCGGCGATGGCGTCGAACTGCTTGCGCAGGTCCAGGCCGTCCAGCGTGAAGTCGATGTTCTCATTCGGCGCGGCGGTGGCCACGGCCAGCTTGACGCCAGCGCTTTTGGCGCGGGCGATGAAGGCCTCGAAGCCGTCGACCGTCGCCAGGTGCGGCGCGTACAGCTCGCGGTACAGCGACTCTTTCTCGAAATCGAGCGCGGCGCTTTCTTCCTTGGTCATTTGCTTGCCAAGGTAGGTGCTCATGATTTCATGACCCTGGCGGCCGGCCGTGGCGCGGAAGAATTCATCCGCGTCGAGGTCGTGGCCGCGACGGGCGAAAAAGGCCAGCCACGATTTGGTGTGGAAGGCCATGTTGTCGACGATGGTGCCGTCCATGTCGAAGATGAACGCGCGCTGCGAATTCGAGGAGCTCATTAAACGCCTTGCTTCAGGGATGCCGAGATGAAGTCGTCCAGGTCGCCGTCCAGCACGCCCTTGGTGTTACCGGTCTCGAAGTTGGTGCGCAAGTCCTTGATGCGGGACTGGTCCAGCACATAGGAGCGGATCTGGTGGCCCCAGCCGACGTCGGTCTTGGAGTCTTCCAGCTTCTGCTGCTCGCTCATGCGCTTGCGCAGCTCCATCTCGTACAGCTTCGCCTTCAGCATTTCCATCGCCTCGGCCTTGTTGCGGTGCTGCGAGCGGTCGTTCTGGCACTGGACGACGATGCCGGACGGGCCGTGCGTCAGACGCACCGCGGAGTCGGTTTTGTTAATGTGCTGACCACCAGCGCCGGACGCGCGGTAGGTATCGATGCGCAGGTCGGCAGGGTTGATCTCGATATCGATCGAGTCATCCACTTCCGGGTACACGAACAGCGACGTGAACGAGGTATGGCGGCCGTTGGCCGAGTCGAACGGCGACTTGCGCACCAGGCGGTGCACGCCGGTCTCGGTGCGCAGGTAGCCGTAGGCGTAGTCGCCTTCGACCTTGATGGTAGCGGTCTTGATGCCGGCCACCTCGCCGTCGGATTGTTCCATGACTTCGACCTTGAAGCCTTTGCGTTCCGCGTAGCGCACGTACTGGCGCAGCAGCATCGACGCCCAGTCCTGGGCCTCGGTGCCGCCGGCGCCGGCCTGGATGTCGACGAAGCAGTTGTTCGGGTCCATCGGATTGTTGAACATCCGGCGGAACTCCATGCCTTCGATGACCTTGCGGACTTCCTCGGCGTCGACGATCAGCGCTTCGAGCGTGTCGTCGTCGCCTTCTTCCTTGGCCATGGCGAACAGGTCGCCCATGTCTTTGAGGTCGGTGTCGGCTTTGGTCAGCGCGAAGACGATGGCTTCGAGCGATTTCTTTTCTTTACCGAGATCCTGGGCCTTTTTCGGGTCGTTCCAGACCGTCGGGTCTTCCAGTTCTTCGTTTACTTGTTCGAGTTTCTCTGACTTTTTATCGAAGTCAAAGATACCTCCGTAGTTCGGCTTCGCGCGAGGTCATATCGGCGAGCAGGGCGGAGAGGGCGTTGATGCGTTCGGCTTCCATGTTTTCTTCTTTTCTAAGGCTGAAATCAAACCTTCGATTATACCCTAGCCGGGGCGCTCCCTCCCAGCTAAATAGCCAGTGGGGCTCCGGGCGTTGCCCGGGTGGCTTGCCCGGCGTTCCGTTTGACGCGAAATACTGACATTTTTACCACAAAAAGCATAAAATGCGACGTCTCCCCCTTAAGTTGCTTGATGCAAGGAAATTCGCTGCGTATGATGTCGCGCATAGCTCCGTTGCCTAAAAAATCGCAACTTCAAATATAGTTTATTCATGCGTCCAGCAGTTTGCTGTCTCACTATTGCGTTGCCCTCCTTGTTGCTCGGCTGTGCCGGTCTGCCGCAGGGTGTCCGGCCGCCTGTGGGCGCGGAGGCCACGCTGGCGCTGCTGGAAACCACCGACCTGCACGCGACCGTGCTCAGTTACGACTACTACAAGCTGAAGGCCGATCCGTCGATGGGCTTTGAGCGCACCGCGACGCTGATCAAACAGGCGCGCGCCGAATTCCCCAATAATCTGCTGCTCGATAACGGCGACGCCATCCAGGGCACGGCGCTGGCCGACTACCAGGCGCTGGTCGCGCAGGTGGCTTGCGGCCAGCCGCTGGCCATCTACAAGGCCATGAACCTGCTGGGCGTGGACGGCGGCGGCATCGGCAATCACGAATTCAATTACGGACTGGCTTACCTGAACCAGGTTACCGCCAGCCATTTCAACGTGGAAGGCGTGCCTGCCGACGCGCCGCGTTGCGCCGGGCCTGACTTCCCCATCGTGCTGGCGAATATCTACAGCGCCCGCACCAAACAACCGCTGTTCGAGCCATACCGCATCCTCACGCGCCAGATCAGCGCCACCGGACCGGATGGCAAGCCGCTGACGGCGACGATCAAGGTCGGCATCATCGGCTTCGCGCCGACGGTGGTCATGTCCTGGGACCAGCACTGGCTGGAAGGTAAAGTCTACGCCGAGGGCGTGCGCGAAGCGGCGCAGAAGTACATTCCGCAGATGCGCGCGCAGGGCGCGGACCTGGTGGTGGCCATCTCGCACGGCGGCCTCGATGGCGCGCCGTACTCGCCGGAGATGGAAAACGCCAACTACTACCTGGCGCAAGTGCCGGGCGTGGACGCGATGATGATCGGCCACTCGCACCAGCCGTTCCCTGATGCGGCCAGCAAGGCGCCGGAATTCGGCCTGCCGAACGTGGACAAGGCCAAGGGCACCGTCTACGGCGTGCCCGCCGTGATGGCCAACCTGTGGGGCAAGCACCTGGGCGTGATCGGCCTGCGCCTGAAGTACGACGGCAAGGCCTGGGCGGTGGACAAGAGCCGCACCACGGTCGAAGTGCGCTCGACCCGCAACGCCGACGGCAGCTACGTCGCCGCCGATCCGGCCGTCGCGCCGCTGGTCGCGGCCGAGCACGAGGCCACCATCCGCTACGTGAAAACCCCGGTCGGCAACAGCGACTTCCGCATGACGACCTATTTCGCCGACGTCGGCGACATCAGCGCCATCGAGGTGGTGAACCAGGCGCAGACCGCCTACGTGCAGAACTACGTCAAGGCCAACCTGCCGCAATACGCGGCGCTGCCGGTGCTGTCGATGGCGTCGCCGTTCAAGGCCGGTGCCGCCGGCGCGGGCGACTACACCGACGTCAAGGCCGGCGGCCTGGCGCTGAACAACGTGGCCGACCTGTACCTGTACCCTAACGCGCTGCACGTGGTGAGGGTGGATGGCGCCGGCCTGAAAGCCTGGCTGGAAAAGGCGGCCGAACGCTTCAACCACATCGATCCGGCGAGCAGCGCACAGCAGGAACTGGTCAACACGGCCACCCCGGGGTTCAACTTCGACATGCTGAGCAGTGCCGATGTCAGCTACCAGATCGACGTCACCAAGCCGCTCGGCCAGCGCATCACCGCCTTGCAATACAAGGGCGCGGCGATGGCGCCGACGCAGGAATTCCTGGTGGCGACCAATAACTACCGCGCCAGCGGTGGCGGCGGTTTCCCCGGCCTGGATGGCGGCAAGACCATCCTGGCATCCCCGGACGCCAGCCGCGATGTGCTGATCGCCTACATCCAGCAGCGCAAGAACGTCACCCGCGCCGGCAACGGCTCGACGCGCAGCTGGCGTTTCGCTCCGGTGGCGACCAAGGGCGCGGTGGTATTTCACTCCGCCCCCAACATGGTGGAATTGGCGAAGGAGGCGGGCTTGAGGGCCGTCTCGCAGATTAAAACGGACGATGGCGGCGGCAAGGGCCTGGCCCTGTACGCCATCGATTTGTCGATATGAACGGAGGGCGCATGAAGCTAAGGTTGATGACGTTGGTGTTGGCGGCGGGCGCCGCAGGCCTCGTCGCGGCCGGACCGGTCGACGAAGCGCGCCAGTACCTGCGCGGCGGCGCCGGCGTGGCCGCCAACCTGCCGAAAGCATTTTCGATCTTCAGCACCGCCGCCAAGGCGGGCGATCCGCTGGCCGCCTACTACCTGGGCATGATGTACCGGAACGGCATGGCGGTCGCGCGCGACACCAAGGCCGCGGCCCACTGGTTGCAGTTCGCGGCCAGCCGCCAGATGCCGGCCGCGATGTTCGCGCTGGCGAACCTGTACCTGAGCGGCGACGGCGTCAAGCGCGATGAGCAGGCCGCGCGCCGCCTGATCGAAAAGGCGGCGGACCTGGAGTATCCTGAGGCGGTGATGGCGATGGCCATCGGCCTGCGCGACGGCTCCATGGGCTTCGACCGCAACGAAGCGCTGTCCGAAACGCAGATGCGCTTCGCCAATCGCGCCTTGGCGCAGCGCACGTCCGGCATGTAGCGCTGGCAAACGCCGGCAAAGCGCCGCCGAAATCCCCGTCCAATTCTTACAACTAGCTTACACGCGGCGGCCCCTTTGCGGCTTGCTGCGACGCCGCACATCTATCTGTTGCTGCTGTCGATCTACTAACCTACAATGTTCCATCGATGGTGCGGCTATCCAGCGTGTACAAGTACATAAAAACGTTGTAAACAGGAGATCACAGATGAATTTCAAGTTGAAAATGCTCGTTGCAGGCATGGCGCTCGGTTTCTCGGCTTCTTCGATGGCCGCTGAACCCATCAAGATCGGCGTGGCCGGTCCTTTCACCGGCGGTTCCGCACCGATGGGCGTGTCGATGCGCGACGGCGTCAAGCTGGCCGTGGCCGAGATCAATGCCAAGGGCGGCCTGCTGGGCCGCCAGATCCAGCTGGTCGAACGCGACGACGAAGCCAAGAACGAACGCGGCGTGCAGATCGCCCAGGAACTGATCAACAAAGAAAAAGTCACCGCCACCGTCGGCTACATCAACACCGGCGTGGCACTGGCCTCGCAGCGCTTCTACCAGGAAGCCAAGATCCCGGTCATGAACAACGTCGCCACCGGCTCCATCGTCACCAAGCAGTTCGCCGACCAGCCGGAGAACTACATCTTCCGCAACTCGGCCAACGACACGATCCAGTCGCACATGATCGTCCAGGAAGCGGTCGACAACCGGAAATTCAAGAAGGTGGCCATCCTGGCCGACTCCACCAACTACGGCCAGCTCGGTCGCGAGGACCTGGAAAAAGCGCTGGATAAAAAAGGCCTCAAGGCCGTCGCCATCGAAAAATACAATCTGAAGGACGTCGACATGACGGCCCAGCTGCTCAAGGCCAAGCAGGCCGGCGCCGACGTGGTGCTGACCTACGGTATCGGCCCGGAGCTGGCGCAGATCGCCAACGGCATGGAAAAACTGGGCTGGAAAGTACCGCTGATCGGCAGCTGGACGCTGTCGATGGCGAACTTCATCGACAACGCCGGCAAGAACGGCAACGGCACCCGCATGCCGCAGACCTTCATCCAGGACCCGACCACGCCTAAACGCAAAGCCTTCATCGACGCTTACGTGAAAGCCTACCATCCGCCTGGCGACCGCATGCCGTCGGCAGTGTCCGCAGCGCAGGGCTACGATTCGATCTACCTGCTGGCAGCCGCCATCAAGCAGGCCGGTTCCACCGAAGGTCCCAAGGTCAAGGCCGCGCTGGAAAGCCTGAACGAAAAGGTTGACGGCGTCGTCACCACTTACAGCAAGCCGTTCAGCAAAGACAACCACGAGGCGATCACCGCCGACATCACCGTCTTCGGTGAAGTCAAGGACGGCAAAGTAGTGCCGGTCAAGTAAGCTCGCGCCGCATTGGTACCGGCCAGTCTTGAGGATTCAAGCCTGGCCTTTTTCTTGTCGTCCTACAGTGGTGGTCATCATGGAAATCTTCCTGCAACTGGCATTCAGCGGCATAGCGCTCGGCATGATCTACGCCGTCATCGCGTTCGGCTATCAGCTCACTTTCGCCACCTCCGGCACGCTTAACTTCGGCCAGGGGGAGTCGCTGATGCTGGGCGCACTGGTCGGGCTTAGCCTGGTCGGCACCATCCACGGCGGGCCTTACATGAGCTACCTGCTGATGATCCCCCTGGTGATCGTGTTCGGCGCGCTGCAAGGCATGTTCGTCGAGTGGATAGGCGTGCGGCCGGCGATCAAGATCAAGTCGGAATTCGGCTGGATCATGTCGACCATCGCGCTGGCCATCATCTTCAAGAACGTGGCCGAGAATATCTGGGGCAAGGACGACTTGACCTTCCCGTCGCCGCTGAGCTCCGCGCCGTTCCAGGTGCTGGGCGCGAACGTGCAGCCGATGCAGGTGGCGGTGATCGTCGGCGCGCTGGCGATCATGGCGGCGGTGGAGATCTTCAACCGCAAATCGATCTACGGCAAGGCCGTGGTGGCCACCGCCAACGACCGCGACGCGGCGGGCCTGATGGGCATTAACACCCGCATGGTGATCACCTTCTCGTATGCGCTGTCGTCGGCGACGGCGGCATTCGCCGGCGTGCTGGTGGCGCCATTGACGCTGACCGGCGCCACCATGGGCGCCTCGCTGGGCCTGAAGGCGTTCGCGGTGGCCATCATCGGCGGCCTGACCTCCGGCGTCGGCGCCATCGTCGGCGGCCTGATACTGGGCATCGCCGAGACCACCACCGGCTACTACATCTCGACCGGCTACAAGGAAGTACCGGGATTGCTTCTGCTCCTGCTGGTACTGGCGATCAAGCCGTCCGGCCTGTTCGGCAAAGCCGCCATCAAAAAGGTCTGACCGATGAATAAGAAACTCCTCGCGGCGAGCGTATTGGGCCTGGCGGTGCTGGTGCTGTATCCGGTGCTGATCCCCAATCCGTACTACATCCATTTGTTTGAAACGATTTTGATCTACGCGATCCTGCTGTTTGGGCTGGACATCGTGGTCGGCTACACGGGGCAGGTATCGCTGGGCCATGCGGGCCTGTTCGGCATCGGCTCCTACGCCACTGGCGTGATGGTGTTCAAGCTTGGCGCACCGTTCTGGATCGCGATCCCGGCCAGCGTGGCCGGCGCCGCGGTGTTCGGCGCCATCCTCGCGCTGCCGGCCTTGCGGGTCACCGGCCCTTACCTGGCGATGGTGACGCTGGCCTTCGGCACCATCATCCAGATCCTGATCAACGAGATGACCTTCCTTACCGAAGGCCCGATGGGCATCAAGATCGGCAAGCCCACCATCATCGGCCAGAAGCTCGGCGAAGTAGGCTACTACTACATGGTGGCGGCGCTGATGGTGGTGTCGCTGATCGTCGTGCACCGCATATTGAAATCGAACCTGGGCCGCGCCTTCGAGGCGCTGCGCGACAGCCCGATCGCCTCCGACTGCATGGGCGTTTCGGTATATCGCTACAAGGTCTACGCCTTCATCATCAGCGCCGGCTTTGCCGGCCTGGCCGGCAGCCTGTATGCGTATTCGGAAGAATACATCTCGCCCAACACCTACAACTTCGAGCTGACCATCCTGTTCCTGCTGGCGGTGATCATGGGCGGCCGCAAGACCCGTTCCGGTTCGCTGATCGGCGCGCTGATCGTGGTGATGCTGCCTAGCCTGTTGGCGGATATTGAGTTGTTCCGCAAGATCGCCACCGCCGCCGCCGTTCTGGGTGTGATCGGCGCGGCGTTCATGCTGGCGAAAAAACGTTCGACTCTGCGCGGCGTGATGGTGCCGCTGATCGCCACCATCGGCATGGCGGCGTTCTCGTACAAGCTCGAAAACATCGTCGACTGGCGCCTGACCGTGTTCGGTCTGATGACGCTGTTCGTGGTCTACTATCTGCAGGACGGCATCGTTGGTTTCCTGTTCAGCCTTGTGGGCAAAGGCACCGTGCACGCCAAAGGGGTTCAGGCCGGCGGCGCCGAGCCGTTCGCGCGCGCCAAGGGCGGCGCGGCCGGCGAGACGCTGCTCAGCGTCGACCAGATCCTGATGCAGTTCGGCGGCCTGAAGGCGCTCAACCAGGTCGACTTGAACGTGGTGCAGGGATCGGTGCACGGCCTGATCGGCCCTAACGGCTCCGGCAAGAGCACCATGATGAACGTACTGACCGGGATCTACAAACCCACCGCCGGCAAGGTGTCGTTTGCTGGCGCGGTGATTTCCGGCCGCACTCCGTCCGAGATCGCGCTGGGCGGCGTGGCGCGCACCTTCCAGAACGTGCAGCTGTTCGGCGAGATGACGGCGACCGAGAACGTATTGGTCGGCCTGCACAACACCTTCGAATCGAATGTGCTGGATGTGATGCTGCAAACGCCGCGCTACAAGCGCGAGGAGCGCGCCGCGCGCGAGCGGGCCGCCAGCATCCTGGAGTTCGTCGGCCTGACCGCGATGGCCGACGAGGAGGCGCGCAATCTCCCATACGGCAAACAGCGCCTGCTGGAGATAGGCCGCGCGCTGGGCCTCAGTCCGCGCCTGCTGCTGCTCGATGAACCGGCGGCCGGCCTGACCGCGCCGGACATCAAGGAACTGATGGCGATCATCCGCAAGATCCGCGACCACGGCATCACCATCATCCTGATCGAGCACCACATGGACGTGGTGATGGCCTTGTCCGACACGGTGACGGTGCTGGACTTCGGCCAGAAAATCGCCGAAGGCAAACCGGCCGCCGTGCAGAGCGATCCCAAGGTGATCGAGGCCTACCTGGGCGGCAGCGGCGAAGAACACGGTGGCACCAAAGCGCCTGCGGCGCATTAACGAGGACAGCACATGCTATCGATCACCAATCTGCAAGCGTCGTACGGCAAAGTCGAAGTCCTGCACGGCATCTCGCTGGAGGTCCCGAAGGGCAAGCTGGTTACGCTGATCGGCTCCAACGGCGCCGGCAAGACCACCACCATGCGCGCCATCTCCGGCATGATCAAGCCCAAGGGCGGCAAGGTCACGCTGGGCGGCAAGGACATCACCGGCGCCGATTCGCACATGATCGCGCGCGCCGGCCTGGCGCATTCGCCGGAAGGGCGGCGCGTGTTCGCCTCGATGACGGTCACGGACAACCTGCTGCTGGGCGCCTTCCCGCGCTTCACGCGTGCGCGGCCCAAGGGCGACATCAAGCGCGACCTGGAAAAGTCGCTGGAGCTGTTCCCGCGCCTGAAGGAACGCCAGCACCAGCTGGCCGGCACGCTGTCCGGCGGCGAGCAGCAAATGCTGGCGATGGCGCGCGCCGTCATGCTCAACCCGGAAGTGATCCTGCTCGACGAGCCGTCGATGGGCCTGGCGCCTATCCTGGTGGAAGAAGTATTCCGTATCATCCAGCGCCTTAAGTCCGAAGGCGTGACCATGCTGCTGGTGGAGCAGTTCGCGGCCGCCGCGCTGAACGTGGCCGACTATGGCTATGTGCTGGAAAATGGCACGATCTCGGTCCACGGCCCGGCGGAGAGCTTGAAAACCGACCCGAAAGTGATCGCGGCCTACCTCGGCGGCGGGCATTGATGAAAACCGTGCGCTTTCCATCGGGAGCCACCGTGCCGGTGCTGGGGCAGGGCACGTGGAACATGGGCGAGGAGTTCGTCCGCAGGAACGATGAAATCCGCGCCCTGCAACTGGGCCTGGACCTAGGCATGACGCTGATCGACACCGCCGAGATGTACGGCGAGGGCGGGGCGGAGGAAGTGGTGGGCGCCGCCATCGCCGGCCGCCGCGACGAGGTCTACCTGGTCAGCAAAGTCTATCCGCACAACGCCAGCTTCGAAGGCACGCAGGCCGCGTGCGAGCGCAGCCTGCGCCGCATGAATGTCGACTCCATCGATCTCTATCTGCTGCATTGGCAAGGCCATTACTCGCTTGACGAAACCGTCGCCGGCTTCGAGGCCCTCAAGATGGCCGGCAAAATCAAGTCCTACGGCGTCAGCAACTTTGACCTCGAAAGCATGCAGGACGCCGTCGGTTGCGGCGCCGTCGCCACTGACCAGGTGCTGTACAACCTGTGCAAGCGCGGCATCGAATTCGATCTGCTGCCGTGGTGCCGCCAGCAGGGCATGCCGCTGATGGCCTACTCGCCGCTGGAATCGCACGGCCGCGAACAGGCCGCGCTGCTGGACAACCCCGACCTGCGTGCCGTCGCCGATGGCTACGGCGTGACGCCGGCGCAGATCGCGCTGGCGTGGGTGCTGCATCAGGACGGCGTGATCGCCATCCCCAAGGCTACCGACCCGGTACACGTGCGCGCCAACCGCGCCGCGGCAGATATCAAACTCTCCCCGCAGGATCTGGCCGCGCTGGATCTGGCATTCCCTCCACCCCGTCGGGCCCGGGTGCTCGACATGCGTTAATCAGGATTTATGAAACACGAATTACTTTGCTTAAGCCTGCTGTTGGCCTGCGCCGGCGCTTGTGCCCAGGCAGCGCAGGAAGTCCCCGAAGCCGATGCCGAGACGCCGCAAGTGGTTGAAGTGGGCGGCGTAAAGAATCCCGAATTGAAGTCCTACAAGGTCATGCTGAAAGGCGTGGATGCATTCGAACAGCATCGCAAATACGCGCCGGCCGCACCGATGAAATTCAAGCTGGTGTCCGCCACGCCGGGCGCACAGGTGGATGGCGTGACGCTGCGCATCGCCGGCGACAATACCTCGGAAAACGTCCCCATCGCGGCGGACGGCACCTTCGTCCTGCCGCGCATCCAGGCGGCCATCGACGACAAGGCGGACCTGGTCACCAACAAGAAGAAAAGCCTGGTGCGCTGGCGTGGCGATATCCACACGCCCGGCGTGCCCGCCAACGCGCGCCGCCTGGGCGACCTGCGCATGGAATGCGAAATCGGCTGGGCCGTCAACCGGGAGGAGATACCCTTCCTGATTCGAAACGGGCTCTCGCTGGCTGGTGGCGCCTGCCACATCAAGAGCGTCCAGCTGCGCTATCAGGCGCCGCTGAACGCGACCAGTGTGACGCTGGTGTCCGGCGATCGCCGTCAACCGCTGCCGTTCATCCCCAAGTACAAAAACGTGTTCTCGCCGCCCGTGGCCGACACCAGCTGGGATGACGATGCGTTGATCGAATACGAAATCCCGGCTGCTCCCATGTGACAGGCCGTCGCTCTGCTACACTGCTGGACAGCCCAAACTGTCCAGCAAATTATGTTAAACCGAATCAAACAGCTGTTCTCTCCCCAAGACACCAGTCAGCACATTCTGATCAACGCCTACTGCACGGTTGCCGAGGTTCCCAAACCTGGCTTCCCGCATGTGCTCAATGCCCGGCGTGACCTGTCCGATCCCGAACTGCAGCCCCATCTCAACGGCTTCATGAACCACCTGGCGCAAGCCGGCGAAGGCCGCATGACGCAGGTCCGCTATCACGTGATCCGCCACATCCAGCGCGTGCGCCAGCATGTCAGCCTGTCCATCGAGGCTGGTGCAATGGACAGCTTCGCCGCTTGGGCGGAGGCCGCAAACGCCATCGTCTTCATGGCCGACGGCAGCGTGCGCGATCCGCAAGGACGCATCCTGCTGCCCGCCACCGGCGACGACGGCAATCCGCAAGCCGTGGTTCCATACCCGCCGCAGGCCTGGCAACGCAAGGCGCGCTCGGACGAGCTGCTAGCCGCCCGCAAGGTCGCGGTGCCGGCGACGCTGCCGCCGCTGGTGTCCGAGCCCGAGCTGCGCCTGCGCACGCCGGAGGATGTGCTGCGCAGGATGCTGGCGCTGTTCGTGACCGCGATCCGCGCGGAGTCGCTCGCGGGCGGCCGCGCCATCGCGGTCGACGATCTGAAACAACGCTTTCCACCAGCCTTTGCCGGCTTGACCGACGCGGAACGGGCTTTTCTCGCCCAGGAGACGCCCACGGAGCAGGAGACCACCCAGTTCCTGTGGCGTTATGAAGCCATCCTTGTGTTGCAATGGGTGCTTGGCATGCAGGAGGCGCTGCCGTTCGCCGACGCGATCTGCGACGTGGCCGCGATCTCGAGCACCGTCATCGAACGCGGCACCGAAGGCTTGCGCAAGCAGCTGGCCATGCGCCCGGCGGCGGAGATCCTGGATGCGCTGGATCTGCACTACCGCTTGCACTGGGCCACACGCCAGGCGATATTGAAGAAGACCGCCGCTCCCGCCGAATTGAATGACGGCGTGCTGCAAGAGCGTCACCATGCCTTGAACTGGCTGGTGCATTTCGAAGACCGTGACTGGGACGAAGTCGATACACCAACCTGACCTGCAAACATCTATGAGCCTGCAATCCGTTCGTGAGTTTTTCCTCGCCCGAGATCTTCATCTTCCCATCGTGGAGCTGGAGGTCAGCACCGCCACCGTGGCGTTGGCCGCCGAAGCGCATGGCGTCGAGCCGGGACGCATCGCCAAGACGCTGGCCTTCCGCGTCCGCGATGGCCGCGTGATTCTGCTGGTCGCCAGCGGCGTCGCGCGCATCGACAATCGCAAATTCCGCGAGGCCTTCGGCAAGGGCAAGATGCTGCCGGCCGAAGAGGTGGTCGAGGCCACCGGCCATCCGGTCGGCGGCGTTTGTCCCTTCGGCCTGGCGCAGGCGCTGCCGGTGTATGTCGACGAATCGCTGCGTCAGTTCGATGAAGTGCTGCCGGCCGCAGGTTCGGTCAATAGCGTGGTGCGGATGGCGCCGGACGTGCTGGTGACGATCACACAAGGACAATGGGTGGACGTATGCTGATCAAACGGAAGTTGGCGGTACTTGCAATGGCGGGCATTTCGGCGCAGGCGCTGGCGGCCGTCGAGCGTATCGAAATTAAAGAGCGCACCGCGTTTGCGCCCGGAGTGAGTTACGGCGAAGCCGGCGCCTATGAAAAGATACGCGGCATCGCCTATTTTGCATTGGACCCGAAGGCTCCCGCCAACGCGGCCATCGTCGATTTGAAGCTCGCCCCGCGCGACGCGCGCGGACGCGTGCTGTTCTCCAGCGAGTTCGTCTTGCTGCGGCCTGCGGGCGGCCAGCCATCCAGCCTGATTTACGACGTCAACAACCGGGGCGGCATTGCGATGCTGGGCCAGATCAACGGCCGTAGTCCGGCCAACAACGATCCGACCACCGTCGCCGACGCCGGTGACGGCTTCCTGATGCGCCACGGTTTCTCGATGCTGTTTTCCGCGTGGACCTGGGACGTGGCGCCGCCTGCGCCCGGCGCGCGGCCGCTGGTGTTTGCGCCGCCTGTCGCCAAAGGAGTCAGGGGCAGGGTACAGAACGAGTTCACGGTCAATGCGCCGGTGGACGTTGCCACCTACGCCGGCATGCGCGGCCTGACCTACGAACCGGCCACCCCCAACGATCCGCGCGCCCAGCTGACCATGCGCGCGCGTCCCGGCGACAAGCGCCGTCCCGTCCCGCGCAGCAGCTGGCACTTTGTCGCGCCGGAGCAGGCGGGTGGCCCTGGCCGCGTGCAGCTGGACGACGGCTTCAAGCCGGATACGATTTACGAACTGACCTACGTCGCGAAAGACCCATATGTGACCGGCGCAGGCCTGGCCGGCATCCGCGATCTGCTGGCCTACTTCCGCGACCAGCCGTTTGAAGGCGCGCCTGTGCCGAAGAGCGTACTGATGTTCGGCATCAGCCAATCCGGCCGCGTGATCGGCCGCATGCTGCACGATGGTTTGAATGTGGACGAATCCGGCCAGCTGGTGTTCAGCGGCGCCTATCTCCATGTGCCGGGCGCCGGCGGCTCGGCGGGCTTCAACAGCCGCTTCGTGCAGCCTACGCGCCATCCGTCGATGCTGGAGGAGCACGACTATCCGGCGGACGCGTTCCCGTTCACCACCGCGCCGTCGCGCGACCCCGTCAGCGGCCAGACCGCGTCCTATCTCGATCACGCGCGCGACAAGCAGGGCAAGCTGCCCAAGCTCCTGATCTCCAATACTTCGACGGAGTTCTGGAATCGCGGCGCCTCGCTGATCGCCACCACGCCGGACGGCATGCAGGACGTGGCCCCGGCGGACAACGTGCGCATCTACGGCTTCATGGGCGCGCAGCATTACGTGGGCCGCTCGCGCACGCGGGCGCCGTTCACCGCATGCGTGTCAACTAGCGACCATTACCTGCCGATGCGCGCCCTGGTCCTGGCGCTGGACGACTGGACCAGCAAAGGCAAGCAACCTCCGGCCAGCGCCTATCCGCAACTGGCGGACCGCACGCTGACCACGGTGGCCGATTACCGCGCCACTTTCCCGAAAGGACTGGGCCTGACGCCGCCGGAGCAGAATCTGCGCGAGCCGCGCCTGGACTTCGGCAAAAAGTTCGGCAAGCAGGGCATAGCGGACAAGGTCCCGCCCAAACTCGGCGACGAGTATGAAACCCGTGTGCCCGTGCCGGACGCGGACGGCAACGACAAGGGAGGCGTGCGGCTGGTCGAGGTGCAGGCGCCGCTCGGCACGCACACCGGCTGGAACCTGCGCGCGCCGGAGACCGGGTTTGCCTGGGCCACGTCGCGCTTCGACGGCAGCTTTGTTCCGTTCGCCCGCACCGAGGCCGAACGGGCCGCCAGCGGCGATCCGCGTCCGAGCCTGGAGGCGCGCTATCCAACTCGCGACGATTTTATCGCCACCGTGCGCGCCGCCGCGGAGCGCCAGATCGCCGCAGGCCTGCTGCTGCCCGAGGATATGGACCGCACGCTGTCCGGCAACACCGGCCTGTATGACCGCATCATGCAGCACGATCCCGCCGACAAGGGCTGCGCCTATCTGTTCGCCGCGCCGTAACGGCTTGCGCGTCAAGCGCCGCCGTTTGGCCCCGTGAGCTTTGCCACCTGCTCCTTCAGCTGCTTGATCTGGGCGAGCAGGGGCGCTGTCATGCCGGTGATTTCCTGCTCCGTGTAGCGCGGTGTGATGTGCTGCGGGCAGTTCCAGTCGTAGCCTTCCACGGTGATGATGAAGGCGCGCTCGATGCGGGCCTTGTAGCCCGGCATACGCAACAGTTCCATCAACTCCGGGTCGTCCGCCGCTTCCACGGTGCGCGTGCGGCCGACGATTTTCATCCGCACCTGTCTCGCATAGTCGACCAGTATCATCGAGATGCGGTCATCCACCTTCAGGTTGCCGACGCTGAGGTACTGCAGATTGCCACGAAAATCCGCGAAGGCCAGGGTCTTCGCGTCGAGCACGCGCAGGAAGCCTTTCGGTCCGCCGCGATGCTGCACATAAGGCCAGCCGGTTTCGCTGACGGTGGCCTGGTAAAAGTGATCCATCTCCTCGATGAAGGCGGCCTCCCTTACTCCCAGGCTGTCCTGCCGGTCTTCCGCCTGATCGAGAAACGCATAGCGGGCGCGGCTCCCCATGCTGCTTTGAACCTCACGCACCGCCGGCGTGAAGGTGATATCGGAATAGGCGCGCCCCATGATGTGCTCCTCGATCAGTGTGAAATCAGGCTGCGATTTTCAGGTCGACTTTAGGGAAGTCGATCTCCACGCGGCTGGCTTTGCCCAGGATGTTGGTCAGGAAGTTCATGCCCACGTGGGTGATGATCTCGACGATGTCCGACTCGCTGTAGCCCGCGCTGCGTATGGCCGCCAGCTCGATGGCGCTCACTGCACCCTTGTTCTCCATCAGGCTTTGCGCGAACTGCACGGCGACGGCGGCTTGCGCGTCCGCGCTGGTGCCGCTGCGGGCGGCCGTCATTTCTTCGCCACTCAAACCGGTCTTGCGGCCGATCGCGGTGTGGGCGGAGACGCAGTATTCGCAGCTGTTCTGCTGCGCCAGCGCCAGCGCGATGCGTTCGCGGGTCAACGCGTCGAGCGTGCCGCCGTTGGCCACGCCGTGCAGGCCGAGGAAGGCGCGCAGCGCTACCGGCGAGTTGGCGAACACTTTCAGGAAGTTGGGCACCATGCCGAGCTGGCCCTGGATGGCGTCCAGCAGGGCTTTTTGTTCGGCGTTGGCGGTGGCGGTTTCGATGGTGGCAATGCGGTTCATGGTCAATTCCTTAAGGTTGGGTTGTTTGTTCAGCGAACACTTGTAGTTTCATCGATGTGCGGGATAATGAGAATCCGTTAAATTCGCAATAAACTATTTCTAATTCAGGAATAATATGGACAAGCTTTCCGCCATGACGATCTTTGTGGCAGTCGTCGATGAAGGCGGCTTTGCCGCCGCCGCCCGCAAGCTGAAGATCTCGCCGCCGGTGGTCACGCGCGCCGTCACGGAGCTGGAGGAGGGCATGGGCGTGCGCCTGCTGCTGCGCACCACGCGCGTGGTGCGGCTGACCGAAACCGGCGCGCGCTACGCCGCCGATTGCCGCCGCATCCTGGCCGACGTGGCTGAAACCGAAACCTCGGCCGCCGGCGCGCACGGTGCGCCGCGCGGGCGGCTGGTGATCACGGCGTCGGTGATGTTCGGTGCGATGTATGTCACACCCATCGTCACCGAGTACCTGCGGCGCTACCCGGAAACCGATGTCGAATGCCGCTTCCTCGACCGCGTGGTCAACATGATGGACGAGGGCGTGGACGCCGCGATCCGCATCGGCGCCTTGCCCGATTCCAGCTACCAGGCGGTGCGCGTGGGGCAGGTAAGGCAGGTGGTGTGCGCGGCGCCGGCCTACCTGGCCGCGCGTGGCGTTCCCGCTACGCCGCAGGAGCTGGCCGGGCATGACCTGATCGCCGCCACCGCCGTCACGGCGACCAACGACTGGCGCTTTGAGTACGACGGCAAGCCGCAATCGGTGAAGGTGCATCCGCGCCTGAGCAGCACCAGCAACGACGCCGCCTTGCGCGCGACGCTGGACGGCTTCGGCATCACCCGCGTGCTGTCCTATATGGCCGCGCCTTACCTGGCCGACGGCCGTTTGAGCGCGATCCTGTCCCCCTATGAAGCGGCGGCGGTGCCGGTCAGCGTGGTGCACCATGAGGGCCGGCATTCGTCCCGCAAGCTGCGCGCCTTCCTCGATCTGGCGATTGCCACGCTGCGTGGGGACGGCGCGCTTCGATAGAAAAATTGTATACAAAATTCGTTGACAATGTATCCGACGAGGCGCAATATCGTTATCAATTAAACGCGTCGGTCACGAGCTGTTGCGTTGCTAGGCATCATTTCTACGCACGGTTAAGGGCAGCCCGTGTGGGTAGTAGTTGCAAAGTAACGCCCAATAAAAAAGACAGACGGAGACGCGTTTATGAATCACTTGTTATTTCAGGTCGAGGATCGACCACCCCTGCTCACGACCATACTGCTGGCGGCCCAGCACATGCTTGCCGCATTGGGCGGCATCATCGCCGTGCCGCTGGTGGTGGGTGCCGCGCTCAAACTACCGGCGGACCAGATCATCACCCTGATCAACGCCGCCTTGCTCGGTTCCGGCATCGTCACGATTATTCAATGCAAGGGCGTAGGCCCAGTCGGCATCAGGCTTCCTTGCGTGATGGGCACCAGCTTCGCCTTCGTCGGCGCGGCCATCAGCATCGGTCTCGAACACGGCGTTCCGGCGATACTGGGCTCGTCCCTGGCCGCTTCGGTGGTGATGATAGTGGGCAGCTGCTTCATGCCCAAGATCCGCAAGCTGTTCCCGCACGCCGTTACCGGCGTGGTGGTGACGATGATCGGCCTGTCGCTGGTGCCGGTGGCGGTGGACTGGGCGGCGGGCGGCTTTGCGCCGGGTGCGGTTTATGGCGCGCCGCTCAATCTGGGCATCGCGGCATTCGTGCTGGTCACGGTCATCATGCTGGTCCAATTCGGCAAGGGGATTGTATCCGCCGCTGCCGTGGTGATCGGCATGTTCATCGGCTACCTGCTGTGCGTTTCGCTGGGCATGATCGACTTTACGCAGGTTCAGAATGCGCCGATCTTTGCGCTGCCGCAGCCGCTCCATTACGGCATGACCTTCCCGGTGGCCGGCATCGTCGCCATGGCGATCGCCTACCTGGTGACGATGGTGGAAACCACCGGCACCTTCATGGCGCTGGGCGCGGCCACCAACACCAAGATGCGCGGCAAGACGCTGGCGCGTGGCATCCTGTGCGATGGTGTCGGTTCGGCTTTCGCCGCGCTGATGTCCAGCCCTCCGGTATCGACCTTTGCGCAGAACGTCGGCGTGGTGTCGTTGACGGGTGTGGCCAGCCGCCACGTGGTGGCGCTGACCGGCGTGATGCTGTTGTTGGCCGGCCTGTTCCCGGTACTGGGCGCGGTGGTGGTGACGATTCCGCAACCGGTGCTGGGCGGTGCTGGACTGATGATGTTCGCGATGATCATCTCCGCCGGCGTGCAGCTGTTGAGCCATGTGGAGCACACCAAGCGTAACGGCGTGATCATGGCGGTGGCCATCGGCTGTGGCCTGGCGGTGACGGTGCGGCCGGAACTGCTGTCCAAGCTGCCGGCCTTCGTCAAGGAAGTCTTCGGCTCGGGCATCACGGTTGGCGCGCTGGTCGCGGTGGTCCTGAACCTGGTGCTGCCTGAACGTCCGGTAGAATTGACGGACGACGATGAAGAAGAGGACGTACCGCAGGCTTTTTTAACCTCCGAGCGTGAAGCAGCTTAAAATACGCTCGATATCAACCTAACTGTTTCCGCAGTGCCCGCGCATTGTTTCCGCAGTGTTTAACCATCATAGAAATTATGACTAAAACCCTACTGATCAAAAATGCGCGCGTGCTGGTAACGATGGACGACGAGCGCCGTGAAATTGTCGACGGCGCCGTCTACATCCGGGACAACGTGATCGAACAAGTCGGCCGCAGCGCCGACCTGCCGCAACAGGCCGACGAGATCATCGACGCGGCCAACCACGTGGTGATGCCCGGCCTGGTCAACACCCACCACCATATGTACCAAAGCCTGACGCGCGTGATTCCCGCCGCGCAGAACGGTGAACTGTTTAACTGGTTGACCAACCTCTATCCGATCTGGGCCAACCTGACGCCGGAGATGGTCAACGTATCGACGCTGGCGGCGATGTCGGAACTGATTATGTCCGGCTGCACCACCAGCAGCGACCACCTGTACATCTATCCCAACGGTTGCAAGCTCGATGACAGCATCGAGGCGGCCGGCAAGATCGGCATGCGCTTCCACGCCGCGCGCGGCTCGATGAGCGTGGGCCAGTCCAAGGGCGGCCTGCCGCCGGACCGCGTGGTGGAGGAGGAGGGCGCGATCCTCAAGGATACGCAACGCCTGATCGAAACCTATCACGATGCCGGCCGCTACGCGATGCAGCGCATCGTGGTTGCGCCATGCTCGCCGTTCTCGGTCTCGTGCGATCTGATGAAAGAGTCCGCGGCGATGGCGCGCAGTTTCGGCGTATCGCTGCACACGCACCTGGCTGAAAACGCGAACGACATCGCCTACAGCCGCGAAAAATTCAATATGACGCCCGCCGAATACGCCGAGGATTGCGGCTGGGTGGGCCACGACGTCTGGCACGCGCACTGCGTGCAGCTGGACGATGACGGCATCTACATGTTCGGTCGTACCGGCACCGGCATCGCGCACTGTCCTTGTTCGAATATGCGGCTGGCGTCGGGCATTGCGCCGATACGCAAGATGCTCGACAGCGGCGTTTCGGTGGGCCTGGGTGTCGACGGTTGCGCCTCCAACGATTCCGGCCACATGATGGGCGAAGTGCGGCAGGCGATGCTGCTGCAGCGCGTGGGCTTCGGCCCGGATGCGATGACGGCGCGGCAGGCGCTGGAAGTTGCCACGCTGGGCGGCGCCAAGGTGCTGAACCGCGATGACATCGGCGCGCTCAAGCCGGGCATGGCGGCGGACATCGTGATGTTCAAGCTCGATACGATAGGCTTCGCCGGCGCGCTGCACGATCCAGTCGCTGCGCTGGTGTTCTGCACGCCGCCGAATGTCTCGTACAGCATCATCAACGGCAAGGTAGTGGTGCGCGAGGGTGTGCTGTGCACGATCGATTTGCCGGTGGTGATCGAGCGCCACAACGCGCTGGCGCATCAATTGGCCTTGGCCGCTCGCTGATAACCGGTGATGGCCTGGTCCAGGGCCTGCTGCATATGCAGGTCGTGGGCTGCCTGGTCTTCCGGCGCAACGCCGGCGGTGGTGGGCACCTGTCCTTCGCTGCGCTGGCGCCATTCGTCTAGCGCTTGCTCCAGATAGGCGTCTTCGTTGCCGAACCATTCCAGCGTGATGCGCTCGCCGAGCGTGCGGATGCGCAGTTGCTGGCGTTGCTGCTGCCAGCTGCTGATGCGGTTCAGGTCTTGCGACGCCGCGTCGTTTGATGTGAAGCGCTGGGCTGCCAGCAGTTCGTCATGCGCGGTCAGGTAGTTTTGATAGCGGACGGCGATCTGGATTGCTTCGCCGGCCGCGTTGGTGGGCAGTGTGCGGCGCAGGTGGGCCTCAAGCGCTTGCAGCCTGCCGGCTACACTGCGGTTGAGCAGAAAACCATCCATCAACTGATGCAGCGCGAAGTCGGGGATGAGTTCCTGTTTGTCGGTGAGCGATAGTTCTGTCGTGGAGTCGATGGCGTTGCGGCCCGGTGCGGCCAGCGGAAGGTTCGCCGCGCGGGGCGGGAAGGCCGGAACCGCGCGGGCCACGGCCTTGGCTGCGGCATCGCCTTCGACCGGCCTTCGGTCGGGCGCGGGCACGGGCGCGGACGCGGACGTGGCCTGCCATGCCCACATCGTGAGCAGTGCGGCCGCAGCCAGCGCCGTGAATACCGCCGCCACCTTCATCAATACGTCGGCCAGCCGCCGCTGAAGGTCAGGTCGTTGATGAACAGGACGCCGTTGTAGTTGTTCTGGCTATCCAGTTCATGCCGCACCATCACCCCGTTGGTCACCGATTCGCCGCCTGGCGCGATGAAGCGTCCGCCGCCGGCATCGAGCGTGGTGCCGCCACCGTTGAGCATGTCGACGCCGTTCTTGTCCAGATACGGCCCGGTCACGCTGGTCGAGCGGCCATACGAGATGTGGTAGGTGCTGTTGGCGCCGGCGCAGCACTTGCCCTTGGAGACGAACAGGTAGTAATACGAGCCGTTCGACATGATGAACGAGTTCTCGATGCCGGTGCTGTCGGCGGCCAGGTGGTACCAGCTGCCGGTCGGCTTGAGGGTGTTCACATCGACCCGCGTGGTATAGATGCCGGTCCAGAAGGAGCCGAACGACAGCCAAGGCTGGCCCGCCTTATCGACGAAGAAGTTGGGATCGATGGCGTTGTAGTTGTTGCCCGGCGCGGACGTCAGCACCGCGCCTTTGTCGGTCCAGTTGCCTGTTGCGATACTGGTCGCGGTGGCCAGGCCGATGGCCGATTTCTGCGAGCCGAACGTGGACACCGCGTAGTACAGGATCGCCTTGCCGTTCCAGACGTGGATGTCCGGCGCCCAGACGGTCTTGGAGTTGTTGTTGTATTGGTTCCACCACGACAGGCCGCCGCCGAAGATGCTCACCCCTTGGGTCCAGGCGTGGCCGTCCGGCGAGTACTTCACGCCGATGCCGGTATCGCTGGTTTCGGTGATCCACCAGGTGCTGTTTTCCTTGTAGGCGCTGGGGTCGTGCGTGATGAGGGAGCCGGTGAGCGTCCAGGTGGCGGCATGTGCGCCTGCTGCGCAGAAGGCGATAGCTGTCGCCGCCGCCCATCGCTTGAGTAGCTGTTGATTCATTTGTCGTCTCGCTTTATAGGTTTTGTGTCTGCCGAATGCAGGAATTCATGCTGCGGCAGCTGCGAGGGCGCGTCTAATGAATTTTTGTGGCGTAGCGATACCGTGATTCGTATCGCTACATCAGCAGCGCGGAGATCAGATCCTTCTTGGCCGGGCTGGCGTTGACGTCGAAATTGAGCGCTGCTTCCACGTGGCTCAGATGATGCAGCATCAGCTCCGCCGCCTTGTCCGCATCGCCCGAGCGGGCCGCGGCCAGGAAGGCGCTGTGTTCGTCGGACGAGCAGGCGGCGTCGCGCTCGGATTGGTACAGCATGGTGATCAGCGAACTGCGGCCCACCAGCTCGCGCACGATTTCCTTCAGCACCTCGTTGCCCACCACGTCCGCCAGCAGCACGTGGAAGTCGCCTAGCAGCTGCTGCCGCATCTTCGACGGTACCTGCGACAGCGCGTTGCGCTCTTCCTTCAAATGCTTCTCCAGCATTTTGTAATCGGCCGCCTTGGCCTTGGCGGTGAACTCGCGCGCCAGCGCCGCTTCGATGATGCGGCGCGCCGCGAAGATCTCGCGCGACTCCCGTTCGCTGGGCTGGCTGACCACGGCGCCCTTGTCGGGGACCATGTTAATCAGCTTGTCCTTCGACAGTATCAGCAGCGCCGCGCGGATCTTGGTGCGGCTGACCGAGTACAAACGGCACAACGCTTCTTCCCGCAGCTTGGTCCCGGGCGGCAGCTTGCGCGCCGCGATGGCTTCGGCGAGGTTGTTGGCGATATCGTTGGCGCTGTCGGCGGGGAGTGTGGTGGACATGAGGTGGCTATGGATCTCGTAGTGTCGTTTTTTCGCCCCATCATACATGGGCTGTCGGGGATTGACTATGTGGCAGTATTCACTGCGTAATCCTATTACATATGTGTCGCACGGAAATTATGTGGAAGCGATTCCCGTGGGTGAATGTAAAAACTTTAGTGAATTCCGCTTGTTGTTTACTGTAGTTCTGCTACATTTTATCTGGGCTGCAGCATTTCCCAAAATACAAAATATAACGACACGGAGATAAAAATGATGAAAACCTTACTGGCCGCCGGCCTGCTGGGCGGTTGCGCCCTCGCGCCTGCGCACGCCGCCTTCAACCCCGCCGACACGTCGGTGCAGATGTTCCGCTGGAAGTGGAACGACATCGCCAAGGAGTGCACCAACTGGCTCGGCCCGCAGGGCTTTGGCGCGGTGCAGGTATCGCCGCCGCAGGCCTCGGCCAGTCTGGGCGCGTGGTGGGATGTGTATCAGCCGGTGAACTTCGCCTCGCTGAAGAGCAATATGGGCACCGAGGCCGAGTTCCAGACCATGATCAACACCTGCCACACCGCCAAGGTGCGCGTGTATGCGGACGTGGTGGTCAACCACCTGGCGGCCGGTTCCGGCACCGCCACCGACGGCTCGACGTGGAATTCGACGACGCTGGCCTATCCCTTCTTCAGCGCCAGCGATTTCCATCCCGCCTGCGACATCGCCGGCGGCGACTACGGCTCGCCGGGCAACCGCTACAACGTGATGTTCTGCCGACTGAGCGGCCTGCCGGACCTGAAGACCGACGGCGCTTACGTGCAGGGCCAGGTCAAGACCTACCTGACCAAGTTGATCAACATGGGCGTGGACGGCGTGCGCTTCGACGCCGCCAAGCATATGCAGCCCGCCGATCTTCAGGCGATCATGGGCGGCGTCACGCACACCACCACGGCCGGCGAGGCGCTGTGGATCACGCAGGAGGTGATCCCGGATAGTAACGTGGCGCGCTCCGACTACTACAGCGTTGGCACGCTGAACGAATTCCAGTACACCTTCGCCATCAAGGCCATGTTCCGCAACGAGAACGGCGCCAGCCTGTCGCAGGTGCGCGCCATCATGGGCACGCCGGGCAACTGGGGCGGCACCTGGGGCTTTGTGCCAAGCGACAAGGCGACCGTCTTCGTCAACAACTGGGATACGGAGCGCAACGGCAGCTCGCTGGTGGCGAGTAACTACGTCTCCGGCGCCACCAACGACACGCAGGGCACCAAGCGCTACGACCTTGCGAACATCTTCATGCTGGCCTGGCCGTATGGTTCGGCGCAGCTGCACTCGGGCTTCCGCTTTACCAATTTCGACCAGGCCCCGCCGAGCGCCAGCCCGTTCGATGCCAGCGGCAACCCGCTGATCAACCAGCAGTGGGACTTTATCCACCGCTGGGGCGATATCTCCAACATGGTCGCCTTCCGCGCGGCGACGTCGGGGCAGGGCGTGGACTACTTCACCAACGGCACCGCCAACCAGATTGCTTTCGGACGCGGCGCCAAGGGCTTCGTGGCGATCAACAATGAGTACGCGGCCTGGAACGCCTCGCTGCAAACGCTGCTGCCCGCCGGGACGTACTGCAACGTGGTGCACGGCCAGTTGAATGCCGCCGGCACGGCCTGCACCAGCGACAGCGTCACCGTCGGCAGCAACGGCGTGATCAGCGTGAGCATTCCGGCCAACGGGGGCGCGACGGTGCCTGCGGTGGCGCTGCATATCAACCAGAAGATCGGCGGCGGTGGCGGCGGCACGTGCACCACGGTGCCGGTGACCTTCCGCGTGGCGAACGCCAATACGGTGGTGGGGCAGAACGTGTACGTGGTGGGTAATCGCGCGGAACTGGGCAACTGGGTGCAGGGCGCCAGCAATCAGCTGAACATCGAAGGCAGCGGCGCCAACGTGCCGTGGTCGCGCACCTTCCAGCTGCCGCCGTCGACGGCGATCCAGTACAAGTTCATGAAGTACGGCGTGAGCACCGTGTGGGAGAGTAACCAGTCCACCGCCAGCGGCAATCGCGAAGCGACCACGCCGGCTTGCGGCGGATCGATCACGCTCGACGCGGGCAGCTTCAAGTTTTAATGCACGCTGGCTGGGACAGCCTTTTCCTGCTGGACGAGGATGAAGGGGCTGACGACCACCGCCCACAGTTGGGCGTTGGTCTCCAGCCAGTTCGCAGCCTGCTCGTCGCTGACTTTGGCGAGCAGGCCGGCGTTCATCCACTGGCCGATGTGGGCCTTGTCGTCGTGGGAGATGCGCACGGCCACATCGACCAGGTCTAGCGAATTGGCGATCCACACCACATTGCCGGCGGCGAAATGCTTGAGCAGTTCGGTCCATGGCAGGCGCGCGGTCTCGCGGTTCACTTTGAGGCGCAGGTCGGTGTCGTTTTCAGGTTTGGTTTGCATGATTCAGATAATTTCGATGATCGGTACGGGGCTACCCCGCCATGTTAACCGATACACCGCACCTTTGCGAACATTGCCCACCAGCGCAGGGCGGAAGCAGGCCAGGTTGGTGCCGCCGTCGAGCCGCACGCTCGGGTAGATGATGCCCAGCGAGCCGCCATCCAGCAGGCGCTCGGCCAGGATCTGCGATTCGATGTAGCTGTCCGGCGCCAGGCAGCCCAGGTAGCGCGCCTGGCCGCGCAGGTCGTGGAAGGGCGCGGTGAAATCGGCCAGCATGGTCTGGTATTGGACGCTGTCGTCGAAGCGGTTGATCTCGGCGTATTCGACGGCCTTGTGGAAGCTGACTTCGGCCAGCGCGGTTTCGACGTCGAAGGCGCAGTACCATGCGCCGCGTTCGCCGCCGTTGAAGCGGCTGCCCTCAGGGCGGGCGTAGGTAAAGGCGGCGTTCACGATGCGGAAGTTCGGCACGCCGAACACCAGTTCATCCATCGTGATGCCGGCGGCGCCGCCGTTCTGCGCTTGCAGGCGGGCGTTGGTGGCGTTATCCAGTTCGAACAGGTCGTGCAAGTCCTGCTCGTTGTCGGCCAGTGGCGACAGCACCGAGTCTTCGAGGTCGGCGAAGCGCGAGGGCAGCAAACGGCAGGTGTCGAACTGGCGCAGCGTGGTGAGGGGCGGAATCAGGCTGACCGGCACTTACAGTCCTCCGCGGCGCGCGTCCAGCAACTGGCGCACGATCTGCATGGCGGGCAGGCCGCCGGCCGCGATATAGGTCAGCGGTGTGCGGCCGCCGAAGATCAGGTTGGTGTTGGCAAGGCCCATCCATTCGTCGGCCAGTTTGTCGCCGTAGAGGATGTGCAGTCCTTTGTAGATGCCCAGCAGGTAGGAGATGCGCGTGATGCAGTCCACCTCCAGCGTGCGTTCCGGGTTCTTTTTCCACTCGTAGTAGGCGCTGCTGGAGATGCCTCCCAGCAGTTCGCGGGCGTCGTCGTCGCGCAGCTTCCAGGCGGCGGCCAGCTTGAAAAAGCCCTTGAGGGCGGCCTTGGACAACCGTTCGCGCTCGGACTTGGCGTTCAGGTCGACCAAGATGGTTGGCTCGAAGCGGCTGCGGGGGTAAGCGTAGGTAAGATTCATAAATCCTCCGTTGATGGACTAGTTATACTCCTTTTTAGGATGAATGGCAATCGAGGACCAACTGGATTAATATCACCTTGTCTACAAAACGGGGAGGGATGGCCATGAAATGGTTGAATGTGACGGTGGCGGGTGTAATGGCGTTGGCTGCGACCGCAGCGGGGGCGGCGCCGGCTTTCACGGGCGTGCAGGAGCAGGTGGCCAACGTTGAGCGGGCTTTTGCGGCGACCATGAAGGCGCGCGATCATGCTGCTTTCGTGGCTTTTCTTTCCGATGAGGCGGTGTTCAGCGGTGGCACGCAGTCCTTGCACGGGAAGCAGGCGGTGGCCGATGAGTGGAAGAAGTTCTTCGCCAAGCCGGGTGCGCCGTTTTCCTGGGAGCCGGATGAGGTCGAGGTGCTGGCTTCTGGCACGCTGGCCAAGACATCCGGCCCGGTGCATGGACCGGATGGCAAGCTGATCGCGCGATTCAGCTCGGTCTGGCGGCTGGAGGCGCCGAACACCTGGCGCATCGTGTTCGACGGTGGTATCGAGGTTTGCGGTGCCAAATGAAGAGTTGGTTGTGAGAATTTATTGTACGTCGCTTGTTAATGTTTGAATTAGTTGCTTGCGTTCAATTGCAAGAATATCTCCCGACTCCACCGCCTTTGAATACCAAATCTCCGCCAAATCCAAGGCCTTGTTCACGCCATTGCCGGTCTCATAGCGTAAAGCTAGGTCATATTGCGCTAAGGAAGAGCCTTTGTCGGCTGCTACCTTCAGTAATTCTATTCCGCTGGGCGTGGTCTCAGGTTTGCTCATCTGCAACTGCGCGATTGTATATATGGCAGTCAAATTTCCGGTTTTCGCAAGTTCAATAATTTTCTGCCAGTGTGGTCCATACGTTTGAGAACCAGTTTCGATCCAAAAATAAGTAACTGACTGCAACATGGGAACAGGCTTTCCGTTAACGGTTCCTGGAGCAAAACGGCACTTCTTAAGGGAGTTCTTGGCGGCCTCGTCCAAATCCGGGAATCCGGATGAAAACTGCATAGCAATTTCCGTTGCTTTGCCATCTGCGCCGACTTTCACGGCGAGTTGCAATGCACCTTCATCTTCATTTCTAAGCGAGAAAGTAGGCCATTCCGGTTTGTTACACTTTGCGCTAAGTTCAGGACGAACCATTGACTGCTTCACCGCATCTATAGAATTTTGTGAAAATGAGTAGTTGCATTGAATTGCTAAAGCTATTGTTGCTACAAATGATTTTTTAATTTTAGTCGACAAGTGAAAGGATTTTTTCATGGACGTAATATTGGGTTTAAAAGTGACTAGTTGGTAACGTCGTAACGTCGGGGGCAGTTCCGGCAACGTGCCATTTGGCGGGTTGTCGGAACTGCCCCCCCGATCGGGAACTGATCCCCGATCGTGTTAGACTTCGGGCGGGACTGGGTTTTCTTCAGCTGACCACGTTACAGCGGCAATCTTCCATCCAGCCTCGGTCCGGACGACTTGCCAGCTTTCCTTGCCCCAGGCGCTCTTGTAATCGCCAACCATGAATGTGTAATCAAACCAAACATGGGCAACGTGACCGTCCGTGTCGATGTGGACATTGGAGAAGCGTTCAGACTGCGGCATTTTCGCCTTGGCGATACCCTCGATGAATTTCCGGGGACTCCCTCCTGTCTGTACCCTGGTAGCTAGCGGCTCTTTTGGGTCTTTTCGACTGGCGTTGTACCGATCAACACTGGCGTCGGTATAGGCCACGGTCCATGTAACGTCCTCACGCACGAATAGTTCCATAAAACCAGCGGTGTCCTTTTTGTGTATGGCTTCCTGAAACTTTTCAATCAGTTTAGTAAGCTGCCGCTCGCTTGTGGCGGTGTTCTCTGCATAAGCTGGCTGATGTGCGGATAGGAGAAGACTGCAAGCAAGTGCGGTGGCAGAAAAAACTACTGTCATCGTTTCCCCTTGTAATTTAAGCCGAACAGTTCAGCATCCACTGCACGCCAAACTGGTCGGTCAATTTGCCGTAATAGTCGCCCCAAACCTGCGTGTCTAAAGGCGTGGTGACCCGACCCTTTTCCGCCAGTTTGTCGAACAGCTGTTTTGTCAGCTGCCGGTCGGTCATTTGCAAAATATGTGCGGACCCTCGCATCGGCTCCGCATCGTCATTGTCCGAGGCGAAGAACAAGACGCCCGGCCCCTCAAACTTTGCATGCATGATTTTGCCGCGCATGGCTTCATTGCGGACCGGCATGCCATCTACGCCAAATCGCAGCACGTCGGTGATCCGACCCAGCCCGCACCGGGTATAAAACTCCAGTGCTTGCTCGCAAGTCGTTGTAAAGAAGAGGTAATTGGATAATTGCATCTAACCATCCTGACAGATAGGCGGGGATGCTTAGAATATCATATTGTCAATATGCAAAGTGCGATGATTGGTTTATGCCGGCTCGGCGTGTTCCACCATCAGCTGCACCTTGGTGACGCCGTTGTATTCGTTGGCGTCGAGCCGGAAGGCGACCTTGGCGCGCTCGCCCAGCGAGTCGACGTGGCCGAACCAGATGGCGTCATAACGCGCGCCGTTCTTCTCCAGCAGCAGCTTGAGATGGCGTTCCTTCAAGATGCGCTGGCTCACCACGCGGAACTCGTCGCAGAACACCGGTGGCGCGAAGCCCTGGCCCCATACCTGGCCATCCATCAGCTCAATGAAAGCGGTGGTGTAGTAGGCGTCTTCCAGCGGGCCGTCGGTTTCGATCACGCGTTCCAGCTGCTGCTTGCTCAGCCATGCGCGGCCCACTTCCTCGAAGGCGGCGGCGAAGGCGTCGAAGGCGTCGGCGCGCAGCGTCAGGCCGGCCGCCATCGCGTGGCCGCCGAACTTGTCGATCAGCGTAGGCGCCTTCTTGTACACCAGGTCCAGCGCATCGCGCAGATGGAAGCCGGGGATGGATCGGCCGGAGCCCTTGATCCAGCCGTCGGCGCCGGGTGCGAAGGTGATGGTCGGACGGAAGAATTTTTCCTTCAGGCGCGAGGCGACGATGCCGATCACGCCCTGGTGCCACGATTCGTCGAACACGCAGATGGTGCTGCTGTTGGCCGGCTCGAACGCGTCCAGGTGCAGCAAGGCCGCATCCTGCATCTCGGCTTCGATCTCGCGGCGTTTCAGGTTGATGTCGTTGAGCTGCTGCGCCAGTTGCCATGCGCGGCCCTCGTCGTCGGTGATCAGGCATTCGATCCCCAGCGACATGTCCTCCAGCCGTCCGGCCGCGTTCAGGCGCGGGCCCAGCGCGAAACCGAGGTCGAAGGGATTGGCGGTGCGCGGCTCGCGCCCGGCCACGCGGAACAGCGCGGCCACGCCGGCGTGCATGCGGCCGGCGCGCATGCGCTTCAGGCCTTGCGCCACCAGGATGCGGTTGTTCGGATCGAGCCGCACCACGTCGGCCACGGTGCCCAGCGCGACCAGGTCGAGCAGGTTGTCCAGCTTGGGCTGGGTCTGGGCGTCGAACACGCCGCGCTTGCGCAGTTCCGCGCGCAAGGCCAGCAGCACGTAGAACACCACGCCGACGCCGGCGATATGCTTGCTCGGGAAGCCGCACTCCGGCTGGTTGGGGTTGACGATCACGCGCGCGGCCGGCAGCGTGTCGGCCGGCAGGTGGTGGTCGGTGACGACGACTTCGATGCCGCGCCGGTTGGCCTCGGCCACGCCGTCGATGCTGGCGATGCCGTTGTCGACGGTGATGATGATGTCCGGCTGCTTCTCGCGCGCCGTCAGCTCGACGATCTCCGGTGTCAGGCCGTAGCCGTACTCGAAGCGGTTAGGCACGATGAAATCGATGTTGGCGCCCATCGCGCGCATGCCGCGCAGCGCGACCGCGCAGGCGGTGGCGCCGTCGCAGTCGTAGTCGGCCACGATCACCATGCGCTTGCCGGCGGCGATGGAGTCGGCCAGGAACACGGCGGCGGCGCCGATGTGCAGCAGGCCCGAAGGCGGAATCATGGCCGCCAGTTCGCTCGACAGCTCCTTGACGTCGGTCAGGCCGCGCGAGGCGTACAGCCGCGCCAGCACTGGATGGATGCCGCCCTGGCGCAGCATTTCGGATTCACGGAACGGGCAGGGACGGGTGGCGATACGGGTCATGTCAGGCTTGCTTCAGTAAGAGGTTCAGGTTCGGCTTGCGCCAGAATTTACGCAGCGCCAGTTTGCTGGCGCCGACGGTGCTCCAGCCGTTGCGGTGGCTGAGCAGCAGCGTCAGGCCGCCGATGCGGCCGTCCTGCAGGGCCGCCAGTAACGGCGCCAGCCATTCCTGCTCGATGCGCTGCATGCGCGCGATCCAGTCGGACCAGTCGCCGGTCTGCGCCGACGGTATCAACTCGGCCAGCATCACGGCGCCCGGCTGGGCGATCAACTGCGCGACGGTAGGCTGGCGCAGCGCGGGCGCGGCCAGCGCCTGCATCCACTCCGGGCCGCCGGCGATCGCCAGCGGCTGCGGCGCGGCTTTCAACGGACCGGCGCCGCCCCACAGCCAGAACGAGTTCACCGCTTGCAGGCCGCGCGTCTGGCGCGCCTCGTTGACCGGGTGTTCGTGCCACTGCATCTGGATCTCGTTTTGCAGCTTGCGGTAGGCGCGCGCGTGCTCGCCCTCGGGCATCCAGTCGCTCAGGTTTTGCGTGGTCGCGGCGTCGGGCGAGGCGGTGGCCAGGCCGGACCACTCGTCGGCCCGGGCGCACCACAGGCCGGGCGCGGCGTGCAGCAGCGTCTTGCCTTGCTCCTCGAAGCAGGGACGGGCCAGTTCGTAGAGCGCGCGCGATTCCGCCTCGGTCAAATGCAGCGCGCGCGGATCGGACAGCAGCAGGTGGGTGCGCGACAGCTGGATATGCGCCGGCTGCACGATGAACCAGTGGCCCTGCTCGGCTACGGCCATGGCCTCCGCCTGCAAGCCGCAGCCGTGCATGACGGCGGTGGCCACCGGCGCGCCGGTGTCGGGACGGTCCGGCGCGGACGCCAGGCCCAGCGCGTGGGCCAGCCATGCTTCGTGCGGCAGCACCCGGCTGTCGTTGTCGTAGATGTTGTATTGAAAGTGTTTGTTGCGAGACAACAACGTCGCCAAAGCGGGGGTTTTCAGGGCGCGCAACAGGTCGGGCGCCATCTCCGGTGGGGGCAGGGCGTAAGGCAGGGCAAGGGCTATATCAGTCATGCCGAGATTGTAGGGCATAGCGGGCTACGGCGGGATATTGCATTATGGAATTTAAATGTGTCGCAAAGAATCACAAAAGTAAAAAATAACAATTATCATAGGAAAAGTTTTGCTATAATTGCGACAACTTACATGTATTACCAGCATCACTTCAGCCCGGTGATGTCAGTTTTCCCGCTTTTCCCAGCCGCCTTTGACCTCACCCCCGTCAGCAGCCGCGCCGGTCAGTAATCCACTCCAAAACGACTTTTTGAAGGCCTATAACAATGATTCAGTTCAAATACAGCGGTGTGACGGTAGAGGTGTCGAAATGAGTACTATTTCGGTCAATACCACGGTTCACGTCTGCGAGGACACCAATAAGACCTTCGATGTGCGCGATGTACTGGCTGCCGCAGGCGTCACCACGACCGCCGGCCTGAACATCAGCACCATGGTGGTGAAGCTGCCGGACGGCACCACGTCGAGCGTCAATACGCCATTGTTCGGACGCGTCGACGCCGACACCGTCTATGTGCACCCGGGCGACTGGAAGCCGGACTACAACGGCCAGTTCGCGACCATCGAATTCATCGTCCAGGACGGCGACGGTCCGCGTATTACGCTGAGCCTGCAAGTGGTGGTTGATCCCGTCAACGACGCGCCGACCGGCGCCGACAAGGTATTTGCACTGACCAACGGCGCGCCGGTCGCGCTGGCCCAGGCCGACTTCGGCTTCGTCGACAAGGTCGAACACGATGCCTTCCAGTCCGTCATCATCACCTCGCTGCCGACCGCCGGCAAGCTGATGCTCAACGGCGTCGCCGTGGCCGTCAACACCGAAATCTCGGCCGCCGACATCGCCGCCGGCCATCTGTCGTTCGAGCCCAGCCAGACGGCCGCCGGCAGCTTCGACATCGGTTTCAAGGTGCGCGACGCCGGTGGCATGGTCGGCTGCGGCGCCGCCGACACCAGCGTCACCCCCAACTACCTGACCTTCAAAGTGCCGATGGCGCACCTGGGCGACTTCGTCTGGGAAGACACGAACGGCAACGGCGTGCAGGACGGCGGCGAAGCCGGCCTGTCCAACGTCACCGTGCAGCTGAAAGACACGGACGGCCACGTGGTCTCGACCACCACCACCGACGCCAGCGGCAAATACCACTTCGACGTCAATCCCGGCACCTACTCGGTGTCGGTGCAGGCGCCGGCCGGCTATGCGGCCACCGTCAAGGGCCAGGGCGGCGACGCCGTCGACAGCGATATCGACGCCAGCGGCAATACCGGCGCGATCACGCTGGCGCCGGGCGAGACCAACAACAAGGCCGATGCCGGCCTGGTGCGCCTGGCCTCGCTGGGCGACACGGTCTGGTACGACACCAACCGCGACGGCGTGCAGAACAACGGCGAAGCGGGCGTTGCCGGCGTCAAGGTCACGCTGCTGGACGCGGCCGGCCAACCGACCGGCGCCACCGTCACCACCGACGCCAGCGGCCACTACCAGTTCAGCGGCCTGCAACCTGGCAGCTACAGCGTGCAGTTCGACAAGACCACCTTGCCGGCCGGCTACCAGTTCACCACCCAGGCCCAGGGCGGCAATGCCACCACCGACTCCGACGCCGACGTCGGCACCGGCCAGACCGCGCAAGTGACGCTGGCTTCCGGCGACAGCTACCAGCACCTCGACGCAGGCGTCGTCGTCAAGCAAGCCACCGTGGGCGACCGCGTGTGGGAAGACGGCAACGGCAACGGCGTGCAGGATGCGGGCGAGCAGGGCGTGGACGGCGCGGTCGTCACGCTCAAGGACACCGGCGGCCACGTGGTCAGCTCGGTCACCACCCATGACGGCGGCCAGTACAGCTTCACCGTCGACCCCGGCACGTACACCGTGTCGGTGGCGCCGCCTGCGGGCTACGTATTCACCGCCGCCGGCAAGGGCGGCAACGGCGCGCTGGACAGCGATGTCGGCAGCGACGGCAATGCCAGCGTCACGGTAGGCGCGGGCGAAGTCAATCTGGACGTCGACGCCGGCATCTACCGCCCGGCCTCGCTGAGCGAAGTCGTGTGGATCGACGCCAACCGCGACGGCCGCCTGAACAACGGCGAAGTCGGCGCGGCCGGCGTCAAGGTCACCCTGCTGGACGCCAGCGGCAACCCGGTGGCGGGCGCCTCCGCCGTCACCGACGCCAACGGCCACTACCAGTTCAACGACCTGGCGCCTGGCGTCTACAGCGTGCAGTTCGATAAAACCACTCTGCCGGCCGGCTACAACTTCACCTCCGCCGCGCAGGGCGGCCCAGGCGGCGCGGGTTCCGACGCCGACACCGGCACCGGCAAGACCGCACAAGTCACGCTGGCCTCGGGCGACAACCTGACCTTGCGCGCCGGCCTGACCGTGCAGCAAGCCACGCTGGGCGACCGCGTGTGGGAAGACAGCAACGGCAACGGCGTGCAGGACAGCGGCGAAAGCGGCATCGACGGCGTCAAGGTCGACCTGAAGGACAGCCTGGGCAACGTGGTCAACAGCACCGTCACCCATGACGGCGGCCAGTACAGCTTCACCGTCGATCCGGGCACCTACTCGATCGCCGTCACCGCGCCTGCCGGCTACGTCAGCAGCGCGAGCGGCCTGGGCGGCAACAGCGCCACCGACAGCGACATCAACGCCGCCGGCCAGAGTGGCAACGTCACGTTGACGGCCGGCCAGAGCAATACCACGGTCGATGCAGGCCTGTACAAGCTCGCCGAACTGGGCGACACCGTCTGGAACGACGCCAACCGCAACGGCGTGCAGGACAACAATGAAACCGGCCGTTCCGGCGTCAAGGTCACGCTGCTGGATGCCTCCGGCGCCGCCGTGGCCACCGCCACCACCGACGTCGACGGCCACTACCTGTTCAACAGCCTGAAGCCAGGCACCTACAGCGTGCAGTTCGACAAGACCACGCTGGGTACCGGCTATGTGTTCAGCAGCGCCCACACGGGCAGCAACGGCGCCGTCGATTCCGACGCCGACCTCGCCACCGGCCAGACCCAGCAAGTTACGCTGACCTCAGGCGCGGTCAACCATGACCTGGATGCGGGCGTCTCGGCCTTGCAGGCCACCATCGGCGACCGCGTGTGGGAAGACAAGAACGGCAACGGCGTGCAGGATGCGGGCGAAGCCGGCATCGTCGGCGTCAAGGTCGATCTGAAGGACGAGCAGGGCAACATCGTCCAAACCACCAGCACCGGCGCAGACGGCAAGTACAGCTTCACCGTGGATGCCGGCAAGTACGCGATCTCGGTCACCGCACCGACCGGCATGACCGCCACCGGCGAACACGCCGGCGGCAACGGCGCGCTGGACAGCGATGTCGACGCCGCCGGCCAGGGCGACCTGATCACCGTGGCGCCGGGCCAGACCAACAACGACATCGACGCCGGCTTCTACAAGGGCGCGACCCTGGGCGACCGCGTCTGGTACGACGTCAACAAGAACGGCGTGCAGGACACCGGCGAAACCGGCGTGGCCGGCGTCAAGGTCATCCTGCTGGACCAGGCCGGCAATCCGACCGGCACCACCGCGACCACCGACGCCAACGGCAACTACAGCTTCACCAACCTGAAGCCGGGCACTTACAGCGTGCAGTTCGACAAGGGTACGCTGCCGGCCAACTACAGCTTCACCGCGGTCGACCAGGGCGCCAACGACGCCAAGGATTCCGACGCCAACATCACGACCGGCAAGACCGCGCAAGTGGTGCTGACCTCGGGCGCCGTCAACAGCGACCTGGACGCCGGCATCGTCGCGGCGCCAGCCAAGCTGGGCGACACCGTCTGGGAAGACAAGAACGGCAACGGCGTGCAGGACAGCGGCGAAGCCGGCATCTGCGGCGTCACCGTGCAGTTGAAGGACGCCACCGGCAAACTGGTGGCCACCACCACCACCGACGCCGCCGGCCACTACACCTTCACCGCCGATCCGGGCAGCTACACGGTGTCGGTCACGGCGCCGTCGGGCTTTAGCTTCACCGGCAAGGACGTGGGCAGCGACGATGCCAAGGACAGCGATTTCGCCAGCAACGGCGTCAGCAATGTCGTCAAACTGGCCGCCGGCGAAGTCAACAACACCATCGATGCCGGCCTGTACAAGGCTGCCTCGATCGGCGACCGCGTTTGGCTGGACAGCAACAAGAACGGCATCCAGGACAGCGGCGAATGCGGCGTGTCCGATGTCAAGGTGATCCTGGTCGACGCCGACGGCAACCAGGTCGGCAAGGCCGTCACCACCGATTGCGACGGCAATTACATGTTCACCGGCCTCAAGCCGGGCACCTACACCGTGCAGTTCGACAAGGCGACGCTGCCGGAAGGCATGGTCTTCACCAAGGCCAACCAGGGCAGCAACGACGGCGTCGATTCCGACGTCGACGCCAGCGGCCTGTCGCACGCCGTCACCGTCACTTCGGGCCAGGTCGACAAGAGCGTGGACGCCGGCGTGCTGGCAGCCGCCACCATCGGCGACAAGGTCTGGATCGACAAGAACGGCAACGGCCTGCAGGACGACGGCAGCGACAGCGGCAAGTCCGGCGTGACCGTCAACCTGCGCGACGCCGACGGCAACATCGTCAAGACCACCACCACCGACAGCAACGGCAACTACAAGTTCTCGGTAGCGGCGGGCACCTACTCGGTCGACATCAAGGCGCCGAGCGGCTTCCTGATCACCGCCAAGGACGTGGGCAGCGACGGCAACGTCGACAGCGATGCCGACGCCAGCGGCAACCTCGGTTCGATCACCGTGACCGCCGGCCAGCACGCCACCAATATGGACGCCGGCCTGTATCAGAAGGGCTCGATCGGCGACAAGGTCTGGTACGACACCAACGGCGACGGCATCCAGCAGTCGGGCGAGGCGGTCGCCAAGAATGTCGTGGTCACGCTGCTCAACGAAAAAGGCGTGGCCATCGCCACCGACACCACGGACGCCAGTGGCCTGTACTCGTTCACCGACGTCGGTCCCGGCAAGTACTCGGTCAAGTTCAGCGCGCCCGAAGGCTATATCTTCACCAAGGCCAACCAGGGCAGCAACACCGGCGCCGATTCGGACGCCGACAGCAGCGGCCTGACCGCGCAGTTCTCGCTGGCTTCCGGCGTGAAGGACACCACCCGCGACGCCGGCCTGGTCAAGGCCGCCAGCATCGGCGACACCGTCTGGGAAGACGTCAACTACAACGGCGTCAAGGACAGCGGCGAGAAGGGCGTCGACGGCGTCACCGTCAAGCTGTACGACACCGCCGGCGTGCTCAAGGGCACCACCGTCACCCATGACGGCGGCCAGTACCTGTTCAACGGCCTCGCCGCCGGTTCGTACAAGGTCGAAGTCACCAACAGCAGCGGCTGGTACTTCACCAAGTCCGGCATGGGCACCGACGTCAACGATTCCGACATCACCAGCGTCAACGGCAACACCGGCAGCACCGGCGCCATCACGGTGGCGGCCGGCCAGAACATCACCACCGAAGATGCCGGCATCTATCGCAAGGCCAGCATCGGCGACAAGGTGTGGCGCGACGCCAACCACAACGGCATCCAGGACAGCGGCGAGGAAGGCATCGGCGGCATCAGCGTGGCGCTGTACGACGCCGCCACCAACAAGCAGTTGGGCACGACGATCAAGACCGACGCGAGCGGCAACTACAAGTTCAGCGACCTGACCCCGGGCAACTACTACCTGGTGTTCGACAAGACCAACGTCAGCGTGCACTTCTCGTCGGACAACGCCACCTACAACATGAGCAACTGGAAGTGGGGCGTGAAGAACACCGGCACCAACGACGCCATCGATTCGGACGTGGTCGGCGACGGCAAGGCGTACACCAACGTCACCCATACCGACACCATCTCGCTGACCTCGGGCAAGAACGACATGAGCTGGGATGCCACCATCACGCCGATCGCGATCGACCTGAACGGCGACGGCATCCACACCATCGCCCGCGGCGCGATGCAGGGCAGCTTCGACCTGCTGGGCACCGGCAAGGCGATCCAGTCCGGCTGGCTGTCGGGCAGCGACGGCTTCCTGGCCATCGACGGCAACGGCAACGGCAAGATCGACAGCATCAACGAGCTGTTCGGCGGCGCCAGCAAGGGCTCGGGCTTCGCCAAGCTGGCAACCTATGACAGCAACCACGACGGCGTGGTCGATGCCAAGGATGGTCAGTTCGCCAGCCTGCTGGTCTGGCAGGACAAGAACAGCGACGGCAAGACCGATGCGGGCGAGCTGATGTCGTTGAAGGACGCCGGCGTGGCCAGCCTGAAGGTGGCCTACACCGAACTGCCGTTCGTCGACGCCAACAACAACCTGCACCTGGAGCGCAGCAGTGTTGTCATGAGCGACGGCAAAACGGCCGACATGACCGACGTTTATTTCGACGTCGCCAGGGAAGACGCGGCGGCTGCCGGCGTGGTCGCACCGACCATCGCCGACCTGATCGGCGCCGAGCCGGCGGCAACGCTGGTGGGCCAGTGCCCTGTATTGCACGGTTAAGATTTTTAAAACAACTTTTAAAACAACTTTTAAAAAAGAGAATTCAACATGACCATCAAATTCAACACCGCAGTCAAAGCCGCCGCCGTTGCCGCCGCCCTGGCATTTTCCAGCGTCAGCCATGCCGCCATTACCGTGTCGGAAAAATCCGCGCTCGAGTTCCTGAACTTTGACGCATCCTTCTACGACAACGGCCCGGCCACCACCATCAGCCCTTGGACCCTGAGCGGTGACGTCAACACCCTGGCATTCTGCATCGACCCGACCACGCCAGCCAATTTCCACGTCAACTACGGCGGCGCCGGCATCGTGCCGGCCAGCGCCATCATCGGCCTGTATGAAACCTCGTACAACAAGGTGCTGAACAACGGCGTCTACAACGCCAACAATGCCGCCGCCTTCCAGCTGGCACTGTGGGAAGTATTGGACGACAAAAACTTCGGCACTGGCTCGCTGATCCTGCCGACCACCGGCGGTGAACTGGCGAACAACGACCTGGTCGCCGGCATTGCGCACGGCATGCTGAGCGATGCGCTGGGCTACGCCGGCCATGGCGGTAGCTACGCTTACACCGAATACACCGCCACCGGCTCGCAAACGCTGCTGGGTGTTTCGGCCGTGCCGGAAGCCGACAGCTGGGCCATGATGGCCGTCGGCCTGGGCCTGTTGGGTCTGGTCAGCCGCCGTAAATCGGGCAAGAGCGAAACCTTCGCCTGATTTGTGGGGGGCAGGGTGCGGTGTTTCACCCATGGAATCCTATTTATATGGCACACTGCGGGCTCACCAATGTTGATTCCCTTTGGAGCCCATGAGTCTTATCCAAAACCTGCCCTTTGAATGGCTGGTCGGCCTGCGTTACACGCGGGCCGGCAAGCGCAGCGGGCGCAATAGTTTTATCTCCTTTATCTCGCTCATCTCCATGGCCGGCATCGGCCTGGGCGTGGCGGCGCTGATCGTCGTGCTGTCCGTGATGAACGGTTTCCAGAAAGAAGTGACCGACCGCATGCTGTCGGTGCTGGCCCACGTCGAAATCTTCGACGCCCGTGGCTCGATGCCGGACTGGCACGCCGCCGCCGCCGAAGCGCGCAAGAACCCGGAAGTGATCGGCGCCGCGCCGTTCGCCGAAACGCAGGGCATGCTGGTGCGCGACGACGTGCTGCGTCCAGCCATCATCCGCGGCGTGCTGCCGGAGCAGGAACCCAACGTCTCCGACGTCGCCAAACAGACCAAACGTGGCAGCTTCAACGCGCTGCAACCGGGCAGCTACAACATCGTGCTGGGCATCGAGCTGGCGCGCGCGCTGCGCGTCAACCTCGGCGAGAAGGTCACGCTGGCGCTGGCCCAGGGCCAGCCGACACCGGCCGGCGTGCTGCCGCGCCTGCGCTCGTTCACCGTGGTCGGCATCTTCGAAGCGGGCCACAACGAGTTCGACTCGGCGCTGGCCTTCGTCCACCTGACCGACGCCGAAAAACTGCTGCGCATGGACGCGCCGGCCGGCCTGCGCCTGCGCCTGTCGGACATGCACCGCGCGCCGCAAGTGGCGCAGGACCTGAAGGCCAGCATGTCGGGCGACCTGATCATGCGCGACTGGTCCAAGCTGAACGCCAACTGGTTCGCCGCGGTACAGACCGAGAAGCGCATGATGTTCATCATCCTGACCCTGATCATCGCCGTGGCCGCCTTCAACCTGGTGTCGACGCTGGTGATGACCGTCACCGAGAAACAGGCCGACATCGCCATCCTGCGCACGCTGGGCGCCTCGCCGCGTTCGATCATGAAGATCTTCATGATCCAGGGCGCTCTGGTCGGCATCCTCGGCACCGCGATCGGCGTCGGCCTGGGCGTGCTGGTGGCGCTCAACATCGACGTCATCGTGCCGTTTATCGAACATCTATTGGGAGTGCAGTTCTTGTCGAAGGATATCTACTACATCAGCAGCGTGCCGTCCGACCTGCGTTGGCCGGACGTGTTCAAGATCGGCGGCGTGGCCGTGGTGCTGGCCTTCGTGGCGACGCTGTATCCAAGCTGGTGGGCCGCCCGTGTGAAACCTGCGGAGGCGCTGCGCTATGAGTAAGCTGGAACCTGTGGTCCTGTCCTGCCGCAGCCTGGGCAAAACCTTCACGCAAGGCGCCTACTCGGTGCAGGTGCTGAACGGCATCGACATCGACGTGCGGCGCGGCGAACGCGTGGCCATCGTCGGCGCCTCCGGCTCCGGCAAATCGACCCTGCTGCACCTGCTGGGCGGCCTCGATACGCCGACCAAGGGCAGCGTCACCCTGCTGGGCAAGGACTTCGCCAGCCTGAGCGAGACCGCGCGCGGCGACCTGCGCAACAGCTCGCTGGGCTTTGTCTACCAGTTCCACCACCTGCTGCCGGAGTTCAGCGCGCTGGACAACGTGGCGATGCCGCTGATGATACGCCGCGTCAAGCGCAGCGAAGCGAGCAGCGTGGCGCAGCAGATCCTCACCCGCGTCAACCTTGCCAAGCGCGTCACGCACGTGCCGGGCGAGTTGTCGGGCGGCGAGCGTCAGCGCGTGGCGTTGGCGCGCGCGCTGGTCACGCAGCCGGCCTGCGTGCTGGCCGACGAGCCGACCGGCAACCTCGATCACGCCACCGCGCAGCAGATCTTCGATTTGATGCTGGAACTGTCGCGCACCCTGGGCACGGCCTTCATCATCGTCACCCACGATATCGAGCTGGCGCGCCGCTGCGACCGCGTGCTGCGCCTGACCGACGAAGGCCTGCACCCTTACCAGGACTGACGCCATGTGGATCGACACCCACTGCCACCTCGACGCCCACGAATTCGGCGGCGAGTCGGCCGCGCAGGCGGCGCTGGCGCGGGAGCAGGGCGTGTCGATGATCGTTATCCCGGCGGTGGAGACGGCCAACTTCCCGGTGGTGGCCCAGCTGGCCGCCAGCGTGGACAACGCCTGCTACGCGCTGGGCATCCATCCGATCTACGTTCCAAACGCCGACGAGGACGACCTGCGCGTGCTGCGCGAGCAGGTCGCCGCCGCCATGGCCGACCCGCGCTTCGTCGCGCTCGGCGAGATCGGCCTGGATTTTTTCATTCCCATGCTGACCGAGCCGGCGATGCGCGAGAAGCAGATCTTCTTCTTCCGCGAGCAGCTCAAGATCGCCCGCGATTTCGAGCTGCCGGTGCTGATGCACGTGCGCCGCTCGCAGGACGTGGTGCTCAAGCACGCGCGCCAGATCCGTCCCGCCGGCGGCATCGCCCATGCGTTCAACGGCAGCTTCCAGCAGGCGCAGGGTTATATCGAGCTGGGCTTCAAGCTGGGCTTCGGCGGCGCCATGACCTTTACCCGCGCGTTGCAAATCCGCCGCATGGCGGCCGAACTGCCGCTGGCATCCATCGTGCTGGAAACCGATGCGCCCGACATTTCCCCCAGCTGGATACACCCCGGCCGCAACAGTCCCGACCAAATCCCCCGCATCGGCGCCGTGCTGGCCGAGCTGCGCAACATCCCCCTGCAAGAAGTGGCCGACGCCACCAGCGCCAATGCGCGCGCCGCGCTGCCGCGCATGCCGGCCTGGGGTTAGCCCGAGCGTCAGGCGCGCACGGTTAGATTTGGATAGATTTGACGCTCAGTCAATAGTGCATAATCTAAAATCTTAATATTTGCACAATCTATCTGAAAGTCTTGTAATGAAAAACATCGTCCGTAGTACTTGCCTTGCAGCGCTGGTGTTGGTCCCTGTTGCCAGTTTCGCCGATTCCAGCCAGGTGTCCGAGCGCGAGATCGACGTACCGAAGTGCGCCCGTCCGGCCGCCAAGGTCGTGTTCACCGAATTCAAGTGCAAGTCGGCCGATTGTTCGTCGGGCGCGGGCCAGCAGGACCCACGCCAGTACCGCTGGTGGGAGCGCCGCGGCGATGTCGCGCAGCCCAGCTACACCGGCGTCGGCACCGGCATGACCGAAATGCTGGCCACCGCGCTGACCCAGACCGGTTGCTTCGACGTGCAGGAACGCGCCGAGATGGACGAGATCAACAAGGAACTGGCGCTGATCGGCAAGAAGGTCGAAGCCGAAGCGGCCGACTTCATGATCACCGGGTCGATCACCTCGCTCGGCTTCGAGCAAAGCTCCACCGGCCTGGGCGGCCTGGGCTTCCTCAAAGGCCCGCTGGGCCTGCTGGCCGGCTCGGTCGACTTCAAGAAATCCAAGGTCCACATGAATATGGACATCCGCGTGGTGGACGTCAAGCGCGCCAAGATCATCGCCTCCAAGACCTTCCAGGCGAATAACGAAAAGAACGGCTTCGGCGTATCGGCGCTGGGTTGGGGCGGCGGTGTCGGCCTGGGCGGCAGCCACGCCAGCATCAGCGGCTCGCCGCTGGAAGAAGTGGCGCGCGACCTGCTGGTCAAGTCGACCTCCTTCCTGGCCGAGACCATCGCCGCCAAGAACATCACCGAGCACGTCGCGGTCAAAGCCACCGACGTTTCGGTGAAATAAACACACTGCCGGCAATGTGAAACTATTGTCATGATAGCTTTATTGACATGAATTATCAGCAATGATATCGTTCTTGCACCACTATCCGTGGTCATCGTTTGAACTTTAACTATCTAAAAAGGTTCTTAAAAATGAAAAAGCAAAATGAGACTAAGCTGTTCGCATTCAAGCTGGCTGAGAAGAAAGTCGTAGCCAAGGCCGACCCGCAATGGAAAGCCCGCGAAGGCGTGGCGCTGGCCGGTTGCTCGGGTCCTGACGCCCGTGCCGGGAAAAACGGTGGGCGAGACAACGGCATCTGGTGCTAAGCATCTGATTGCGGCGATGGCTGCATCCGGCATCCGCCGGGTCGGCCATCCGTCCCGCTGACAACCTACGCCATGACCAAAAAAGTCCTGATCGTCACCCACAGCGGCGACCTCCACGCAGATTTGCTCACCCCCATCCTGGCCGCCAAAGGCGGCGTCTGGTTCCGCATCGACCTCGACACCTTCCCCCGCGATTACGAATTGATCCACGCCTTCCAGCCGCACGGCTGCCACGGCGAAATCCGCCATCTGCCGTCGGGCGCCAGCATTGCCGTGGCCGAGGTCGGCGCGGTCTGGGCCCGCAAGTCGGCCGACTTCGCCTACCGCAGCGCAGACCTCGGCCCGCAGGAACTGGCCTACGCCAAAATGGAAAGCGAGCAGGCGCTGTTTGGCCTGTTGTATGGCCTGGACTGTTATTGGGTCAGCCATCCGCAGGCGATGCGCGGCGCCATGTGGAAGGGCGAGCAGCTGCAACGCGCGCAGCGGCTGGGCTTTCGCATTCCCGCCACGCTGCTCACCAATTCGGCCGCGCAGGTGCGGCAGTTCCGCGCGCAGCTGCCGGGACAGATGATCTTCAAAGCCATGTCGACGCCGACGCTGGCGGCGGAAGAAGTGGCCGCCGCCGATTGCGTGGCCGAAGGCCTGACCACCACACTGATCGACGACGAGATGATGGGGGCCATCGACGCGGTGGCCGAGTTGCCTTGCCAGTTCCAGCAATACGTCGCCAAGCAGTACGAGCTGCGCGTGACGGTGATCGGCCGCCGCGTGTTCGCCGCCCGGATAGACAGCCAGGACGACAGCCGCACGGCGGTCGATTGCCGCGACATGTCGGCGACTATCCGCTACGCGCCGACGCTGCTGCCGCCGCAGATCGAGCGGCGCTGCCTGGAGCTGGTGGCCAGCTATGGCCTGAACTATAGCGCGCTGGACCTGATCGTCACGCCGGACAATGAATACGTCTTCCTTGAAAATAACCCCGCAGGACAGTTCCTGTTCATCGAACAGCTGATCCCCGAATTCAATCTGCTTGAAACGCTGGCCGACCAGCTGTTGCAGGAGGCCGCATGCCGCACGCACTGAACGAGCATCTGCCGGAAAAAATCAAACAGCTCGAAGCGCTGCGCGGCGGCCGGGTGCTGGTGATGGCGGCCGCGCAGCTGGATATGGAAATGCTGCCCGCGCTATACCAGCAACTGCGCGCCATCGGCCGTGGCGAACGGCTGGACGTGGTGCTGCAATGCCGCGGCGGCATGGTCAACGCCGCGCGCCGCATCGCGCTGCTGCTGCGCGAGTACACGCAGCGCCTGAATTTCATCGTGCCGTATTACTGCCAGTCGTCGGCCACGCTGTTGACCTTGGCCGCCGACGAGATCATCGCCGGCGAGCTGGCGATTTTCTCGCCCATCGATCCGCATCTGCAGGGCGACGCCGAGGGCGGCGAATCAAGCGCCGTGTCGTCGCAGGACATCCGGCAGTTCGGCGACATGTGCGCGGCCTGGTTCGGCGCGGATGCCGGGCAGGCGCGCGCGGACGCGTTGTCGCTGCTGAGCGCCAGCGTGTTCCCGCCCACGCTGACGGCGTTCTACCGCACCACGCTGGAGCTGCGCCAGATCGGCGAGGAGCTGCTGCGGTATCAGCTGCCGCAGCGCGATGCCGATGCGCGCGGCAAGATCGTCGAGCACCTGATGTCCGCTTACCATTCGCACCATTACGCCATCACCGGCGAGGAACTGGCGTCGCTCGGCCTGCAAGTGCGGCGCGAACCCAAGGTCGAGGATCTGGCCTGGGCGATTTCGCTGCTGCTGCAAGCCCATATCGGCGGCGGCGCGCGGACTTCAGTCGAGGCGCCGGTGCAGGAGGCCTTGCTGGCCACGCGCGACGGCGTGATGGTACGCTACCGGCAAGCGGACGGCTTGCTGCCACGCTGGTCCGGCGTAGTGTGACGGTGATGACAGCGATGACTGTGACGGCCGCCGCGGCGGTGCTGGTGCGGCTGCTGGTCGGCTGGGTGTTCTTGCTGGCCGTGGTCGGCAAGCTGCGCTCGGCGGCGCGCTTTCGCGCCAACCTGACCGAGTCGATGGGAGTGAGCGCCGGGGCCGGCGCGGTCCTGACGCCGGTCGTGATATCGGCCGAAGCGGCGCTGGCCTTCATGCTGCTGGGCGATATGCAGGCGAGGGCCTTCGCCATGCCGGCCGCGCTGGCGTTATTGATGGCCTTTACCGCCTTTGTCGGCTACAAATACGTCACGGCGGACAGCGTGCGTTGCAGCTGTTTCGGCGAGGCGGACCGGCCATTGTCGGCCTACGATTTGCTGCGCAATGCGCTGCTGATCGGCGCCATCGCCGGCTGGCTGTACTGGCCGGCGGCTGCGGTGCGTTGGACGCCGGTGCAATGGACGCTGGCGGCCGCCGTCGCGCTGTTGCTGGCTGCGGGCCTGGTCCGGCTGCATGAGGTGATCGTCCGCTTCCGCAACGCGCGTGCCGCGCAGCCGCTGCCGGTAGGCGAGGCAGTGGCAGCGGTGATGGGCAAGATGCTCAGTGACGGCGCGCCGGTGATGCTGCCCGGCGTCGAGCAGGCGGTGGCGCTGTTGTTCCTCTCCAGCCGTTGCCCGAGCTGCCGCGGCAAGCTGCCGGAGATCGCGCGGCTATTGGCGCCGGCGACGGCGGCCGGCCTGAAAATCCATCTGGTCAGCGCCGAACCGGCGTGGCGGCTGCGACGCTTCCTGCCCGACGAGCTGCGCCGCGTCACGGTGGTGGTCAGCGCGCGCCGCTACGCGCGCCTGAATCCGATGATGTTTGCACCGTACTACCTGTTCATCGATGCCTCCGGCGCTTTGCAGGCGGCAGGCCTGATCGGCGACGACGACTGGTTAAGCCTGAACGCGCAGATGGACGAAGTGGCTGCCGCATGAGCAATCCACACCTGCAACGGCTAGCGCTGCTGCGCGTGTTTGCGCCGCGCCTGGCCATGGGGCTGCTGTTCATGACCGTGACGGTGCTGGTGGAATTGAGCTATCCAAGGGCGCTGTCGTACTTCATCGACCATATCGGATTGAAGAACGACGGCAGCTGGTTCGGCCCCTTCGCCGCGACGGTGACGGCCGTGCTGGCGTTGCAAGCGGTGGCGACCACGATGCGCTACTACCTGTTCGAATCGACCGGGCATATGATCGTCACGCGCATCCGCCGCCTGCTGTATGGCGCGTTGATACGGCAGCCGGTCGGCTTCTACGACAAGCACAACGTCGGCGAGTTGACCAGCCGCTTGTCGGCCGACGTCGAAATCCTGCACGACACGCTGACCATGGGGCTGGCCATTTCGCTGCGCTCGTTGTGCGTGCTGGCCGGCTGCGTCGTCATGCTGTTGTCGATCTCTCCGGTATTGAGCCTGATCCTGCTGGTCTACGTGCCGTTGACGCTGTATATGGGGGACTGGCTGGGCAAGCACGTGCGCCGGCGTTCGCGCGAGATTCAGCAACGCCAGGCCGATTGCGGCAGCGTGGCGCACGAATACTTCACCAACATCCGGCTGGTACATGCGTTCAACCAGCAGCGCGCCGCCGGCGCCAGGTACGCCGACGCCACCGCGCATGCGCTGACGGCGGCGATAGGCAACACGCGCTTGCTGGCGTCGTTTCGCGGCGTGTCGTCGTTCGCCATGTACCTGGCGCTGCTGGCGACCTTGTGGCTGGGCGCGAAGCTGATCGGGCAGGGCAGGTTGTCGGCGGGGGAACTGACCAGCTTTGTGATCTATGCCGGCATGGTCACCAGTTCGTCCGGCGCGGTCAGCGATTTCTGGAGCGACTGGATGCGCACCATCGGCGCCACGGAGCGGGTGTTCGAGATTATCGACAGCGAAGCATCGTCCGACGCCCAACCCAGCGGCGCTGTGGCGCTGCGCGGCGATCTGTCGTTCCGCGACGTCAGCTTTGTCTATCCGGAGCGGCCGGAAAAACTCGCGCTCGATGGCGTCAGTTTCACGATCACGGCCGGCGAAAACGTCGCGCTGGTGGGAGCGTCAGGGGCGGGCAAGTCCACCATCGCCAGTTTGATGCTGGGTTTCTACCAGCCACGCAGCGGGTCCATCGCCTTCGACGGGCTGCCGTACGAGCAGCTTGACGTCGCCGGTGTGCGCGCGCATATCGCCATCGTCGAGCAGGAGCCGTCGCTGTTCTCGGGGAGCATTTTCGAGAACATCGCCTTCGCGGTGCCGGACCGGGAGGTGACGCGGGCGGAAGTGGCCGATGCCGCCCGGCTGGCCAATGCGCATGATTTTATCGACGGCTTCCCGCACGGTTACGACACCGTGGTCGGCGAGCGCGGCGTGCAGCTGTCCGGCGGGCAGAAGCAGCGCATCGCGATCGCCCGCGCCTTGCTGCGCAATCCGAAGATCCTGATCCTCGACGAAGCCACCAGCGCGCTCGATTCCGCCAGCGAGCTGCAAGTGCAGCAGGCGCTGGACAAGCTGATGGAAGGGCGCACCACCATCGTCATCGCCCACCGCTATTCGACCATCGTCAAGGCCGACCGCGCGCTGGTGCTGGAGCAGGGCGCCATCGTGCAGCAGGGCGCGCACGCGGAGTTGATCCAGCAGCGCGGCGGTTTGTACTTCCACCTGATGCAGAACCAGTTGTCGGCGTATCGCACAGGATGATCTGTATCAATCTACGATAAGGTCAGCCGTGCCTTGGCGGCGGTTCTGCGTAGTATCGGACTGTTGCGATACTTGAGGAGCGGCCGCTGGGCCGGACAAGGCAATGAGGGCGGTGACGATCGGTTTCGCCACAGGGGCGGCCTGCTTGCAAACGCAAGCGGCTCTGCCGTCCGCGTCGGCCGGCTTGGCGGCGGGCTTGCTGCTGGCCGTGTGGATGCTGTCGTGGCGGGTCTGCCTTCGGCGGCGGATGGCGCGCTTCGGCGCGCGTGCAAACGCTGCATTGCGCTGTGCAGCGTCTTTGCTGGCCGGCGGCGCGATCGGATTCTTCTGGGCTGCGTGGATGGCTCATCGCGTTCTGGCGCCGCAGCTTGTGGCCGCCGATGAAGGCCGCGACCTCACCTTGATCGGCACCATCGACAATCTGCCGTACCGCTTCGATCAGGGCGTGCGCTTCAATTTCGCGGTGGAGCGCGTGCTGGGTCGCGCGCAGGATGCCGTTCCGCCGCATGTCTCGCTGGCCTGGTATGCCGGCTTTCGCGACCAGGTCAATGAAATCGGCGACGTGCAGCCGGGCGAGCGCTGGCAGCTGACGGTGCGCCTGCAACGGCCTCACGGCAATGCCAACCCTTATGGATTCGACTACGAAGCGTGGCTGCTGGAACAAGGCCTGCGCGCGACGGGTTATGTACGGCCGGCGCCGGGCAACCGACGGCTGGACAGCTTTGTCTTCAGCGTCGGCAACGTGGTCGAGCACGCGCGTGCGTTGCTGCGCGCGCGCATACTGGCCGCGCTGCCGGGCAAGCCGTATGCCGGTGTAATCGTCGCACTGGTGGTGGGCGACCAGCGCGGCATCGATCAATTGGACTGGAATGTCTTCAACCGGACCGGCATCGGCCACCTCATTTCCATCTCGGGATTGCACATCACCATGGTGGCGGGGCTGTTCGCGCTGGCCGCCTTCAATCTGTGGCGCCACTCCTTCTTCACGCGCGCGCAGTTGCCCTTGCTGCTTCCTGCGCAAAAAGTGGCGGCGCTGGTCGGCGCGACGGTGGCGCTGTTTTATGTCCTGCTGGCCGGATTCGGCGTGCCGGCGCAGCGCACCTTGTACATGCTGATGGTGGTTGCCGCCGCGCTGTGGATGAACCGTATCGCCAGCGTGTCGCATGTGCTGTGCAGCGCACTTGGCGTGGTGGTGCTGATTGATCCCTGGGCGGTATTGTGGCCGGGCTTCTGGCTGTCATTCGACGCGGTCGCCATCATCCTGTATGCCACCGGCGGCCGCACCACGCCACGTCCTGCGCCGCGCGGCAATGACGCGCCTCGGCCATCGCGCCGCGAGCAGCTATGGCAGGCGCTGCGCATCGGCGCCCACACGCAGTACGCGGTCACGTTTGGCCTGGTGCCGCTCACGATGCTGTTGTTCGCCCAAGTCTCGGTGGTCAGCCCGTTGGCGAACGCGGTGGCGATCCCCTTGATCAGCCTTGTGGTCACGCCGCTCGCGCTGGTCGGCTGCATGCTGCCCGCGCTGCTGGCGGCGCCGGTGCTCGGCCTTGCGCATCTGCTGGTGGAATGGCTGGCCGCCGGTCTGCAATGGTTCAGCGGTTTGCGCTACGCCGTATGGACTGCGCCGACGCCGCCGTTCTGGTTGTTTTGCTGGGCGATGGCCGGCACCATCTGGCTGCTGGCTCCGCGCGGCTGGCCGGTGCGCTGGCTGGGCCTGGCGAGCTGGATACCGTTGCTGGCCGCCGAGCCATCGCATCCATCGCCAGGCCACATGACCATCACCGCATTCGACGTCGGGCAGGGCATGGCGCTGTTGATCGAGACCAGCGGGCATCGCCTGCTGTACGACAGCGGTCCCGCGTACTCGCCCAGTTCGAATGCCGGCAACCGCGTGATCCTGCCGTACCTGAAGGCGCGCGGCATCGCCGCGTTGGACGGCATGATCGTCACCCACAGCGACGCCGACCACTCCGGCGGCGCCTTGTCGGTACTGGAAGGAGTGCGGGTGGATTGGGTGCTGTCGTCGTTGCCGGCGCCGCATCCCATCGCCAGGGCCGCGCGCCAGCACCTGCACTGCGCGGCGGGCCAGCGCTGGGAATGGGACGGCGTGCGCTTCGAGCTGCTGCATCCGCTGTCGGCCAGCTACGCCGACGCCACGCTCAAGCCCAATGCGCGCGGCTGCACATTGAAGATCACGGCCGGCGGCCGGTCGATGCTGTTGGCCGCCGACATCGAAGCCGCGCAGGAGGCCGCGCTGGTGCAACGCGACCGCGCCAATTTGCAGGCCGACGTGCTGCTGGCGCCGCATCACGGCAGCGGCACCTCGTCCACGCCAGCGTTTCTGCAGGCTGTGCACCCGCAGACCGCGCTGTTCCAGGTCGGCTATCGCAACCGCTATCATCATCCCAAGCCGGAAGTCTACGAGCGCTATGGCCAGCTGCACATCGAACGCCTGCGCACCGACCAGTCAGGCGCGCTGACGCTGGATTTTGGCGATACCATCGCGATCAGCGCCTGGCGCCAGGTGCATGCGCGCTACTGGTACGAGCGCTAAGTTACTTATCAACGTACAATTGCCAAGATGCCTATGCTGCTATTGATAATTTTTTGTTTGTGCTGCTTGCTATACCTGCTGATAGCCGGGGTGAGATTGCAGGCGAATTTTTTAGACTACTGCAGGCAGGTTGCCGACGCAGATGGAAGAATGGATGAGTACAGTCGCGGCGGTAGCGACGATAGCGGTTTGACCAAGTTTGAAGTAGCCATCTACTACGACCTTTTTAAGCGACGATCGCAGGTCTGTGATGCTGATTTGGCAAAATTAAGAAGCTATTTCAGACAACGGTTTGTAGTCTTGATGCTGTTTTCCTTGGGTTTTTTAGTTTCTTTTGGAATATTGCTGCACGAATATTTTTAATTTCCATTCCGAACATCGCCATCGCCCCCCAAATTAGAGCCTTTCCCCCAAGCCGGAGCCGGTGCGTGCCATTACAATGGCTCGAAAACAATCATACGGAGACCGCTTGTGAACAAGCCCAAGCTGCATTTTGCCCACGCCAACAGTTACCCGGCGGGCGTGTACCGCCAGTACTTCGAGCTGCTGGCCGACGATTTCGATATCCAGGCGCTCGACATGCACGGCCACAGCGCGCGCTACCCGGTCAGCGACGGCTGGCCGGACCTGGTCGACGAATACATCAACGAACTCACCAAACGCTACGACGAACCGGTGATCCTGGTCGGCCATTCGCTGGGCGGCATGCTCAGCCTGATGGTGGCCCATGCCCGCCCGGACCTGGTGCGCTGCGTCGTCATGCTTGACGCGCCGGTGGTGGCCGGATGGCGCGCCTGGTTCTGGCGCCTGATCAAAATGAGCGGCAACGCCAACCGCGTGCCGCCGGCAAAATTCTCCATCCGCCGCCGCAACGTGTGGCCGGACGCGCAGGCAGCCTACCAGCACTTCGCCGGCAAGGACCTGTTCGCGGCCTGGGCCCCGGGCGTGCTGGCCGACTACATGGAAAGCGGCTTGAAGCCGCATCCGGAAGGCGTGCAGCTGCGCTTTACCCGCGAAGTGGAAACCACGATCTACGCCAGCCTGCCGCACCATCTGCCCAAGCTGGTGCGGGGCCGCTTCCCGGCGCCGATCGGCTTCATCGGCGGCACCGATTCCTGGGAAACCAGCCAGTCCGGCCTCGGCCATACCCAGGCGCTGGTGGGCAAGCATTTCCGCATCGTGCCGGGCGGCCACCTGTTCCCGATGGAGTCGCCGGCGCTGGCGGCGCAGGCGACCCGCGAGATGATCGCCGCGCTGTTGAGCGAATCTGGTAAAAAAGTTCTTAAAAAGCAGGCTTTCGCGTAAAATCTTGGGCATTCGGCGCTGTTGCGCCGCCCCTGAACTTTAGGAATGCCTTGCGATGACGATTAAAAGCGATAAATGGATACGCCGTATGGCGGAGCAGCATGGGATGATCGAGCCGTTCTTCCCGGATCAGGTACGCCAGGAAGACGGCCGCAAGGTCATCTCCTACGGTACTTCGTCCTACGGCTACGACATCCGTTGCGCCGATGAATTCAAGGTCTTCACCAACATCAACAGCACCATCGTCGATCCGAAGAACTTCGATTCGAACTCCTTCGTTGATATCAAGAGCGATGTCTGCATCATCCCGCCGAACTCGTTCGCGCTGGCGCGCACCATGGAATACTTCCGCATTCCACGCAGCGTGCTGACGGTCTGCCTGGGCAAGTCGACCTATGCGCGTTGCGGCATCATCGTCAACGTGACGCCGTTCGAGCCGGAATGGGAAGGTTATGTGACGCTGGAGTTTTCCAACACCACGCCGCTGCCGGCCAAGATCTATGCGCACGAAGGCTGCGCGCAGGTGCTGTTCTTCGAGAGCGATGAAGTGTGCGACGTGTCGTACAAGGACCGCAACGGCAAGTATCAGGGCCAGCACGGCGTGACGCTGCCGAAAGCTTAAGAGCTAGTTCAACTTTTCACCGGCAGTATCATTTCCACGCACAGGCCGCCACCCGGCCGGTTGCTGGCCTTGATGCTGCCGCCGTAGGCTTCGATCACGTGCTGGGCGATCGCCAGCCCGAGGCCGTGGCCTTCGGTGCTGGCGCTGCTGGAGCGGAAGAAGGGCTGGAAGATGGTGTCCAGGTCGGCCGGCGCCACGCCCGGTCCGCGGTCGAGCACGCGGATGCTCAGGCTGCGGGCGTCGGGCAGGGTGTGGGTTTGCAACTGCACCACGCCGCCCTCGGGGCTGTGCTTGATGGCGTTGCGCACCACGTTCTCGATGGCGCGGCCCAGCAGGTCGGCCTGGCCGGCGACCAGCACATCGGCTTCGCCCTGCTGCACCACGCTGCGCTGCTGGCTCGACGCTTCGTAGTTGGCGTCGTCGGCGATTTGCTCCAGCAGTTCGGCCATGCTGATTTCTTCCTGGCTGGCCTTGATGGCGCCTGCTTCCAGGCGCGCCAGCGTCAGTAATTCCCCCACCAGCTTATCCATGCGCACGCTCTCGCGTTCGATGCGCTCCAGCGAGGCCGCCAGTTTTTCCGGCTGCTGGTGCGCCAGGCCGATCGCCGCCTGCAAGCGCGCCAGCGGCGAACGCAGTTCGTGCGAGACGTCGTGCAGCAGGCGGGTCTGGCCGTCGATCAGGCTGCGCAGGCGCGCCGTCATGCGGTCGAAGTCGCGGCCGAGGTCGTTGAGTTCGGAGTTGCGTTTGCCTTTGCCGGTCGCGCCGAAGCGCGGCGCCAGGTCGCCGCCGGCGGCGGCGTCGAAGGCCAGCCGCAGCGCGCGGATCGGCCGTGAAAAATACCAGGCCAGCAGCATCGAGAACAACAGGCTGGCCAGCGTGGCGGCGGCGATCGGCACCCACAAGGTCAACGGCTGGAAGCGCGGGCCGCGCATGTCGCCGGGGCCGCCCGGACCGCCGTAGCCACGGTCGTTGCCCGGCGGCGCGTCGGGAGGAGCGCTGGCGCGGCCCGGATCGAAGCCGGGGCCCGGGCCCGGACCTTGGGCGGAGCCGGGAGCCGGACCGGGGCCTTGGGTTGAGCCCGGGCCGGGACCTGGACCGGCGCGGTCAGGCTGGCCGCCGCGTGGCGCCGCTCCGCCTTGCAGCGCCATCTGGGTGCTGCCCAGGCCGGCCATCAGCGGACGGTCAAGACCCAGTCCGCGCGATGGAATAAATAATATATATCGTTTCCCGTCCAGGTCGGCGCCCTGGCGCACCACGCGGCGCTTGCCTTCCTGCTTGAGCAAGCTGTGCGATTCGCGCAGCATCGAGGCGCTGATGGTGCGGCCCAGCAGTTCATGGCCCTGTTCGTCGACCGCGAACACCTTGTGCCGTTCCATCCCCTCCAACAAACGCCGCAGCGCCTTGACGCCGCCGAATTCCAGCGTGGCGGCGGCCGAGCTGATCGCCATCTCGGCCGGCGGGCTGGTGTCCAGGTCGTTGGCCAGGTTGGCCTGCTGGTCGCGGTTCTTGAGCCAGACGGCGCCGCCGATGCCGACCGTGGCGGTCAGCTGGGCCAGCAAGATGCAGACGAAAAACTTCCAGAACAGACGGCCCACAGGCTACTCCTTGATCAGCTGATAGCCCAGGCGGTACACGGTTTGCAGGCAGGAGCGGCCGTCGGCGATGGTGCCGAGCTTGTGGCGCAAACTGCTCAGGTGGACGTCGATATTGCGGTCGAAGCGCGCCAGCGGCCGGCCCAGCCCCTGTTCGGACAAGGCGTTCTTGCTGACCGGGCGGCCGGCGTTGCGGGCCAGCACTTCGAGCAGGTTGAATTCGGTGCTGGTCAGTTCCAGCTTGTCGCCGGCCCAGGCCGCGCGCCGTTGTTCCGGCCACATGGTCAGCTGGCCGACGGTCAGCGCGGCCGGCGTACCGTTGTCGAGCGGCGCGCTCTGCGCCCGGCGCAGGATGGCGCGGATGCGGGCGGTCAGCTCGCGCGGGGTGCAAGGCTTGGCCACGTAGTCGTCCGCGCCCAGTTCCAGGCCGACGATGCGGTCGGTGTCGTCGCCGCGCCCGGTCAGCATCAGGATCGGCAGCTGGCTGTTGGTGCGGATGCGGCGCAGCGTCTCCAGGCCGTTCATGCGCGGCATCATCACATCCAGGATGGCGATCGAATACAGGCCGGTGAAGGCTTCGGCGGTGCCGGCTTCGCCGTCGTGCACCATTTTGACGTCGAAACCTTCCTGTTCCAGGTATTCCTTGAACATGCCCACCAGTTCGATGTCGTCGTCTATCAGCAGTACTTTGCTCTTCATGCCGCGTGTTTCTTTTTATGTCGATGCGCCGATCATAACAGCCCGGCAGGCCGATTCGGCGGTCTTTTACCCCGATTTACAACGCGTTGCCCGACGCCAATTGGGTGTCAAAACAGCCATCTTTACATCGATTTACCCGGGGCTTACCGCGCTTTACACGGGGCGGCCAGAGAATGGCTGCTCCCTACCAACCAAGGATTGTCTGCATGAAAACTCCAAAAAACAGCTTACACAATATCTTGCTGGCTGCCGCCGTTGGGTTGCCGCTGTTCGCCGCCGGCGGCGCCGCCCGTGCCGACGATGCCGGCCACCCACCGATGATGAAGCAGGGCGCCGAACACGACGGCCCGGAGCATGGCGCCGGCGACCGTGCTCCCGGCCCGGGCTTCCACCACGGCCGTCCGCCGTTCGTCCACGGCATCGAGCTGAGCGAGGCGCAGGAAGACAAGGTGTTCGCCATCCTGCATGCGCAGGAACCGTATCTGCGCGACCAGGACAAGGCCGCCGCCAAGGCTCACGAAGCGTTGCGCGCCATGGGCCGCGGCGACCAGTATGACGACGCCAAGGCCGCCGCGCTGGCCAGGGATGCCGCGACGGCGATGGCCAACATCGCGCTGCAGCATGTGCGTACCGAACAGAAGCTGCTGGCCGTGCTGACCGCCGAGCAGCGCAAGCAACAGGCGGAAAGCCAAACCCGCCGCATGCCGCGTCCTTGATGCACCCTCAACCACTGAACGGAGAACCTTATGTCGATTAGCGCCCTGAGTTCCAGCAACACCAGCCAGCTTAGCTTCTTGAGCCGTTTGAGCAGTGCCAACGCCAGCAGCGCCAGCAATGGCGCCGAGGCCACGCGCGGCGCGCCGCCGCCACGTCCGCCCGAAGGCGGCGGCTTCGCCTCGGCCATCGCCGACGCCTTGAAAGCCATCGGCATCACCGACGCCAGCGATGCCAGCAGCACCGGCACTTCGACCTCCACCAGCAGCACCAGCAGCGCCGACAGCACGGACAGCACGGACAGCAGCGGCACCGTGGCCGACGCGCTGGGCAGCTTCCTGCAAAGCCTGATGGGTGCGCTGCACGCGCAGAACGCCAGCAGCAGCGATGCGCCCGCATACGGCGACGTGCAGCAGGGCGGTGGCCCCGGCGGTCCTGGCGGCCCGGGCAAGCTGGAAGCGGATCTGCAAAGCCTGCTCTCCAAGCTGACTTCGGGCAGCACCGACAGCAGCACCGACAGCACCGACGACAGCGACGCCGTCAGCCAGCTGGAAAGCAGCTTCGCCAACCTGCTCGACAAGCTGAGCGGCGGCACCAGCTCCAGCACCGACAGCACCACCAGCACCGACGCCAACACCAAGCTGGCGGCCTTCCTGCAAGCGTTGTCGACCAAGGTAGGCGACAGCGGGACCAGCGGCAACCTGGTCAACACCACCGTATAAACAAGGAGTAGAAATGCATACCCACGATGACACCCACGAACATAGCCTGGCGGCCGACCTGAGCGCCATGCTGAACCTGGCCACCGACCGTCGCCAGACCTTGCGCTGGCTGCTGGCCGGGGCTTCGGCGCTGCCGGTCATGGGCTGCGGCGGAGGCGGCTCATCGGCCAGCGACACCACCAGCGCGGCGACCACCACGACCACGACGACCACCACCACGACCACGACGCCAGCCGGCTCGTGCGCGGTGATCCCCGAGGAAACCGGCGGTCCATATCCGGGCGACGGCACCAACAGCAACAACAGCGGCGTGGTCAACGTGCTGACGCAGTCGGGCGTGGTGCGCAGCGACATCCGCGGCAGCTTCAACGGCCCGACCGGCGTGGCGGCCGGCGTGCCGCTGACCATCAAGCTGCAGATCGTCAACGCCAGCGGCAGTTGCGCGGTGCTGTCCGGCTACGCGGTGTACCTGTGGCACTGCGACCGCGACGGCAACTACTCGCTGTATTCGAACGGCGTCACCGACCAGAATTACCTGCGCGGGGTGCAGGCCAGCGACAGCAGCGGCAACCTGACGTTCCAGACCATCTTCCCGGGCTGCTATTCGGGCCGCATGCCGCATGTGCACTTCGAGGTCTATCCGACGCTGGCCAAGAGCAGCAGCGCTGCCAACCGCATCAAGACCTCGCAGTTCACCTTCCCGATGGCGACGCTCAACGAGGTCTACGCCACCAGCGGCTACAGCACCAGCGTGCGCAACCTGGCGCAGATCAGCTACGCCAGCGACAACATCTTCAGCGACGGCTATTCCCTGCAGATGGCCACCGTCACCGGCAACGTCACCGACGGCTACGTGGTGACGCTGACGGTGGGCGTGGCGGGCTGATCCGGCGTCACGCCATAAAGCCGAGGTTGCGGGTGCCGAAGTTGCCGATATTCGGGAACACATCGGCGATCTGCGTGGCCGACAGGCCGAACCAGCTGGCCAGCGTGGCGCCGTACTGGTCGATCGAGGTGGTCGGCAGCAATGCGCCAGAGCCGACGTCGAGCTCATGGCCCAGGCCGGTGACCGGCATGCTGCCGTAGATGTTCTTGCCTTTGACGGCGCCGCCCATGATGAAGTGGTGCGAGCCCCAGCCGTGGTCGGTGCCGTCGCCGTTGCTGGTGAAGGTGCGGCCGAAGTCCGAGGCGGTGAACAGCGTCACCTGCTTGCGCATGTCGGCGCCTTGCAGCCCGGCCATGACGCCGTCGAAATAGGCCATGGCGTGCGCCACTTTGGCAAGCTGGTCGGCCTGGTTGTGCAGCTGGAAGTCGTGGCTGTCAAAGCCGCCCAGGCTGACGTAGAACACCTGGCGCTTGATGCCCAGGGCGTTGCGGCCGCCGATGATGCGGGCCACCGTCTGCAGCTGGAGCGCCAGCGGATTGACGGCCGCCACGCCGGTGTTCGGATTGATGTAGGGCAGGGGATCGGCGACTCCCGCCGCGCCGGCGCCCAGCATCGCGCCGCTGAGCGCGGCCTGGGCGTTGATGGCGCGCGCGGTGACGGCGGCGTGTTCCTTCTGGAACGGATCGCTGTAGTCGCCGGCGACGATCTGGCGCAACGGATTGGCCGACGCCGGCGCGCCGAACAGGGCGCCGGCCAGGTTGTAGATGGGGGCGGTCGTGGCGCCGCTGAGCTGGTATTGGCGCACCGAGCGTCCGCTGAGGAACAGCGCGTTGCCGGCGGTGGAGACGCAGGTAAACGCGGCGCTGCCGTTGCCGCTGGCCATCAGGTCGCCGAGGCGGCCGCCCCAGCCGGCGTTGGCGGCTTGCTCGGTCTGGGACGATTGCCACATCGCCTGCTGGTCGTTGTGTGAAAACAGGCGCGGCGGCGCGGCCAGGCTGCCGGATTTGTATTGTGCCAGCGTCATGGGCTGGACCAGGGTGCCGACGTTGGCCAGCACGGCGACGCGGCCGGCGTCGAACAAGTCCTTCAGCGGGCGCAGGGAGGGATGCAGCGCGAAGCTGCGGCCGGCTTGCGGCGCGCTCGGCACGATTGGCAGCACACCGCCCACCGCGCCGGCCGCGGGCAGGGCGATGGAGCCGGCATCGGCGGTGGTGCGGACGCGCCGGTATTCGTTCCATGAGGTGCTGTCGGTGGCCAGCACGGTGTTGAAATGGTCGTTGCCGCCGTTGAGGAACAGGCAGACGATGGCCTTGTAGTCGGTCGCGCCGGCCGCCGCCGCGTTGCTCATGGCGGCCAGGTTCAGGGTGAACGGTACGCTGCTGCCGCCGGCCAGGGCCAGCATCTTGCCGATAAACCGGCGGCGGGATGGAGAGTCGAAATGCATGATGGTTCCTTAACGTTGCGCCAGGTATTCAGGGGATGCCATGGTCAGGTAGATCGCCAGGTAGACGCGGTTCCTGCGGGCGGTGTCGAGCTGTGCGGTGGCGATGGCGGTGCCGCTGGCGGCCGGCAGGCTGACGCCATTGACCGCGCTGATGATCTGGTTGCGCAGGGTGGACGACATGGCGCCGCTCATCAAGAGCAGATTCAGCCGGTCCAGCAGCAATGCCGGCTGGCTGGCCAGCGCCAGTTCGGCGCGGTAGTCGGCCTTGATATCGCGGCCGACGCCGGCGCCATTGGGAATGACGCCCTGCATGTAGTTCAGGTAGCCGGTGACGGACGGCTCGCCGGTGATCTGCATTTCCGGCGCCACCAGCCCCAGCGCCGACAGCGAGCTGTTCGGTGGTGTGTAGGACGGGCGGAAGAAATTGAATACCGATGGCGAACGCAGCGGCGTCTGCCCCAGCGTGTTGAGCGGATCGTCGGTGATGGGCATCAGGAAGCGGCCGGAGGCCGATTGGGCATTGAAGGCCCGCATCCAGTGGGTCAGGCGCAGCACCGGTTCGCGCAGCTTTTTGGCGCTGGCGGTGGCGCCGGCTTCCGGGTCGAGCAATACGGCGCGGATGACGGCCTTCATGTCGCCACGCACGCCATTGCCGTTGTTGGCAAACGCCGCCGCGACGCGGCCGACATAAGCGGGGCTGGGGTTGCTGCTGACCAGGCGCTGGATCAACTGGCGGCCGATGAATGGCCCGACGTTCGGGTGCTGGAACAGGGTGTCGAGCGCCGCCTTCAGATCGGCTTCGCCGCTGCCGCCGCTGAGCTGTGTGCCCAGGAAGCTCTTGGCCGAGCTTGAATGGTAGGCGGGATAATTCTGCATCGGCGTCCAGTCGCGCGCCGGATCGACCAGATTCCCGAAGAAGCGTTTCATGGTCTGGTCGGGGCCGGCCCAGCTCCAGCCGGTGAATACCTTGGCCAGCCCGGCAACGTCGTCGTGGGTGTAGGTCTCGATAGGTTTGCCGTTTTGTAATTTCTGGCTGCCGTCGGGATTCAGCTGGTACAGGCCGATGCTCATCAACTGCATGATTTCGCGTGCGAAGTTTTCATCGGGAACGCGGGTGCCGCTTTCCTTCTGATTGTGCATGTGGCTCAGGTAGAGCCCCATCATCGGATGCAGCGCCACGCCCTGCAGCAGGTCGCGGAAGTTGCCGAAGGCGTGGAGGCCCAGCATGTCGTAGTAGCTGGCGACCCCGGCCGGATGTGTCGGCAGGTTCTCATCGACCATGGAAATCACAAAAATCTGCGACAGTGCAAACGCCACCCGCTGGCGCAACTGGTCGTCGCCCGTGGCCGCCTGCTTCCAGAACGATTCAATCACCTGATATTGCGTGACGCCGCTGCCGGCCGGCAGCACCGCGGCGATGTTTTGCACGTAGCTCCGATGCAGCGTTTGCGGTTTCTTGAGCTGGCCGGTGATCCAGTCCTCCCTGGTGCTGTTCGTCAGCTCCGTGATGCTGGCCGAGTCGGGGCCGAAAGTCGCCTGCGCCAGGAAATGCGAGGCCTGCACCGCGGTGAGCGGCACGGTGGCGGAGCCGTCCGGCGTGGAATTGGCCGGCATGGAGGGTGTCAGCGGTGCGCTCGGCCCGCTGTGGGGGCGGCCTCCCGAGCTGACGCCGGTGCTGGCGGTACCGCCGGCGGAAGTGCGGTCTGCACTGTTGTTGCCGGGGGCGCCGCCGCCGCCGCACGCCGCCAAGGCCAGGATACATGCCATCCCGGATGCTAACTTCTGAGAGGTGAACTTCATTCTTTTGCCTTTTGGAATTCCAAAATGGGCGATTGTAAAAGAGCTCAACTTTCAAAAGAAAACTGATTTCAATTCCGCGCAGCAATAATTGAAAACAGAAGTTGCCGTGATGTAAAAAGCAATATTTCTATGAAAAGGTTAATTTCCACAGTATGGAATTTTCGGGCGCAAAAAAACCGCCGGCCCGAACGCGTTCGGTGCCGGCGGCTTGCAGGCCGTGCTTGCTGCTTATTGCTTGACGCAGTCCACGAAGTAGCCGCGCTTGCCGTCCACCTCGCGCTTGACCAGGCCGTGCACGTCGGTCTCGAAGCCGGGGAAGCGCTCGTTGAAGTCGCGCGCGAAGCGCAGGTAGTCGACGATGGTCTTGTTGAAGCGCTCGCCCGGGATCAGCAGCGGGATGCCCGGCGGGTAAGGCGTCAGCAGGATCGACGTGATGCGGCCTTCCAGCTCGTCGATGGCGACGCGCTCGATTTCGCGGTGCGCCATCTTGGCGAAGGCGTCCGACGGCTTCATGGCCGGGATCATGTCCGACAGGTACATCTCGGTGGTCAGGCGCGCCACGTCGTAGGCCTTGTAGAAGTCGTGGATCTGCTGGCACAGGTCGCGCAGGCCCATGCCTTCGTAGGTCGGGTTGGCGGCCGCGAACTCCGGCAGGATGCGCCACATCGGCTGGTTCTTGTCGTAATCGTCCTTGAACTGCTGCAGAGCGGTCAGCAGCGTGTTCCAGCGGCCCTTGGTGATGCCGATGGTGAACATGATGAAGAACGAGTACAGGCCGCACTTCTCGATGATCACGCCGTGCTCGGCCAGGTACTTGGTGACGATGGACGCCGGGATGCCGGTCTCGGCGAACTTGCCGTCCAGCGACAGGCCAGGGTTGACGATGGTGGCCTTGATCGGGTCCAGCATGTTGAAGCCCGGCGCCAGCTTGCCGAAGCCGTGCCAGTCGTCCTCCGCCTTGATGATCCAGTCTTCCTGCGAACCGATGCCTTCCTCGGCGAACTCCTGCGGGCCCCACACCTGGAACCACCAGTCCTTGCCCCATTCCTGGTCGATCTTCTTCATCGCGCGGCGGAAGTCCAGCGCTTCGAGGATCGATTCCTCCACCAGCGCGGTGCCGCCCGGCGCTTCCATCATGGCCGCGGCGACGTCGCACGAGGCGATGATCGAGTACTGCGGCGAGGTCGAGGTGTGCATCAGGTAGGCTTCATTGAAGGCGTCGCGGTCCAGCTTGACCGACTCCGATTCGCGCACCAGCACCTGCGAGGCCTGCGACAGGCCGGCCAGCAGCTTGTGGGTCGACTGGGTCGAGAAGATCATCGACTCCTTGGCGCGCGGACGGTCCTTGCCGATCGCGTGCATGTTCTTGTAGAAGTCGTGGAAGGTGGCGTGCGGCAGCCACGCTTCGTCGAAGTGCAGCGTGTCGATCTGGCCGTCCAGCATTTCGCGCAGGGTTTCCACGTTGTAGACCACGCCGTCGTAGGTCGACTGGGTGATGGTCAGGATGCGCGGCTTCTTGTTCACGGCTTCGCGCGCGAACGGGTTGGCGTCGATCTTGCGCTGGATGCTCTCCATCGTGAACTCTTCCAGCGGAATCGGACCGATGATGCCCAGGTGGTTGCGGGTCGGCATCAGGAACACCGGAATCGCGCCGCACATGATGATCGAGTGCAGGATGGACTTGTGGCAGTTGCGGTCGACCACGACGATGTCACCCGGCGCCACCGTCGAGTGCCAGACCATCTTGTTCGAGGTCGAGGTGCCGTTGGTGACGAAGTAGCAGTGGTCGGCGTTGAAGATGCGGGCGGCGTTGCGCTCGGAGGCGGCCACCGGGCCGGTGTGGTCCAGCAGCTGGCCCAGCTCCTCGACGGCGTTGCAGACGTCGGCGCGCAGCATGTTCTCGCCGAAGAACTGGTGGAACATCTGGCCGATCGGCGACTTCAGGAAGGCCACGCCGCCCGAGTGGCCCGGGCAGTGCCACGAGTAGGAACCGTCGTTGGCGTAATGCACCAGCGCGCGGAAGAACGGCGGCGACAGGCCGTCCAGGTAGGACTTGGCTTCGCGGATGATGTGGCGCGCGACGAACTCCGGGGTGTCCTCGAACATGTGGATGAAGCCGTGCAGTTCGCGCAGGATATCGTTGGGGATATGGCGCGAGGTGCGGGTTTCGCCGTACAGGTAGATCGGGATGTCGGCGTTCTTGTAGCGGATTTCCTCGACGAAGGCGCGCAGCGACTTCAGCGCGGTATCGGTTTCCTCGACCGAGCCGGCGCCGAATTCCTCATCGTCGATCGACAGCACGAAGGCCGACGCGCGCGACTGCTGCTGGGCAAACTGGGACAGGTCGCCGTAGCTGGTCACGCCCACCACTTCCATGCCTTCTTTTTCCATTGCATCGGCCAGGGCGCGAATGCCCAGGCCGGACGTGTTCTCGGAACGGAAATCCTCGTCGATGATGACGATGGGGAAACGAAATTTCATGCATGTCTCCAAAAAAGCAAGCCGCCCCTGACTTGTGTGGAGGGGCGGACTAGGGCGCGACCGCTCACTGAGCAGTCGCAGAAAAAAAATAAGAACGGGATTCTCGCAGAAATGGGGCCGCTGCGGGAAAAAAATATTGCAAAAATCCTGACAAGATTGCCGCAATACTATGACGGCGGTATTACACCGGGGCGTAGCCCTTAGTGTCCGACCGCGCCGCCGCCCAGCTTGGCCAGCATCTGGCCGACCGGATCGACGTGGAACCAGGCAAACGCGCCCAGCGCGATGCCGACGCCGGCCACGCCGTAGGCCAGGCCCATCATCCATTTCTTGCGGGTCAGCAGGGTGATGGCGGCCAGCGAGATGGCGATCTGCTCGGCGGTGGTGGCCAGCGCCCACTGGTGGTGCTCGTGCATGGCTTCGTCCGACTTGTGGTTCCACTCTTTAGAGGATTCCTCCCACTTTTCGGCGTCCTTCTTGATGTCTTCCTTCTCCGACTTGTAGCGGGCCATGTCGGCCTCGTACTTTTTCGGATCGATGCCCGGCAGCGACATCGCCAGCTCGGCCAGGTTCTGCTTGCTTGACTTGGCCTGGTAGTAATTCCAGCTGTTGGCGGCCTGGGTCTTGTCGATGGCCGCGTTGTTCTTGAACAGCGCCGCGTCATTCTGCGTGGCGCCGCCCAGGTAGCCGAAGGTGGCGCCGACCGTGGCCAGGATGGCCGTCATGACGGCAATATTGTTCGAAAAGCCATCGCTGCCGTGGGCAGCGTGTTCGACCGCGTGATCGTGCGGTCCGTGTACGTGAAAACCGTCGCCTGACATATGCTGTTGATTCCTGGGTGAAGTTGAAGTTGGGGCTTAGGCCTTGCGGCGCAGTGTAACAAAAGCGTACTGCAAATCGGCCGTTTCCGAAGCGTGCTGCTCGCGGGCGGTTTCCTGCCACACGCTGGCGTCCAGCTCGGGGAAGAAGGCGTCGCACTGGTAGGTGCGGGCGATCTCGGTGATTATCAACTGGTCGGCCAGTTGCATCGATTGCTTGTAGATCTCGGCGCCGCCGATGACGAAGCCGGTGGCGCCGTCCAGCAGCGCCAGGGCCGCCTCGACCGAGCCGACCGCCTCCACGCCGTCGTGGCGCCAGTCGGGATTGCGGGTGACGACGATGTTGCGGCGGTTGGGCAGCGGCCGGCCGATCGAATCGAAGGTCTTGCGGCCCATGATGATCGGGTGGCCGGTGGTCAGGCGCTTGAAATGCGCCAGGTCTTCCGGCAGTTTCCACGGCAGGGTGTTGTTGATGCCGATGCCGCGCTGGGCGTCCATGGCGACAATGATGGTGATTTCATTCATAACAATTGGCAAACAAGCTACTGAAAATTAACAGGTGAAGCAACGCGAAATCGCGGCTGCCGCCATTATCGTTCAAATTCCGATTCGGCGGATATTGCAGTGCTGGCATGGTTGCGACAAAAGATAGGCAGCCTTGCCACGAAGCGTTGTTATTTTACTTCTGGCAAGAAAAAGGGGCGTCGAATGCGCGCCATAGTGAGTTTTCGATAGATTGGTCCGGTGCTATTCCACGTATTGTAATCCAGCCATGTTCTACCTTTCTACCTAACAACGCCAGGAGGGTTTATGTTCGCCAATTTAAGAATCAAGACGCTGGTGATCGGCGCGCTAGCCGTGCTCCTCGCGCTCATGCTCGCCAACGGCCTCATGGGCATCTACAGCGCCGGCCAGTCGGTCCGGTTGCTGCGCAATGTCACGGTCAACGACCAGAAAAACACCGCCGAGCAGAACGCCATCCGGCTCGACATGGAACTGGGGCGCAGCCAGATCCTGCAAGCCTTGCAGCACAATCCGGAGCTGGCCTGGTCCAAGTTCCACGATCACGCGCTGACGGTGCACTTCGACCAGATCGACCAGATTTCGGCCCGCATCGGCAAGCGCTGGGAAGGCTATCTATCCAAAATCAGCTCGCCCGAGCAGAAAAAGCTGGCCGAAAAATGGTATGCCGACAGCGCCGGCCTGGGCGTGGACAACGTGCGCGCCGCCAGCGCCGCGATCCGCAACAACCAGTGGGACGAGGCCGAGACCATCCTGATCAAGAAGATCAATCCGGGTTACCGCGTGGGCGACGTGGCGCTCAAGGCGCTGGTCGAGTTCGACACCAGCCGCGCGCTGGCCAACGAGGCCGAAGTCAATTCCAGTCTGAGCAGCTCCAGCTACACCGGTTTCGCCATCCTGATCGTCGGCCTGGGCCTGGGCATCGCGGTGGGCATGGGCCTGCTGCGCGCCATTACCGTGCCGCTGGAACAGGCGACGGACATCGCCACCCGGGTGGCGGCGGGGGATCTGACCGGCCGCAACGAAGAGCGTGGCGCCAACGAGATCGGCATCCTGCTCAGCGCGCTGGACAAGATGAAAGACAATCTGGCCGGCATCGTCCATGAAGTGCGCGGCAGCACCGACACCATCTCCAGCGCCTCGCGCGAGATCGCGGCCGGCAATATGGACCTGTCCCAGCGCACCACCGACCAGGCGGGATCGCTGGAGCAGACCGCGACCTCGATGGACGAACTGACCAGCACCGTCAAGCAGAACGCCGACAACGCCCGCCAGGCCAACCAGCTGGCGCAATCGGCGTCGGCGGTGGCGGTGCGCGGCGGCAGCGTGGTGGCCCAGGTGGTCGACACCATGGGCTCGATCAACGATTCGTCCAAGAAAATCGTCGACATCATCGGCGTGATCGACGGCATCGCCTTCCAGACCAATATCCTGGCATTGAACGCCGCCGTGGAAGCGGCGCGCGCCGGCGAGCAGGGACGCGGCTTCGCCGTGGTCGCCTCCGAGGTGCGCAACCTGGCCCAGCGCTCGGCCGGCGCGGCCAAGGAAATCAAGGAACTGATCGGCGATTCGGTCGACAAGGTGGAGAGCGGCGCCAAGCTGGTCGACCAGGCCGGCGCCACCATGCAGGAAATCGTCACCAGCATCCAGCGCGTGGCCGACATCATGGGCGAGATCACCCAGGCCAGCCAGGAGCAGACCTCGGGGCTGGATCAGATCAATGGCGCGATCGGGCAGATGGACGCCATCACCCAGCAGAACGTCGCGCTGGTGGAGGAGGCGGCCGCCGCGGCCACCTCGCTGCAAGACCAGGCCGGCGCGCTGACGCAGGTGGTGAGCATCTTCAAGCTCGATAGCGCCGCCCATCGGGCCGCGCCCGCCGCATCGGTGACGCGTCTCAAACCGCATGCCCGCGCGGCCGCGCCGGCGCGCCAGTTGCAGTCGAGCGTGAGGGCAAAGCCGACCAAATCGGCCAAGCCGGCCGTCGCCAGACAGCCGGCGATGGCCAGCGGCGGCGAAGGGGCCTGGGAAGAGTTTTAGAAAGCCGCGTCCTTTACTGCGCGTCGGCCTGCGCCACTTTCTGGCGCAGCTGGGCTGCGAACTGCGCCAGGTCCTGCGGGTTCATGTCCGACACGGCCGAGTACTGCATGCCGTCCTGCGACCAGCGCAGCAGGTGGAAGCCCTGCCGCATGCTCGCCTGCGGCGCGCCGGCACGGGCGCCGGCATCCGGCCAGATGTACAGGTTGAGGATGTGCTGCCGGTGGCGGTAGGCCAGCGCCGCCACCGGCCGCTGCTGAAGATAGTCCAGCCGGCCGCCGACCAGCGCGTAGCCTTGCTCCGCCAGGTCGACCACCGGCGGCGAAAAATCCAGCTTGCCGGCGAACCAGGGCTTGACCGTATGCTGGTCGGTCGAGGCCACGTCGGCCAGGTGGTTGGGCATCAGCGCGCGGAAGTGGCTGGCCACCAGTTCCTGCTCGATGCGCTCGTTGGCGCTGGGCTGGCCAAGGTACAGCGTCAAGGTGACGGCAAAGGCTGCCGTCGCCGCGCCCGCCAGGCCAAGGTTGATCCAGGTCCACGGCCATGTGCGCGGGGCAGGGCGGCGCGGCTGGTGCGTGGGCTCGGCCCGCAGCGCGGCGTGGATACGATGCTTCAGGTACTCGGGCGCGGCGTGGCGGCTGGCCTCCGCGACTATCCGGCCGCGCAGCGCCTTCAGCTCCTCCAAGGCGGCGCTGCAATCGGCGCAGCCGGACAAATGGGCCTCCAGCTGCCGCCGGTCGGCCACACTCAGTTCATCGTCCAGATACGCCGACAGCATTTCGTGGCTGTGCTTAGATTCCATCCTGCCCTCCGTGCTTCAGATACGCCAGCAGCAGCTTGCGCGCGCGGGCCAGCCGCGACATCACCGTGCCGATTGGCGTCTCGGTCACTTGCGCGATCTGCTTGTACGACAGATCGTCCATCTCCTTCAGCACCAGCACCTCGCGAAACGCCTGCGGCAGCTGGGCCAGCGCGGCGTTGACGGTGCGGCCGGTGTCGCGGCTGGCGGCGATGGCGGCCGGATCGGTGGATTCGTCGTCGCCGTGCTGCGCCTCGTCGAAGCTGACATCGCCGCGCTGCGCCTGGCCGTCGCGCAGCGCGCTGTAGTAGGTGTGGCGCACGATGGTCAGCAGCCACGCGCGCACGTCGCCACCGCGAAAGCCGTCGGCAAAGCGGAAGGCGCGCAGATAGGCGCTCTGCACCAGATCGTCGGCGTCATGCTCGTTGCGGGTCAGCCAGCGGGCCAGGTTGTAGGCCGCGTCCAGGTGCGGCATGGCCATCGCCTCGAACCGTGCGGTTTTGTCGTCGTCGCCCAAAAACTTATCCATTGCAGTGGTCCAGTGGATGAAGACTCCGTCCGGTGCGGTTTTATTCCCGCCTGAGAAATAAAAAAATAATCGGGAATATCCGGGCCGTGATCCGGGTTTTAGCCGGTACGACCGTCGCTTGCCGATTATGCCATGTCGCGGCGACGTCCTGACAACCACACCACGGAGTACATCATGATTGATCGCAGAGGATTTTTAAGGCTGGGCGCAGTGGGCGGCGGCGCCGTCTTCATGTCCGGCTTGTACGGCAAGGCCATGGCCGCCGCCGGCTACGAGGATTTCTACTTTGTGCAGCTGTCCGACTCGCACTGGGGCTACAAGGGCCCGGCCAATCCGGAGGCGCAGAACACGCTCAGGCAGGCGGTGGAGAGCGTCAATGCGCTGGCCACGCCGCCCGACTTCATCGTCTTCACCGGCGACCTGACCCACACCACCGACGACGCGGCCGAGCGCCGCCGGCGCATGGCGGAGTTCAAGCAGATCGTGGGCGGCCTAAAGGTCAAGGGCGTGCACTTCCTGGCGGGCGAGCACGACGCTTCACTCGACAACGGCGCGGCGTTCCAGGAGTTCTTCGGCCCCACGCACTACAGCTTCGATCACAAGGGCGTGCACTTCATCGCCATCGACAACGTCTCCGACCCCGGCGCGCGCATCGGCGAGGCGCAGCTGGCGTGGCTGAAGGCCGATCTGGCGAAACAGGCGCAGGACGCGCGCATCGTCGTGCTGACGCACCGGCCGCTGTTCGACCTGGCGCCGAAATGGGACTGGGCCACGCGCGACGGCGAGCAGGCGATGGCGCTGCTGATGCCGTATTCGAACGTCACGGTGTTCTACGGCCATATCCACCAGGAGAACCATCACGTCAGCGGCCACATTGCGCATCACGCGGCCAAGTCGCTGATCTTCCCGCTGCCGGCGCCGGGTTCGCAGGACAAGCGCACGCCACTGCCGTGGGACCCCGCCGCTCCAGGCAGGGGGCTGGGCTTCCGCGAGGTGGAGGCGGAAGTGAAACCGGTGGCGTATCAGATCACCGAATTCCCAGCGATGAAAGGATAAATCGAGATGTTAGCCAAACGTAGACTACTGATGTGCGCCCCGTTGGCGCTGGTCGCTCTTGGAGCGGTGCAGGCCAAGGCCAAGGAACGGGTCATCAAGATCGAGGCCCGCAAGTTCCGCTTCGCGCCGAACGTGATCGAATTGAAGAAGGGAGAGACGGTGGTGCTGGAGCTGACGGCGCTGGATTTCCCGCACGGCTTCAGCCTGCCGGACTTCAAGATCCGCGCCGATCTGGTGATGGGCAAACCCGTGCGGGTGAAGCTCAAGCCGGAGGAGGCCGGGCAGTTCGGCTTCTTGTGCGATAACTTCTGCGGCAGCGGCCACGAGGAGATGTCCGGCACGCTGATCGTCAAGGCCTGAGTTATTCCAGTCCTGACGTGGGATTGACGCGTACATACTGGTCTTTGTTCTTGCGGTTGCGCCACCAGTCTTTGCAACCTCCGGAGTGGCAATTGGAGATGTCGCCCGCGCACGAGGCGATATCGCAAGCGTCGCCGACGCAGGACAGGTCTGGCAGGTCGCAGGACGCGTCGCAAAAGCCCGCCTGTGCGCGGTGGCGCGCGCTCATGGCGCGCATCGCTGGCGGCCGGTGCTGGCGATGCACGTCGCCGCACGCGTTCATGCGGCGGTTCAGCAGCATTAAGCCAAGGACCAGGCCATGCCTGGCGATAACGCGCTGGCCGTAAGCGGAGCAGCTATCCCGGCCGGTGTAGACGCGGAACGCGCAGGAAAAGCCCTTTAACCGCGACAGGTGGCGTCGATAGAATGCGATGGCGGCGAGGGCAAGTCGCTTCATATGGCGTGATGGAACGCCAGTATGTCGGCGGCCAGCGTTTGCGGGACCTCCAACGGGATCATGTGGCCGGTGCCGTCGTGCAGATTCAGGCGGGAGTCGGGCAGGTGGCGCTGCATTTCGCGCAGGTCCGCCGGATTGACCAGTTGATCGCCGGTCGCGCCGACGATCAGCACGGGGCAGGTGATTTCAGAAAGCCGCTCCATCAGGTCCGGGCGCTCCATCGAGGCGGTGAACTGCGCCAGCAGCACGTCCTTGCCCAGGTCCAGCGCCATCTGCTGGATGATGTCGATGACGGCCTGGTCGCCGAGGTGCGCCTCATGCAGCAGCTCGCGCAGGCGCATGCGCGTCATGCCGGTGTAGACGTTGTTCTTCAACATGGGGATGATGCGGCGGCGGGTTTGTATCTCGGTTTCGCTCAGGCCGCGCGCCGAATTCGCGATCAGCACCAGCGATTGCACGCGTTCCGGATGCAGCAACGCATACTCGATGGCGAGGTAGGCGCCCAGCGAGAACGCCACCAGGTGCGCCGACGGTGCGCTATGCGCCGCGATCAGCTCCTGCATCTGCAAGCGCGTGCGCGCCTTGTGCAGCGGGACGTAGTTGAGCGCGAAGCCAGCGCCCAACAGCGGCTCCACACGGCTCCACATCCTTTCATCGCACAACGTGCCCGGTATGAAATCCAGTCGCGTCATGGGACTTCACACACGGAAAGTAAAATTGAAATCGTCATATGCTTAAAGGCTTACTTTAAATTCGCGAGGGCAATCCAGCATTCTACATTATGTCCAAAAAGAAATGATGAGGACGTGATAATTGGTGTATTTGTGGCCTCGCGCGTGACCTATATTGGTTCACAGCATGGGCCGGCCGGCAGGCCGTATCCATTTTGCAGTGATGCCTATTTGAGGAGCAGAGGTCATGGCCGATTTCAAGTTAGAAGCGGGCGGTAAAATTCCTGAACATCCCTTGTTGAGCTATCTGAAAGAGCACAACGCCACCAACGTCGCCAGCGTCAAGGGCTACGTGGGGCCATCGACGCGCGATGGTTATGTACGCATGTACGCCGACCTGGCTGACCTGAGCGATGCGGTCGATATCGCCCGCAGCGATATCCTGTACTTCGCCGAAGCGCCGGATTCGGTGCTGCCGCTGGGCGGCACCATCGTCTGGCTGAAAAAAGATGCGCAGGTGGTCGTCAGCAAGGTCGAGACCAGCGCGATCAAGCCCAGGGCCGAGGAGGCGCTGGAGCTAAGCCGTGGACGGCTGCGCATCCTGGTGCGCGGCGGCCTGCGCTCGGACGTCTGCCAATCGCGCTGCCAGGTGTGTCAATCGCGCTGCCAGGTCTGCCAGTCGCGCGGCAGCCGTTTCGAGCTGCCGGGTGGCTTCGCCTTCCCGCAACTGCGCGAACGCTAGGCCCGCGCGATGAGACTGGACGACGTCGTCGCCAGCTTTGCCAGGCTGGATTTTCCCGGGCAGGACGAGCCGGACTTGCCTGCACGGGAAACCGTATTGAGCGCCCGCTCCGCCATGGAGCGGGCAGTGGCCGACGACGACTTCCTGCTCGACTGCATGGCGCTGGAACTGCGCCTGATCGCATCGAACGCGCCGCGCAACGGCCTGGTGCCGTTCCTGACGCTGGCGCGCAGCGGCATCCGCATGGCGTTCGGCTTCTGGCCGCCATACGGCGGGCCGGGCGCGCACGAGCACACCGCGTGGACCATCACCGGCGTCTGTCGCAACGAGCTGGAAGTGCGCACCTACGACCGCGCGGCCTCCTACCGCAGCGGCGCACTGGTCGACAAGAATCTGTTTGCGGCGCCGGCCGGCAAGGTGGGGTTTATCTACGAACCGGGCATCCACGCCCCCCGCAATCCCACGCGGGACTGGTCGTTGTCCATCCACATCATCAGTCCGCGCGATGGCTTGCCGCTGGCCGATCATGAGGACGCGCCGCCCGAGTTGGGGGGGGGGGGGGGGGGGGGGG